>DATBNK010000069.1:0-5183 GCA_036554355.1 Aquiluna sp.
GCGAGCTCGTAGCAGCAGTCGCAAAGCACACTGGTGAATCACAGGCCGCTGTTGGCCGTGTCATCGACGCAATGTTTGACACCATCGGTGCATCAATCGCGAAGGGTGACAAGGTCACCATTCCTGGTTACCTAAGCGTTGACAAGGGCCACCGTGCAGCACGCACCGGTCGCAACCCACAGACCGGCGCAACCATCCAGATTGCAGCAGCTAACACCGTAAAGGTGTCCGCTGGTAGCAAGCTAAAGGCTGCAGTTAAGTAACTAAAACCTCAGAGGCGGCGTCTAGTAATAGACGCCGCTTTTGGCATATCTGGGGCGTTAGGGTTATTTGTGTGAACAACAAATCCCGGGGTTACTTTTATGTTGCAGTGCAGTTTTTATTGATTGCACTGCTGTTTACCGCTCCGCGTCAGGAGAACCCCTACGGCCCTATCTCCGAAGTCATTGGGCTTATCGGTGTTGCAGTGATTGCTCTTGGGGCGATCATCTTGGTCACGAGTTTTGTGAGGCTTGGTAAATCACTCACCGCCAACCCGGTTCCCAAGGACGATGGGGTCTTGGTGACTACCGGCCTCTACGCCAGGGTTCGCCACCCGATCTACTTCGGGCTTTTGGTTTTGGCTTTCGGTGTCGTGCTGGATGCCGGCTGGTGGCCACAGTTTGTCATTGCGCTGATGCTCTACTTCCTTTTGAACATTAAGGCTCAGTTTGAGGAGAGTCTTCTTATTGAGAAGTACCCGGACTACAAGGCCTATGCGCTCAAAACCCCAAGATTCTTTCCGAGGGTGGGTTAGGTGACACAAACCCAGGTGACTCGCACTTTGCAGGCCGTGACCCTGGTTGGGTTCGCGGCAATCGCAAGCGTTGTTATCGGCATGCTCTATGGCGGTGGTGCTGCACCACTGCAGTTCTCCGATCCAGGACCTGTGGTGCGGTGGGGCCAGCCAATTGTGAAGCTCGTGCTCAACCTCTCAATGGCAACCGCAATCGGCACCCTGGTGCTGAGCGCATTTGCCGGTAACACTGAAGAGCGCCAGCGGCTGCAGCCAGTGGCAAGCTGGTCGGCAGCGCTCTGGCTGGCGGCAAGCGCGACCTATTTTGTGTTGACCTACCTATCTGCCTCTGGAACTGCTCTTAGCTATGGGCCGGAGTTCTCCGAGGGGCTTTGGCTCTTTGCCACCGAGATCGAGCTTGGTTCGCTTTTGGCCGCCAACGTTGTGATTGCGCTGATTGTTTCATTGACGACCATGGCATTCACCGGCACCCGCATGGTTGCCGTGAATGCTGCACTGGCCGCCGCCGGTCTTTACCCCTTGGCGGAATCTGGTCACGCATCAAGCGATGTTGGTCACACGATTGCAGTGAACTCCATGCTCATGCACCTGGTCGGCATCTCGGTTTGGGTTGGTGGTTTGGTTGCGCTCTACTCGGTTTTCTACGCAAACAGTGAGCGCGCTGGGGTGTTGGTCTCTAGGTATTCAACGCTTGCACTGTTTGCATTTATCTTGGTTGCGATTTCGGGAGTGAGCTCTGGCTACATCAGGCTCTATGAGCCAAGCGATTTGCTCTCCCAATACGGTTTGATGCTGATTGGCAAGAGTGTTTTGTTGATCGCACTTGGAGTGTTTGGTGCTTTGCACCGACTGAAGCTGGTTTCAGATTTTGCCAAGCGTGCCAAGGGCTTTTGGAAGCTGGTAACTCTAGAGCTAACCGTCATGGGGCTTGCGATGGGGTTGGGAACCGCTTTGGCGCTGACACCATTGCCGGTGAGCGATGCGGAGTTTGTTCCACCAACCCCGGCGCAGCTGCTAACCGGTGACCCACTACCACCAGAGCTCACCGAAGCTGCTTGGATCACGGTTTGGGATCCAGATCCGCTCTGGGCGACCATTGCGGTTTTGGGAATCGCTGTTTATCTCTATGGCGTCAAGGTCCTAAGGGACCGAGGGGATAAGTGGCCACTGTCGAGGACCATTCCATGGGTTATGGGCATGATCGTTTTGTTCTACGTCACCAACGGTGCTCCGCATGCCTATCAGGAGTATCTGTTCTCGGTTCACATGGTTGGGCACATGATGCTCTCGATGTTGGTGCCGGTCTTGCTAGTTCCTGGTGCTCCGGTGACGCTGTTGTCTCGTGCGCAGGCTCCGAGAACCGATGGTTCTAAGGGATTGCGAGAGTGGGTGTTGTGGGCAGTCCACACCCCATATGCCTGGTTTATCTCGCAGCCAATAGTTGCGGGGTTGAACTTCGCACTCTCGCTGGTGATGTTCTACTACACCCCACTGTTTAGGTGGGCAACGGAGGAGCACCTGGGCCACCAGTGGATGCTGGTGCACTTCTTGATTGTCGGTTACCTGTTTGTGCAGTCACTGATTGGTGTTGATCCGCAGCCTCACAAACCCGGCTACCCAATCAAGCTCATGCTTCTAATTGGAACTATGGCATTCCACGCGTTCTTCGGCCTTGGCCTGATGAACGAGAGGGGCTTGTTGCTTGCCGACTGGTTTGGATCGATGGGTCGAACCTGGGGTGATGACCCGCTCGCCGATCAGGCGATCGGCGGAGCGTTTGCGTGGGGAGTTGGAGAGCTTCCAACAATCGTGATCACACTAATTGTGGTGACTCAGTGGTATCGCTCAGATATTCGCGAGCGAAAGCGCTTAGATAGGCAAGCCGACAGAACTGGCAACAAAGAATTGGATGAGTACAACCTGATGTTTGAACAACTCAGCAAGAGAGATCAGCGGTGATTATCGAGCTCAGCGATGAGCAAAAAGCGCTGTTTGACTACATCGAGCAAAACGATGCCCACGTCTTTGTAACCGGCAGAGCCGGAACCGGTAAATCAACTCTCCTCAGCCACCTAACTGCTAACACCGAGAAGAGCTTTGCGGTTTGTGCTCCGACTGGAGTTGCAGCATTGAATGTTGGCGGGGTCACCATCCACTCTCTTTTCACCTTTCCACTAGGTCTCTTGGGTGAGGTTGAGATCGCAAGGCACCTGTCAAAGCGCACCCGCGAGGTCCTCAGGGCATTAGACATGCTCGTAATCGACGAAATCTCGATGGTCTCTGCAGATCTGATGGATGCCATCGATAGGGCAATGCGGATTGCTAGGGGCAGGCGCAATGAACCCTTTGGTGGCGCGCAGCTTGTGATGTTTGGAGATCCCTATCAGTTGGCACCGGTGCCACCAAGGGACCCATCAGAGCGTGGCTATATGGCAGAGAACTACCAGTCGATCTGGTTCTTTGATGCCCATGTTTGGCGCAATGCCGATCTGGAGCGCTTTGAACTAGGAGAGATCTTCCGCCAATCCGACAGTCATTTTAAAGAGATCCTCAACGCCATCAGGGATGGCTCGGTGACGAATGAGATGCTCCAGGAGCTAAACGAAGCGGGCAACAGGATGCCAGAAAACCAGGACGTTATTCGTCTTGCGACCATTAACGAGACCGTCAATGCAGTGAACCAACACCGCATGAAGCAGATCCCTTCTGACTCCAAGATCTTCACTGCCACCTACTCAGAAGGCGCTGCCAAGGCCTTTGGCAGAGCCCTGCCAGCTGAGACCAGCCTTGAGCTCAAGGTTGGCGCTCAAGTGATGTTTATCAAAAACGATGAATACACCCCGGGCAAAAATGGCTCGGTGGGCCAGCGCCGCTGGGTCAATGGCACCATCGGCCATGTTGTTGCCCTGCCGAAGTCAGGGATTGTGGTGGTGGATGTTGATGGCGAAGAGTTTGATGTTGGCCCAGCAACCTGGGAGAAGGTCCGCTACGAAGTCGAAGAAGACTTCGATGAGGCCAGTGGCAAGGTGAGAGAAGTCTTAGTGCCGATCACGCTGGCCGAGTTCAAGCAGGTGCCACTGCGGTTGGCATGGGCCGTAACGATTCACAAATCCCAGGGCCAAACCTATGAAGAGGTATTGATTGACATGGGCCGCGGGGCCTTTAGTCCCGGTCAGACCTATGTCGCGCTATCGCGAGTCACGGCGCTCTCTGGGCTTTATCTAACCCGCCCCATCTCGATTAGAGATGTGATGGTGGATAAGGATGTGGTCAGGTTTATGAGCGGGGCGGCGCCTTCAGCCACCAATTCAGAGCTTCTGCCACCCTTCTAGCCCAGTAGCTCTCGTGGTGACCGGTGTTTGGGTAGATCGCTGCAACTAGGTTTTCTGGCTCGGTGTAGCCCTTTTGCTTTATTAGTTCAACTGCTTTGTTGTGAAAAGGTGGATAGAGCTCATCTAGCTCAATGGTTCCCGAGTCAGTCCAGAGTCTGTGGTTCTTGCCATCAGGCAGCATGCCAGTGAGCTTCTCAACCATCACCTCGCCTCCAAAGGGCCAGTGGGTTGAGAAGCAGATGGCAGTTCCAAAGACATCGGGTCTTTTGCTCATCGCATACATCGACATCAGCCCACCCATCGAGGACCCCATGACTGCGGTTCTCGATGGTTCTAGTTGCAACTCAAACTTCTCGGCCACAAACGGCAAGACGGCATCGGCAATCAGTGAGACGTAGGAGTCTCCAAATCCAGGACCACGATCTGCTTCATACTCCGCAGGGATTAGCTTCCAGATCTCGGGGTGTTGATCTAACACGGCTTGCGGAGCCAATTCGCGCAATCGGGTGTAATCGCTTAGACCCCAAACCGCAATGACAACCGGAGCCTGCGCTCTGACCTCATCACGAATGGCAGGCAAGACTTCCCAGGTCTTCCAGGTAAAAGAATCCCCTTCGTCAAAGATGTTGCGGCCATCGTGCATGAGAAGCACGCTGGTGGTTGGGTTCACATCCTTGGGAACCCAAACATCGACGCGGTGGTCATCAAAATCAAAACGGTGCAGTGAACCCCCCGCAAGCTTTCTTTCAAGAATTTTCTTTTCACGATTTGCCATAAATAGCGGGAAGGTGAAGGCGATTGCCGTGACACCAGAAACCAAGAAGTAGAGCCAGACTCGCTTCATGCCAAGGCGCTTAGCCTCAACCAACATGAACACCACCACTGCCAGCGCCACTACAAGCAGGTCGACCGAGAGCACCCAGTCAACGATGCTGCCGAACCAGGCGCCGAGGTAGTCGGCGCCTGTGGTGGAGGCAATGGCATTTAGAACAACCGCTGTCACCAGGCCAATGCCTGAGATGAAGTAGTAGATGTATGAGCGCAGGGTGTGTTTT
>DATBNK010000077.1:0-12938 GCA_036554355.1 Aquiluna sp.
CAAGACCACGGCTAAGCGTCGGTTTCGGTAAGCCCCAACCACTCAAACCAACCGCGATTTAGCACCAACCACGCGATCAATCCATAACCAACCTGACCGGGTAGTCGCCTGGCGTGTTTGGCAAGTTCACTAAGCCAGCCATCGTGGTCCTTTAGCGGCTCAAAGCAGTTCACGTAGATCAAACCGCGCCGCTTCACAACATCCTCAAAACCCTCCGAGAGATACTGCACCTCGTGGTCATACTCGGCAACGCCGGTTGGGGTTGGCCCCACCACAAACACCTTCACACCCTCGCGCATCGCATCATCTAGTAGCGATGCCAAATTGAGCCTGGATCTAGAGATGGTAACCCCGGCCTGGATGTCGTGAGAGCCAAGTGCGAGCACCAAAAAGTTCTCGGTGTCTTTACTAAAGCGCGGCATTGCTTCGCGACGCCAGCGCTCTAGAAGATCCCCGGTGGTTTCGTGAATCATGGCGAGTGGGAAAAAGGCAACATCATCGCCCTTTGGCAATCTGGCTTGGACTCGGCCTAACCATCCCAGCCCCTTCGGGTCACCTGCTCCGGTGAGCAGCTCGTCTCCGAGGATTACAACCCGATAAGAAATCAATAGCTCTTAGTCCTGGAACGCTCGCTGGATTAGATCGGCCTGCTCGGCTGCGTGACGCTTGGCGCTTCCGGTTGCAGGAGATGCCGAGGCTGGCCTGGAAACAACCTTGAAGTTGATCCCATAGCGTGGCATAAACAGACCCATGTAGGTCCAAGCGCCCTGGTTTGCAGGCTCATCCTGCACCCATCTCAGCTCAGCATTGGGGAACTGCGCAATCGCGGTCTTCATCTCCTCAACCGGGGTTGGGTAGAGCTGCTCTAGACGCACGATTGCAACATCGCCGCCGGCACGCTTCTGGCTCTCGGCCAATAGGTCCCAATAGACCTTGCCGGAGCAGAACAGCACCTTGCGAACCTTGTTTGGATCGAGGTTTTGTTGGTCATTAATCAACGGCAGGAACGAACCTTGCGTGAAGTCTTCAACCGCGGAGGCAGCAGCCTTCAATCGCAGCATCGACTTTGGTGCGAAGACCACCAAAGGCCTTCTTGGCTGAGTGAAGGCTTGGCGACGCAGTAGGTGGAAGTGAGAAGCGGGAGTCGATGGCTGCGCCACCGTCATGTTGTTCTCGGCACAAAGCTGCAAGAAGCGCTCTATTCGAGCTGAAGAGTGATCTGGACCCTGACCCTCATAGCCGTGGGGGAGTAGTAGCACTACAGAGGAGCGCTGGCCCCACTTTTGCTCAGCCGATGAGATGAACTCATCGAGTATGGTCTGAGCGCCATTGACGAAGTCACCAAACTGGGCTTCCCAAAGCGTTAGCGAGTCTGGCTCCTCGACCGAGTAGCCATACTCGAAGCCAAGAGCTGCATACTCGCTCAAAAGTGAGTTGTAGACCTCGAAGCGAGCCTGCTGCTCGGAGATGAACTTCAACGGAGTCCAAACCTGGCCAGTTTCTCTATCGAAGAAGGTGGCGTGACGCTGCACGAAGGTTCCGCGCTGGGAGTCCTGACCGACCAGGCGGACATTCACACCCTCGACCACTAGCGAACCAAAGGCCATCAACTCGCCAAAGCCCCAGTCAATGCCACCCTCACGGCTCATCTCAACGCGCTTTTGCAGAAGTTGTGCGAGCTTGGGGTGAACTACGAAGCCCTCAGGCAGGTTGGCGTGAGCATTACCCACGGCCTCAACCATCTCCTTGGCAATAGCGGTTGGCTTTAGAAGTTCTTGTTTCTCGGATGCGGTAGTTCCAATACCTACTGGTCGCTCTGGCAAGCCAACTGGCTGGCTCATCGCCTCGTGAACGTCTACGAACGCCTTTTCCAGGCTCGCCTGGAAGTTGGCGTTTGCCTCATCGAACTCTTCCTGGGTGATGTCGCCTCGACCGATCAGGTTGTCCATGTAGATGGTTCGAACACTGCGCTTTTGCTCGATGAGGTTATACATCAGCGGCTGGGTCATCGATGGGTCATCACCCTCGTTGTGACCGCGACGACGGTAGGAGAGGATGTCGATCACGACATCCTTTTTGAATTCCTGGCGGTATTCAAATGCCAACTGTGAGACCCGAACTACGGCCTCAGGGTCATCGCCATTGACGTGGAAGATCGGCGCCTGGATGGCCTTGGCAAAATCGGTTGCATAGACCGAGGTTCTGGCATCTTCGGGCAGGGTGGTGAAGCCAACCTGGTTGTTGGCAATGACGTGGACGGTGCCGCCAACCTTGTAGGCGGGCAACTGGCTCATCTGCAATGTCTCTGGGACCACGCCCTGACCTGCAAATGCAGCATCACCGTGAATCAAAATGGGTAGCACTGGATAGTTGTCCGGGTTGCCCATGCGGTCCTGCTTGGCACGAACGATTCCTTCCAACACTGGGTTCACAGCCTCGAGGTGTGAAGGGTTTGCGGCTAGTGAGACCTTGATGGTCTTGCCGCTTGCGGCAGTGAAGACACCTTCGGTGCCCATGTGATACTTCACATCGCCTGAACCCTGAACACTCTTGGTGTCGGTGGCTCCTTCGAACTCACGGAAAACCTGACCATAGGTTTTGCCCGCGATGTTGGTCAAAACATTTAGCCTGCCGCGGTGGGCCATGCCGATTGCGGCCTCTTCAAGACCGGCATCGGCTGCAGACTGCAGAATCTCGTCCATTGCTGCGATCAAAGACTCGCTGCCCTCAAGGGAGAAGCGCTTTTGCCCCACGAACTTGGTCTGCAGGAAGGTCTCGAAGGCCTCGGCCTGGTTTAGCTTTTCTAGAATCCTGAACTGCTCGGCCTTCGAGGGCTTCTCGTAGGGGCGCTCGAGCTTCTCCTGGAACCAGGTGCGCTCCAGGGTGTTTTGGATGTGCATGTACTCGATGCCGACGGTGCGACAGTAGCTGTCGCGCAGGATGCCGAGCATGTTGCGGAATTTTGCCTTGGACCTACCGCCAAAACCGCCGGTCTTAAATGTCCTGTCTAGGTCCCAGAGCGAGAGGCCGTAGCTGCGGATATCCAAATCTGGGTGCCAGCGCTGCTCGTATTTCAATGGGTCGATATCTGCGATCAGGTGACCGCGAACGCGGAACGCGTTGATGTACTCCTGGATTCTGGTGTTCTTGCCCGACTCGTCGGCTAGATCCCAGTGGAAATCATTGACCCAGATAACCGGGGTGTAGGGGATGCGCATGTCGGCGAAGATCTTGCCGTAGAAGTCGCGCTCTCCAAGAAGTAGCTCGTTGATGATCTTTAGAAACTCGCCGCTACCGGCACCCTGGATGACTCTGTGGTCATAGGTGGAGGTCAGGGTGATGATCTTGCCAATGCCCTGCTCGGCGAGCTGGTCTTCAGCCATGCCCTGGAACTGGGCTGGGTAGTCAAGTGCTCCAACGCCCACGATGCAACCCTGACCCTGGCTGAGCCTTGGCACCGAGTGGACGGTGCCAATGCCGCCTGGGTTAGTGAGCGAGATCGTGGTGCCCTGGAAATCATCCGCGGTGAGCTTGTTGTCACGAGCTTTCTTGACGAGCTTTTCGTACTCCGCAATGAACTCAGCAAAGTTCAGCTTCTGAGCGCGCTTGATGTTTGGAACCAAAAGTGCCCTGGTGCCATCTGGCTTGGGGATGTCGATTGCAAGGCCAAAGTTGATGTTCGCAGGTGTTACCGATGCTGGCTTGCCGTCCACCTCGTCATAGAAGACGTTTTGGGAGGGGAATTCCTTGAGCGCCTGAACCACCGCATAGCCAATCAGGTGGGTGAAGGAGACCTTGCCACCCCTGGTTCTTTTGAGGTGGGAGTTAATAACGATGCGGTTATCAATCAATAACTTGGCTGGAACCTGCCGCACGCTGGTTGCGGTAGGGATTGAGAGCGAGGCGTCCATGTTGGTCGAGAGCGCCTTGGCCATGCCGCGCAAGATCGTGACCTCGGGCTCTTGGTCCTCTTCCTCGGTGACAATCGGCATTGAGCCGGTTGCCGGCAGGTCCGCGGGAACCGGAGCGGTCTTTGGAGCCTCTGCCTGGGTCTTTGCAATTGGAACCGCTATTGCCTCGGTTGGAGGCGCAACTGCGGCTGGGTCAAATTTTGGAACCACGGTCGAATCTGTGTTGATGATGGCAATTGACCCGGTGGTCGCTTCGGGTTCCTTGATCGCAGGTGCGCCACCGTGCTCCTGCTGGTAGCGCTCGAGGATTGGCCACCACTCTTTGTCTACCGAATCAGGGTTTTGTTGCCACTGGGCAAACATCTCGGCAACGAGCCATTCGTTTGCCCCAAAGTCGTTTTCAGAATTGTTGTTGTCGCTGCCGGACAAGGCCGCCCCTTTGGTTACTCTCCAGAAAGATGGTTCTAGTCTAGCCAACTCGGCTTTTTGAAAAGCGAAGGTTTTTTGACTAACTAGTCAAGTTTCTAACTAGTCCAAACTCCGCGGGCATATTGGTTGACCCACTCAACCTCAACGCCCAGTTCCTTGGCTGCTCTCAAGGCAAAGTGTGGATCACGCAAAAACTCTCTGCCAGCCATCACAACATCGGCTTTGCCGGAGGCAATGATCTCCTCGGCCTGATGGCCAGAGGTGATCTGACCTACTGCTGAGACGTTGCCGCCTGATACTTTCTTGGCAGATTCCGCAAGTGGAACTTGATACCCAGGACCTGTTGGAATCTTTACCCCGGTGATGATGCCACCAGAGGAAATATCAAACAGGTCAGCGCCTTGCTCCCTGGCCCAAATTGCAACCTGGTTGGTTTGGTCCTGGTCCCAGCCACCCTCGACATAGTCCGTGCCGCTGAAGCGAACCATCAGCGGCACGCCCTCACCAATCTCGGCTCTGACGGCGGCAACTATTTCAAGCAGCAACCGGGCGCGGTTTTCCAAGGAGCCGCCGTATTGGTCGTCTCTGTCGTTGGCCAAGGGGGAGAGGAACTGGTGCAGAAGATAGCCGTGGGCGGCGTGGATCTCGATGGCATCAAAGCCGGCTTCGATTGAGCGCCTCGCGCTCTGCCTGAAATCATCAACTAACAAAGCTATCTCCGCGGTTTCCAATCGGCGCGGGGCGTTGTAACCCTCGAAGGCAACATCGGTTGAGGAGTAGCTCTCCCAGCCGCCGTCTTCAATTGGAACGTTTCCAGTGCCGGACCAGGGCCGGTAGCTAGAGGCCTTGCGGCCGGCGTGAGCGAGCTGGATGGCGCTTATAGAACCCATGTCCTTTATCAATTTGGTGATTGGCTTCCAGGCCTCAACCTGCTCCTGGTTCCAGATGCCGGTGCACCACGGGGTGATTCTGGCCGCTGGGTTCACCCCCGTGGCCTCGACCATGACAAGACCCGCGCCGCCGATAGCAAAGGATCCGAGGTGAGCGAGGTGAAAATCAGTAACCACACCATCTTGGTTCTCGCAGGAATACATGCACATCGGCGAGACCCAGAGTCGGTTCTTGGTTTCAACGTTGCGGATCTTCAGGGGAGTAAAGAGTTTGCTCACTTGGGTAGCTTTTCCAATCTTGGGGTTGCAAAGAAGATAAACAGGCCAAGGATTGCACCCCAGCCAATGGCTAGGTTCAACGGCAGGATGCCGGTGAGAATTCCAATAATCGAGGGTCCAGCCAATCCACCGATATAGGTGATGCCAACCACTTTTGCCATGTTCCTACCCGAGTGCGAGGCCTCGCCGATCTCGCCGGCAGCGGCAAAGATTTGCGGCACGACTCCCGAGATTCCAAGACCCAAAAGACCCCATGCCAAAAGCGAAAGCTCGTAGTTCGGAGCAAAGGCTTGCGCAAAGATGGCAGCAGCGGCAAAGATCGAGCCATTTCGAATCACAAAGCTTCTGCCTTTGATTTCCACGATTCGGTCAATGAATATCCGCCCAATGATCATGCCGATGTTGAATGCCGCTAAGCCCCAGGCTGCGAGTGCAAAGCTGACGTTTTGGTAATCCGACAAATACAGTGCCGACCAGTCCTGCGCAACTCCCTCGATGATCGCACCGGAGGCAGCCATCAGACCGGCCAGAATCACAAAACCAAAGACCCGCCTGTTTGCCTTTGAAGAGGCCTTGTTTTGCTGCTTGTCGGAATTGTCTGCAACAGCCTGGTTTGGGAGCAACCAGCTTGCGATAAACAACCCAATGATAGACAGCGAGACCCCCACCACCGGCAGGGTCTGCGACTGGTTGAAACCAAGTCCGATGGTCACAAAGCCAAGCCCTGCACCCAGTAACCCTCCAACTGACCAGAACAGGTGAAAGAAGGTAAAGATGGCTTTGCCATTGACCTTCTCCACCTGCAGCGCCGCCGCATTCATTGCAACATCAATGCCCGCAATGCCAAACCCAATCCCGAAGATCGCTAAGCCCAGCCAGAGCGGGTTCGGGGCAAAGGCCGGACCAAAAAGTGATAGGCCAACAACCACGCCACCCAGTCGGGTGGCGGATTTGGCTCCGATGTGATCGACCATCCAACCAAACAGCTGCATTGCAAAAAACCCACCCAGGCCCGAGAGCGTGAGAAGCAGTCCCAGGGTTTGGTAGTTGATGCCAACCCGGTCTTCAATTAGCGGGATGTGAACAGCCCATAGGGCTAGCGAGGAGCCGCCAGAAACAAAAAAGAAGCTGACCGCAATCTTTGATTTCAAAAGGTTCACGATGGACACACTATGGCAAATAGGTCCTATGCCAATAACATCGAAAGCCTTGCGCCAACTTCCTTTGCCTCAATCAAAAAACCATCGTGGCCATACTCGCTCTGAATCACCTGCAGCCCACCACCAACCAACTCACCACTGATGTGCTGAGCAATTAGCTCCTGACCACTTAGTGGAAATAACCGGTCGCTATCCACCCCCAGCACCAAGGTGGGGCAAGAGATTTGTTGCAGCGCCTCTTCAACAGAACCGCGATCGCGACCTAAATCGTGAGAGTTCATTGCGGAGACCAGGGTGATGTAGCTGTTGGCATCAAAGCGCCGCACGAACTTGTTGCCGTGGAAATCGAGGTAGCTCTCAACTGCGTATTTCCCGCGCTCGGTAAGCGGGCTCACCTGAGACTGCCAGGACCTGGCAAATCTCTCATTGAGCTCCTTGGGAGAGCGGTAGTTCAATAAGGCCATGCGCCTGGCCAAGGCCAGGCCCTTGTGGGGTCCAAAGCCGGGCTTGGCGTCGTAGTACCAACCGGCAGCAAAACCCGAGTCAGAGCGAATCGCCTCAAGCTGCACAGTGTTGAGCGCAATCTGGTCGGCAGTCGAATAGGGGGGAGCGGCCAAGATCCCCAGGCGCTCCAGGCGCTCTGGGTGGTCGATGGCGATTTCGAGGGCGTGCATGCCCGCCATCGAGCCGCCGATGATTGCAAAGTACTTGTCGATGCCGAGCTGATCGGAGAGCTGTAGAAAAGCCTCCGATTGGTCTCTGATTGTGAGCTGGGGGAAAGAAGGTCCGTACTCGCGTCCGTTTTTATCCAGGGACGAAGGACCGGTGGAGCCCTGGCAACCGCCAAGCACGTTTGGAGTTAGAACAAAGAACTTATCGGTGTCAATCGGAAGCCCTGGTCCCACAATCCCGTTCCACCAACCGCTGGTGGCATGGCCGTTCCCAGCATCGCCAATCAAATGCGAGTCGCCAGTGAGGGCATGCAGCACCAGCACGGCATTTGACTTGTCTTGGTTGAGCTCTCCCCAAGATTCATAGGCAAGCCTCGCGCCAGAGAGCATCTGGCCAGATTCGAGAGCGATATCGAAGGGCTCAGAAAACTTCCTGTCGCCAACCGGGTCTCCGATGATCCAGGCACCGGTTGCCGGCGGTCTTCCAACTAGCTGACGACGCTGCTCCTCGGTAATGAATTCCGAGGGGGCAGAGTCTTCAGATATCTGGAAATCCATTACTTGGCAGCCGTGAAGCCCTTCTGCAGGTCATGGATTAGGTCTTCAATGCTCTCAAGTCCAACAGAGAGCCTGACCAGTCCTGGTGTGACACCGGTTGTCTTTTGGTCAGCTTCCGAAAGCTGGGAGTGGGTGGTCGATGCTGGGTGAATCACCAGTGAGCGCACGTCACCGATGTTGGCAACGTGGCTAAAGAGTTCTAGCGCATCGACAAACTTGATGCCGGCTTCGACGCCGCCTTCGATCTCGAAGGAAACAATTGCACCGGCACCCTTTGGCGCATAGTGCTTGTGAGCTTCGTGATACGGAGAGGATTCCAGACCTGCGTAGTTGACGCTCTTGACCTGCTGGTGAGCTTCTAACCACTGCGCAATCTGCTGGGCGTTTTCAACGTGACGCTCCATGCGCATTGAGAGAGTCTCGATGCCCTGCAAGAGCGAGAAGGCGGTGTCGGGCGATACGGCTGCGCCGAT
Organism: Aquiluna sp.; assembly: GCA_036554355.1. Lineage (GTDB taxonomy): Bacteria > Actinomycetota > Actinomycetes > Actinomycetales > Microbacteriaceae > Aquiluna. The sequence goes on from DATBNK010000077.1 coordinate 8,372, forward strand.
ATCGCGCAGCAGCTGCACTCTGGCCTTGATGATGTAGGCGATGCCATCACCCAGAGCCTCGGAGTAGACAACGCCGTGGTAGCTGGGGTCAGGCTCGGTGAGACCTGGGAACTTGTCCGATTTGGACCACTCGAACTTGCCACCATCAACAATTGCTCCCGCGACCACGGTGCCGTGGCCACCTAGGAACTTGGTGGCAGAGTGCACGACGATGTCAGCGCCGTGCTCGAGGGGGCGGATCAAGTAAGGAGTGGCAACGGTGTTGTCGACAATGAATGGCACTCCGTTTTTGTGAGCAACGGTTGCAACCTTGCGGATGTCAAGAATTGAAACCTTTGGGTTTCCAATGGTCTCGGCAAAGAACAGCTTGGTGTTTGGTCTAACCGCTGCCTGCCACTCGTTCTCATCGTCCTGGTTCTCAACAAAGGTGACCTCGATGCCCAGCTTGGCCATCGTGTACTTGAAGAGGTTGTAGGTGCCGCCATAGAGGGTCGATGAAGACACGATGTGGTCACCGGCCTGAGCGATGTTCAGAACCGCAAAGGTCTCAGCGGCCTGGCCGGAGGCTAATAACAGGGCGGCGGTGCCGCCCTCAAGAGCTGCGATGCGCTTCTCGGCCACGTCTTGGGTCGGGTTCATGATGCGGGTGTAGATGTTTCCGAACTCGGCTAGACCGAAGAGGTTTCTAGCGTGTTCGGCAGAGTTGAAGGTGTAAGCAGTGGTCTTGTAGATCGGGGTAGCGCGAGCGTTGGTCGCTGGGTCCGCTACTGCACCGGAGTGAATCTGCTGGGTCTCAAAACCCCAATTTGCCTCAGTCATGATTTGCCTTTAGGTGTTAGTTGTTTCTAAAAGATTGGTGCAATAGCAATGCAACTGCAAATGCTCTAGTAATCTTCCGTAACTTTAGCCCAGGTGCTCAAAGGCCAGCGAGGCCAAAAGCGCTGCCCCAAGCGGGATTACCGAGTCATCAAACATAGCCTTGGCGCTGTGATTGGTGGGTGCGGTGGTGTGATCAATCTCTGGTGGGCAAGCGCCAACAAACACAAATGCGCCTGGCACCTCGTCAACTATCGATGCGTAGTCCTCGCCACCAGCAATGGGGTGCTCCATGTCCTGATAGCCGCGCTCACCGACTAGCTCTTTGGCAACCTTCCGCACCCGCTCCACGGCGCCAGGGTCATTCATCAGTACCTTGGTCGCTTGCGAGAAGCTCACCTCTGCCTTGATGCCATAGGCATCGGCAATTGAGTGAATCAGCTTTGGCGCAAGCTCGTGAAGCTTTTTGGTATTGACCTCTGAGAAGGTGCGAACCGTCGCACCAAAGCTTGCGGTGTCGGGAATCACGTTGGTGGTTGCGGTGTCACCCGCTCTGATCCAACCGACATTGAGGATTACGGGATCGAACTGGTCGAAAGTCTTATTGAGCATTACCTGCAGTGAGCTAATCGCCTCGACCATCGGAGTGACGGGGTCTTTCGAGAGCCAGGGCATCGAGCCGTGACCGCCGGAGCCATAAAAGGTTGCGTGTAGATCGCCGGCGCTCGCCATCATGGGCCCGGGTTTGGTTGTAATTGCTCCAAGTGGCAGCGCGGTGAAAACGTGCAGGCCGTAGGCGGAAACTGGCCTTTCGCCAGTGATCTCGAGCATGCCCTCTTCGATCATGACATCGGCTCCGTGGTGACCCTCTTCACCGGGCTGGAACCAGATTGCGACATTGCCAGAGAGCTTGTCTTTGTTTTGGTGCAGCAGCTTCGCAGCTCCTACCCCTGAGGCCATGTGGAGGTCATGGCCGCAGGCGTGCATGAAGCCATTGGTGGAAGCAAAGTCCAAACCGGTTTCCTCTTGGACGCTAAGTGCGTCCATGTCCGCCCTGAGTAGCACCGTTGGTCCAGGCTTTGCTCCCTCAATTACGAGCACGATTGATGTCAGATTCTTGCCCAGGGTTATCTGGCCAAGACCATCGATTGCCTTGAGAATCTTTTCTTGGGTTTTTGGCAGGTCTAATGCGAACTCTGGTTCTTGGTGCAGGGCCCGTCTCAAGGCGATTAGCTCTTCGCCAAATTGGTTTGCCTGCGTGAGAAGTTCTTGACTGATTGTCATCTTCTTGGGCCCTTCGGTTTGGGAAATCAAAATCTGGTATCTACTATGGCTTTATGTTTCGCGCTTTGCACCCCGATTGGCAAAATCTGTTGGGAGATCAAAAACAAGCCCTCGAAACCATTGAGTCTCTAATCGATTCAGACCCAAAGACCATTCCTCAAAAAGATCTTGTTCTTCGAGTCCTTCGCTATCCACCCTCGCACTACAGAGTGTTGATAGTGGGTCAGGACCCCTATCCAAATCCTCTTCACGCCAACGGCCTCGCCTTTGCCGTGAACCCCGGGACCAACCCGCTCCCTCCGACTCTGGCAAACATCTTCAAAGAGCTGCGATCTGATCTTGGCCACGAGTTTGTCCAGACCGGAGATATCAACCCCTGGCAAGAGCGCGGCGTGCTGCTACTGAATAGACACCTGACCACCAGAAGCGATGAGACCGCAGCGCACTTCGCCTTTGGCTGGGAGGAGTTCACCCAGCGCGTGGTTCAGGAGCTGGTTCGAGCAAGAAGCGGCAAGCTGGTTGCAATTTTGTGGGGTCAGCGGGCTCAGGAGCTCGCTCCCGATCTAGCTGGAGCGAAGGTGCTAACAAGCCCGCACCCCTCACCGCTTTCGAGCTACCGCGGCTTTTTTGGTTCAAAACCTTTTTCTTCTTGTAACAATGCACTTGTAGCTTTAGATCTGGAGCCAATCGATTGGAGCGCGTAGGTGGTGGATTCCGAAACCAGGTGGCGCCTGGTTCGAGCGCTCAAACAAAAACCACCAGAACCCGAACCTGAGATAGAAATCCGCAGCGTTCGGTTCGAAGACCTGCCGCAGATTCGTGACATTTATAACTACTTCATTAGAAACACGGTCATCACCTTTGATGACAAACCCCTTGATCTTCACTACTGGCAAGACAAACAGGCGATGCTCGAGAAGTTCGATTTGCCATTTATCGTCATGATGAAGGGGCCTGAACTAATTGGCTTTGCCTATGTCGCTCCATGGCGAGCGAAGGCCGGCTATCTCAAAGTTGTTGAAAACCAGATCTACCTGTTGCCTTCAGCAACCGGCAGAAAACTTGGTGGGACGCTGATGCAGGCTTTGATTGATCGCTGCCGGGATCAGGGCATCAAAGAGGTGATTGCGGTAATAGCCGACAGGGGAGCGGGGGCATCAATCGCGCTTCACAAAAAGTTTGGCTTCAAAGACAATGGCCACCTAGCAAACGTCGCGGTTCGCTTCGGGAAGCCAATCGGCTCACACCTTTACTCTTTGCAACTTAGCTCGCGCTAGCGACCCTTACGTCCTTGACGGCAGCCTTCAGGGTCGCCAGTGATTTGCTCGAGATCCCCTCGGTGGTGATCACGATGTCTGCAGACTCAAAGTTTGCAAACGAGGTGAAGCCCCTGATTCCCCACTTGGTGTGATCGGCCAACACCACAAACTTTGTTGCCCGGCGAATCACCTCGCGGTTGGTCTCAGCCTCAACCAGGTTCGGGGAGCTAAATCCAAACTCAGAGTCCATGCCGTGAGTGCCCATAAAGACCAGGTCGAGGTTGAATCTGGAGAACACCTCGGAGGCGATGTTGCCAACTAGAGAATCGGTTGGAGTGCGGACGCCTCCGGTGAGAACCACGGTTTGATCCGCTCTGGGGTTTTGGGCAAAGAAGTCGCTAATCGGCACAGAGTTGGTGACAATCGTCAAAGAGGCTAAGTCTCGCAACCGCTTTGCTAGTGCGTAGACGGTGCTGCCACCCATAAGCGCCACCGCCATGCCGGGGCGAACCAGGTCGGCAGCTACCAGCGCCATCGCGTCCTTGGCCGCCTGCTCGCGCATCGAGTTGAAGCTAAAGGGTGGCTCAACAGTTGAAGACAGCGAGTTTGCAGTTACTCCGCCATGGACCTTGTCCACAAGTCCCTGGCCGGCAAGCTGCTCGACATCGCGCCTAATGGTTACCTCGGAAACGCCAAGCGCTTCAGCCAGGTCGGTTATGCGCTTAGCACCGGATAGTGATACCTCATCCAAGATGCGTGCTTTGCGCTGAGCTGCTAGCAATTGCTTTCCCCTAAATCTTTTTCAAAAGATTAGACAAGTTTTGCGGAAATGTTTGCTTATTTACTAACAGAATGATTACTTTTGTCCGTTTTGTTTCGAAAAGTTTGGGAAATGCGAATAAGTTCGTTCACACCCAAACATTTTTGGGCTTTTAGCTGAGTCTAAAAGGAGTTATACCCGGGTGAATTCCAAAAGATTTACCCAAAAAGAAATAGCAACTGAGTGAAACTGGGCGGAGTCTTTACTCCGCCCAGTTATCAGGTGCAGACTAGAGCTACTAGGGACGAAGAGGTCAGCATTCAATTGGAAAAGCCACAATTTATTCACCTTTCTCAAGCTGGCGTTTCCCTCGTTCTCTCCCTAAAGCGCGGTGCCCTAGAGGTTTTGCATTGGGGCCAAGAGCTTTCCAAAGATGAAAACCTCGAGA
>DATBNK010000091.1:0-1694 GCA_036554355.1 Aquiluna sp.
AGGTTCTGGGTCAAGAAGAGTTGAACTATTTGGGCTTTAGCTATGGAAGCTCGCTTGGCGCGAACTACGCCGCGCTGTTTCCAGACCGGGTTGGGCTAATGGTGCTGGATGGTGCGGTGGATCCAACCCTTGATCCCAGCACCAAGCTGGTGGGTCAGATAGCGGGGTTTGACAAAGCCCTTGATGCCTATTTGGAGGACTGCCTGATGGATTCCTTCTGCCCCTTTACCGATGATGTAGAAACCTCTAAAACCAAAATTGCAAACTTTTTGATCGCCAGGGAGTCAAGCCCACTTCCCACCTTCGACAATCGTGGCCTGGCTCTTCAGTCGGCAATTGCGGGAATCATCGTGACTCTGTATTCAGAGCAGTCCTGGCAGTTTTTGTCTCAGGCCTTCGAGGAGGCCTTTGAGGGAAACGGCTCCACCTTTTTACTACTGGCGGATTTCTATAACGATAGAGATCCAGATGGTGGCTATCTGTCAAACATCACCGAGGCCAACTACGCAATTGGCTGCAGCGATCAAGCCATTTGGCCCGAGCTTCCCGACCGCAGGGCAGAAATCAGAGCGGCCTCTGTGATTCTCGGTCGCTACTTCTCCGCTGAGGACTCATCCTGTGAGGGGTGGCCAAGCGGCATTGGCATGGAGCAGCTAGATTTCACCGTCCCCTTGGCAAACGCTCCACTGGTGGTTGGCACCACCGGAGACCCGGCAACCCCCTACGCTCAAGCGGTTAGCTTGAGCGAGTTATTGGATGGAGCACGACTACTCACCTTCGAAGGTGAAGGCCACACCGCCTATGGTTCCAATGACTGCGTGAACCGAATCGTCGATGACTACCTGGCGGGCAATGAGATTACGGCTAATCCGGTGTGCCGGAGTTAGTTTTCATCAGGTCGATTAGCGCTGCCGATGGCGTTGGGTCCGCGATAATGCGTTCGAGTTTTGCAAACTCTTCTTCCGTAAGGTCAACTAGCTTTTCGCTGAGAAGAACTCGATCGGCCTGGTCAAGAGCAGATCCCAGAACAAAAGAAGTCAGATCTTGCTCCCGTAATCCCGAGGCAAGTCTTAGTTTTTGAAGTGCGGAAGCCGAGATCCTCATGTTGAGGCGTTCAGTTTTTGTTGTCATTGTCTTTAACCTGTACTTGCCTGGTAAGTACAGGATACATTACCGCTCAAAAGACCTTGAAGGGTCTAGCGCTTGGGTTAGAAGTAAAGCCCCAGCAAGATAAAGACAAAGATCGCAACGAAGATTGCGGGAGTGACAAACTTCACAACCTCAAGCCATGGCCTGAATGAAATCACCCTGTTGCGAAGGGCTGACTGACCAGGCAAGGTCTTGAGATCATCAATAACGGCCTGCGCCTGGCTGGCCGCGGAGTACTCAGCTAGCGCCCCAAGGATTCCAGAAGCCAAGAGGATAAGCGCGAAGGCGTGAACCACAAACATCGGTCCCTGGGCAATATCTGGGGTGGTGAGGGCTGCGAACGCTAGCAATCCGGTTGGTGCCAACTGCGCCAAAATGATGTGCAGACGGTTTTTTTGGAACTCGCGGATTAGTTCAGCTTCACTCATGGTTCTCCCTAAAGGTTTTTCTGCTACAAGGTTAGGCAACCAATTGAAAAATAATGCACTGCAAGAGAATCTCTCGCGCAGATTTAGAACACTGCTCTCTGGAGCAAAGGACGGCAT
>DATBNK010000108.1:0-21834 GCA_036554355.1 Aquiluna sp.
GCTCTAGAGGTGAGCCATCTGAGCTTCCAGATGAAGTGCCCGCCTCAGCAATTGCCTTGACCGAATCCAGTCCAGAGGTGACTTTACCGAAGATGGTGTAGCCACCAACCGAATCTGAAGGAATTGTTGACTCATCGTAAACAATGAAGAACTGTGAACCCATTGAATAGTCATCGCCGCCCACGCGGGCCATTGCTATAACGCCCTCTTCATAAAGATCGCCAATCGGTGCATTTTCGATTGGACCCCAGTTATAACCAGGTCCACCAGCACCGGTGCCATCTGGGTCGCCACACTGCAAGACAAAAATGCCGGCTGTCACAAGACGGTGGCAACTTACGTCCTCGAAGTAACCCTCATTGGTAAGTGAAACAAAGTTGGCAACCGCCTGGGGAGCTAGGTCTCCATAGAGTTCAAACTCCAATGGCTCCTCGTTTAGATTCATAGCACCGGTCCAGATACGGTCTTCGCTCAGTGCAGGATCTGGAACCGCCGGGTCATTCGTGCGCTCTGGCTCAGGCTCAGGCTCAATTTCCTCAGCTGGTTCAGTCTGAGTGGTGTCTGGTTCCGCAAGCGGAGAATCGTCTAAGGAGCCTGGCCCAAAGCCGAAGTAGGCGAGTTGGCCAAGGATTGCTAGCGCTAGAGCGCCACCGGCGATAGCGGGGAAAATTCTGTTGTCTCGCTTTGCCCTATCGGCACGCTTGGATTTGAGCTCTTGCTTCGCAAGGTAATTTTCTAGTTTGGAATCGTTCTTCATTTCTCACCGTCTTTTGCAACTCGTAATTCTAGGCGTTGCCTAGAATTCGCATGTGGCACAAGAACCATTAGCTTCCAGAATGCGACCCAAATCTCTAGACGAGGTGCTGGGCCAGCAAAGGGCGCTCAAGGACGGCAGTCCACTTAGAAGGCTCGTGCAGAGCGAAAAGGGTGGCTTCTCCTCGGTGTTGCTCTGGGGGCCTCCGGGTAGCGGCAAGACCACTTTGGCAAGACTCATCGGTGAGCGCCAAGATGCCCATTTCGAGGAACTCTCCGCAATCAGCGCCAGTGTCGCTCAGGTTCGTGAAGTCATAGCTTCAGCTCAGAGCCGTCGCGATGTGTTTGATAAGACCACCGTGTTGTTCTTGGATGAAATCCACCGCTTCTCTAAAGCTCAGCAGGACTCTCTATTGGGTGCCGTGGAGTCCGGGGTTTTGATTCTGGTAGCTGCAACAACTGAGAACCCGAGTTTTAGCGTGATTAAGCCACTAATCTCAAGGTCGCTGGTTATTGCCCTTGAGCCGCTGAGCGTGATTGACGTGAAGGAGATTCTGCAGCGGGCGCTTGCTTCTGATTCGCTTATGGCCTCCACAAACGCCACGGAGGAGGCAATTGAATACATCTCAGAGATTTCTTCAGGGGATGCTCGCAGGGCACTGACCCTATTGGAGGCGGCGTCTCTTGCGAGTGCGCAGATTGATCTTGAGGTGGCGAAGACGGCCTCAGAGAACGTAATCGCCTATGACGCCAAGGGTGATGTTCACTACGACACCATCAGTGCGTTCATCAAATCGGTCCGTGGATCGGACGCCGATGCAGCGATCCATTACCTAGCCAGAATGATTGCCGGGGGAGAGGACCCCAGGTTTATCGCCAGAAGGCTGATGATCCTTGCCTCGGAGGATATCGGGTTGGCTGATCCCCAGGCCATGGTGATTGCCGAGGCGGCAGCTGGTGTTGTGGAGAGAATCGGAATGCCCGAAGGGCGGATCCCGCTAGCAGAGGTCACGATCTACCTCTCGCTGGCACCTAAATCAAACCGGGCATACGAAGCCATCAATAGAGCATTAGACGACATCCAGAACAAGAGCGTGAAGCCAGTTCCAGCGCCGCTTCGATCCACCGGGGCGGTTGGCTATAAATACCCACATGATGACCCAAAGGGGATTTTGAAACAGCGCTACGCGGAGGTGGATTCTCGCTACTACCAGCCCTCTGATCACGGGTTTGAGAAAACCCTTCAGGAGCGATTGCGCCTAATCCGAGAAATACTTGAGGGGTAGTGACTTCCAGCCAGCTAACTGCTAGTATTCGTCAGGTTGTTTAGATTCAGCGGCTGGAATCTACAACCTAAGAAATCCAACTCAAAGTTTGAAAGGTACCTTTTTGTCGAAGACAACTAGATCCCGCAGCAAGACAAGGCTGTCGCGTGCCCTAGGCATCGCGCTAACGCCAAAGGCTGCGAAGTACATGGAAAAAAGACCCTATGGACCGGGTCAGCACGGCCGCACCAAGCGCAAGAGCGACTCCGACTACGCAGTCCGTCTGCGCGAAAAGCAGCGTCTAAGGGCGCAGTATGGAATCCGCGAGGCTCAGCTTCGTAAGGTGTTCCAGGAGGCAAAGCGTGCCGATGGTCTAACCGGTGAGAACCTGGTTGAGCTGTTGGAGATGCGCCTTGACGCACTAGTTCTTCGTTCGGGCTTTGCTCGCACGATTGCCCAGGCCCGTCAGATGGTTGTGCACCGCCACATCCTCGTTGACGGCGAGCGTGTTGACCGCCCATCCTTCCGCCTAAAGCCAGGACAGATGATCCACGTTGCTGAAAAGAGCGAGAAGACTGAGCCGTTCCAGGTTGCAGCGGGCGGAGGCAACTCTGACGTGCTGAACAAGACCCCTGAGTACCTAAGCGTGGATCTTGACAAGCTGCAGGCCACATTGGTTCGTCGCCCAAAGCGTGTTGAGGTTCCTGTTACCGCTGAAGTTCAGCTCGTGGTTGAGTTCTACGCAGCAAGGTAATTCACTATGACCGGTGGCGAGATCGCAGGGATCGTTTTAGCTTCGGCAGTCGCACTGCTGGTTCTATTTATTGGCGTTCCCCTGGTCAAGCTTGGTCGTCTGATCGACGAGACCTCGAACACCGTCAAGACCTTCAACAAAGAGTTTGAGCCGCTGTTGGCAGAAACCAAGACCACTTTGGCTGAGGCAAACAAGCAGCTCAAGCGCATTGATCAAATCACCGAGGACGTGGAGCAGGTCACCGAGAACATCAATTCTCTGGTGGCCATCTTCACAGCCTCGGTGGGAGCACCACTAACTAAACTGGTTGGTGTGCTGCAGGGAACATTCAAGGCCCTGGGTAAGCGGAGGTATTAAAAAATGTCCAAGCTAGGTTGGTTTTTGGTTGGCATCACAGTTGGCGCGATTGGACTTGTCCAGTACCGCGACAACCCACAGGCACGTGAAGCCGTAGACGAGGCGGTCGCTGCCGCTAAGGACTTCGGCTCCTCGATCGCCGAGGGCTACCAAGAGCGCGAAGCCGAGATCAAGGCACCTAAGAAGCGCCCAACAGCTAAGAAGTAGTCCATGAAGACCGCTGAGATTAAGCGGCGCTGGCTCGAATTCTTTGAGTCTAAAAACCACACGGTGGTTCCCAGCGCACCACTGATAAGCCAAGACCCCACTTTGATGTTTGTGGTTGCGGGCATGGTTCCATTCATTCCTTACATGACCGGTGTTGAGCCAGCCCCCTACAAGCGCGCAACCAGCGTTCAAAAGTGTGTAAGAACCTTGGACATCGACGAGGTGGGCAAGACCACCAGGCACGGCACCTTTTTCCAAATGAATGGAAACTTCTCTTTTGGTGATTACTTCAAAAAAGAAGCCATCGGCTATGCCTGGGAGCTATTGACCAAATCAGAAGCCGATGGCGGCCTAGGTTTTGACCCAGAGAAACTCTGGGTAACTGTTTACGAAGATGATGATGAGTCAATCGACTACTGGCTAGCAGAGAGCTCAATTCCCAGAGAGCGCATCCAAAAGCGCGGCATGGCCGATAACTACTGGTCCACCGGCCAGCGCGGGCCAGCGGGACCCTGCAGTGAAATCTACTTTGATCGCGGTCCTGAATTTGGCAGCGAGGGTGGCCCGGAGGCCGACGAGGATCGCTACATCGAGATCTGGAACCTCGTATTTATGCAGTACGAGAGGGCCGATGGGGGCACCAAGGATCACTTTGAGATCTTGGGGGAGCTACCAAGCAAGAACATCGACACCGGCATGGGTTTAGAGCGCGTGGCATTTTTGCTTCAGGGCGTTGACAACATCTATGAGATTGATCAGGTTCGACCGCTAATCGATTTAGCAAGCAAACTCAGCGGCAAGGTTTATGGCAAAAACGAAACCGATGACGTTCGCATGCGAGTCATTGCCGATCACGTGAGATCGGCTCTAATGCTGATGAGCGATGGCGTGACGGTATCGAATGAGGGCCGCGGCTACGTGCTCAGAAGGCTGCTAAGAAGAGTTGTCAGGGCACTAAGACTGCTTGGCGTTGAAAAGCCAAGCCTCGGAGAATTGTTCACCGAATCCAAAAACGCCATGGTCGAGGCCTATCCCGAGCTCGAAGAGAGCTTCGAGCGAGTGCACCGGGCGGCAGTGGCTGAGGAGGCGGGCTTCTTGCGCACTCTAGCCAGCGGCACAGAGGTGCTAGACGCAGCCCTGAAAGAATCTGGACCGGTTCTCTCAGGAGCGGTCGCATTCCAGCTGCATGACACCTTCGGCTTTCCAATTGACCTCACCATCGAGATTGCGGAGGAATCCGGCAAGAGCGTTGATAGAGCAGGCTTTGACGCCTTGATGCAGGAGCAACGCGCAAGGGCGAAGGATGACGCGAAGAGCAAGAAGGTTGGCTCTGCAGGTCTTCAGGTATACAGCGAATTCCGCGCCAAGGGTCAGACTCAGTTCCTTGGTTACGAGTCTTTGGAAGCGCAAGGCGAGATCCTTGGGCTAATTAGAGACGGACAAACAGCAGATTCACTTGTCGAGGGCCAATTAGGCGAGCTCTTCATTGACAAAACCTCGCTCTATGCAGAATCTGGCGGTCAAGCGGCCGACTCCGGTGTGATTGTGGGAGATGGCTTCGAGTTAGAAGTATTGGATGTTCAAAAACCAGTGAAGGGACTTTTCTCTCACAAGGTAAGAGTGACCAAAGGCGAGGTTAAAACTGGCCAGCAGGCTCAAACCCTGGTTGATGCTCAGTGGCGACTGGGAGCCTGCCAGGCGCACTCCGCAACTCACGTCGTGCACGCGGCCCTGAGGCAGGTTTTAGGTCCCGAGGCTCTGCAGTCGGGGTCGTTCAATAAGCCCGGCTACATGAGACTCGACTTCAACTGGGCACAGGCCCTTAGCGATGAGTCCAAAAGCGAAATCGAAGAGGTCTCAAACCTCGCGATTCGTGCCGATCTTGCCGTCAGCGCGGCCTTCATGACCCTTCCCGAAGCCAAAGCTTGGGGAGCAATCGCGCTGTTTGGTGAAACCTACGACGAGGACGTCAGGGTTGTTCAGGTCGGAGGTCCCTGGTCAAGAGAGCTCTGTGGTGGGACTCACGTCTCGCGCTCCTCTCAAATTGGACTGGTGAGCCTAACCTCGGAAAGCTCGGTTGGTGCCGGATCTCGCAGGATCGAAGCGGTAGTTGGCTTCGAGGCTCTAACCGCGCTTCATCAGGAGCGCGATCTAATTCGCAGGCTCTCTGCGAGCCTAAAATCCCCAGCCGACGAGCTTGAAAACCGCATAACAGACTCGATAGAGGAATTGCGACGCACCCAGCGCGAACTCGCCGCCCTGCAAAGCCAATTAGCACTCGCGCAGCTGCCTGAGCTCGTGGCGGCAAAGCAGTCAGTTGCCGGCCTAGACGTGGTGGCAACCAAGGTTGAAAAGGTAAGCGCTGAGGGTCTTCGGGATCTCACCACAAAGCTTTCAAACCAGCTTGGCGAGAACTCAGTTGCAATCTTGGGCGTTGAAACAGAAGGCAGAGCGGTTGTCATGGTCGCGGTTGGAAAAGCTGCGCAATCAAAGGCAAACGCGGGGTCACTGGTGAAAATGGTTTCCGAGTCGCTTGGTGGCGGTGGTGGGGGTCGACCTGATTTCGCTCAGGGTGGCGGTCCAGACGCAAAGCTGCTGCAAAGCGCAATCGACAAGGCAGTTAGCAGCCTCTAGTGCGCAAGCTTGCACTGGATATCGGTCAAGCCCGGATTGGCGTTGCCATTTCGCAAGACTCTCTCAGCCTTCCGCACTCAACGCTCCCAAATACCCCAACTGCCCTTGCAACTCTTTCAGAGCTGATCAACGCCGAGCAACCAGAGTGCATCTATGTTGGTCTCCCGCTCTCGCTATCAGGCGATCACACGGCCAGCACCAAAATGGCTATTGAGTTTGCTCGTGAGCTCTCAGCAATTGCCGAGGTTCCGATTCGGCTGATTGACGAGCGGCTGACCTCTAAATCCGCAAGTGCCGCATTGCGACAGGCAGGCAAAAACTCAAGGCAGCAAAAAGGCATAATTGACGCCAGTGCGGCAGCAATGATTTTGGAGTTTGCTCTCAGCAGCGAGCGCGATAATTTTGCCGGAAAGAGCTTGGAGGAGATCGATGCTGGATGAGTTTGAGCAATCGACTGCTCCGAAGAATCGAGTCAAGGGTGCCCTTGCGGCAATAATCTCGATTGGCATCCTGGCCGGGTTGGTAGCTGGTGGCTACCTGGTTGCTCGAGACTCGATCAATGACTTCATCTCGAGGTTTCAGGTCGAGGATTATGACGGCACCGGTGGCCCGATGGTCCAGATCACCATCGAACCCGGAGACACCGGGCGTGATGTTGCCAACAAGTTGGTCGAGGCCGATGTCATCAAGAGTTTCGAGGCCATCTACCGCGACATGATCGCTGCTGACCCAACAATCTTTCCTGGCGTATACGAGTACCCGAGCCAGATCCCAGCCGCTCAGGCCTTGCAGATACTGCTATCTAATACCAACAAGGTGGTGGTGCAGACCACCATCCCGGAGGGCTTCACTGTAGCCAAGATGCTCCCGAGGCTCGAGAGAGACCTGGGCCTTACGCGGGCTGACCTAGAAGCGGCTATCGAGAACGCCATGGAGCGCCTCCCGGATACAGCAGTCAGTATTGAGGGCTTTTTGTTTCCCGCCACCTACACCTTTAACCCGGGTGTAACAGCCGATACGGTGATCAACACCATGCTCGACCGCATGGAGGCAGAGCTTGACGACTACGACCTAACCCTCAAAGAATCCATGTCGGTCCTCACGCTGGCCTCAATAGTGCAGCTCGAGGGGCTAATTGAATCGGACCTTTTCAAGATCTCCAGGGTGTTCGCCAATCGCCTGGATCGCAACATTGCCCTGCAGTCCGACCCAACCGTGAAGTACTACTACGAAGGTTCTATCGACTCATTCCAGGAGGGAATGGCCGATGAGGACAACCCCTTCAACACCTACTACAACCCGGGGCTCCCTCCAGGACCGATAGCATCTCCAGGATCATTGGCCATTGAGGCAACCCTTCGGCCAGCAGAGGGAAACTGGTTGTATTTTGTATCGATCAACCTAATCACCGGGGAGACCATCTTCTCTGAGACCCTTGCCGAGCACGAAAGAGCTGCTGAGCTTTATCGCCAGTGGCTACGAGACAACCCAAACTATGACTGATAAGTACGCGGTGTTGGGCTCCCCAATTCAGCACTCGCTCTCCCCAAAAATCCACAATCTCGTTTTCTCGAGACTTAGTTCATCCGCTAGCTACGAGTCCTTTGAGGTTCAAGACAACCTCGCTCAGTTTCTGGCAGATAAGCCTGACCACGCAGGCTTTAGCCTGACCATGCCGCTCAAGGATCAGGCCTTTGAGATCGCCACTTCGCTCTCACCCCTGGCTGCCAGCACTAAAAGCGTGAACACTCTGCTAAGAACTAAGGATGGTTACAAGGGTTTCAATACCGATGTCTTTGGCATTCAAAAAGCCGTCAACCAAAACCCTCAAGAGGTCGCAGTTTTAGGCTCCGGTGCAACGGCGCGAAGCGCACTGACCGCTTTTGGCGACTCAAAAAAAGTTGTCTACGCCAGAAACCAGGAGCTGGCTGCTGAGCTAGCAGAAGAATTTGATGCGACTGTCGTTTCTCTAACAGAGGCCTTGCACAAAGAGCTCGTGATCAGCACCTTTCCAAAGGGCGTTCTCCCAGAGCTAGTCGCAAACAGTGAGCCGCTGCAGACCGTTTTGGATGTCGCCTACACAAACCCAAGGATTCCAGCCAAGAGATACATCTCTGGTCTTGAAATGCTGATTCACCAGGCGATCTACCAACAGCGAATTTTTCACTTCGGTGGCGAGGAAACCGCGCTTAGAAATGAGCCAGAGTTGATAGAAGAACTTTTTGAGCTTCTATTAGTGGCAAAATAGTCTGATGCTGCGCTGGATAACTGCTGGAGAATCACACGGTCCCGAACTCATTGGAGTAATGGAGGGGCTTCCAGCCGGCGTTCCGGTGCTGGCCGAGGAAATCCAAGATGCTCTAGCCCGCAGGCGACTGGGCTATGGTCGCGGCGCAAGAATGAAGTTTGAAAAGGACGAGGTAACCCTCTCGACCGGAATCCGCCATGGTCTGAGCCAAGGCGGCCCAATTGCCATTCGCATCGCCAACACCGAGTGGCCGAAGTGGGAAAAGGTAATGAGCGCCGCACCGGTGGATCCCGAAGAGCTCACTGGAGCCAGAGGCGCAGCCCTTACCAGGCCTAGGCCTGGCCATGCCGACTTCACCGGCATGCAGAAATATGACTTTGATGAGGCAAGACCAGTCCTAGAGCGTGCCAGCGCAAGGGAAACGGCGACCAGGGTCGCCCTGGGTAGAGTCGCACAAAACTTCCTTCGCGAGCTTGGCATTGAGCTAGTCACTCACACCGTCGCAATTGGAACAGCAATCAGCGACTCGATTGAACTACCAAGGCCAAAGGATGTTTCGAAGCTGGACGAAGATCCGGTGCGCGCCTTTGACAAGGGCGCATCCGATGCCATGGTCGCCGAGATAGACGAGTGCCACTCGAGTGGCGACACCATTGGCGGAGTTGTAGAGACACTGGTCTATGGCTGCCCTCCAGGTCTTGGCAGCTATGTCCACTCTGACCGGAGGCTTGATTCCAAGCTCGCCGGAGCGGTAATGGGCATTCAGGCCATGAAGTCTGTAGAGATCGGTGATGGCCTGGAGACCACTCGTCGACGTGGCTCAGTTGCGCATGATGAAATAGTCACCGCCGATGGCGAGGTAAACCGAGTCACAGACCGTGCCGGAGGCATTGAAGGCGGCATGTCCAACGGTGAAATCATTCGGGTGCGAGCCGGTATGAAGCCAATCAGTACCGTTCCGAGGGCACTTCAAACCATTGATACCGCAACCGGCGAATCTTCAACTGCCCACCACCAGCGCAGCGACGTGTGTGCGGTGCCGGCAGCTGGAATCGTGGTCGAAGCGATGGTCGCGCTGGTGCTGGCAGATGCTGTTTTAGAAAAGTTTGGTGGCGACTCACTCGGTGAGACAAAGCGCAACCTAGAAAGCTACCTAGCCAATATTCCTAAGACGCTTCGCTCCCGCATCGTTAGGCCGTAATGTCCCGGGCGATTGTGCTGGTCGGCCCCATGGGAGCCGGCAAAACCACGCTTGGTAAAAAACTTGCTAAAAAACTTGGCGTGTCCTTTGCCGACACAGATCGACTGATTGGTGCCAAGCATGGATCTATTACTCGCATCTTCGAAAAACATGGCGAGGAACACTTTCGAACCCTCGAAACCAAAGCACTAGAGCGAGCCCTTAGCGAGTTTGACGTCGTTGCCACCGGAGGTGGTGTGCTGCTTACGGAGGCAAACCGCGAACTCCTCAAGGGTCACCGAGTGATCTTCCTAGACACTGATGCCCAATCTGTGTTGGGCAAAATCAATTTGGATAAACGACCGCTTCTAAAAAACGATCCTGAAGCCTGGGAGAGAATCTATTCGGAGCGAGTCGAGACATACAGACTTGCTGCAAATGCCACACTGTTTACTGGGTCCAGACCAATCAGAACTCTCATGGCCGAACTAGAGGAGCTAGCTGTTGAAAACTAACGCGATTATTGGTCGCGGCCTGCTCGAGGACGTTGCCGGCTCTTTGGACGGAGTCAAAAAGGCCCTGATTGTCTACCCGCAGCCCCTTGCCGCCACCGCCGAGGTATTGCGAGAGACTCTGGTCAGCCAAGGATTCGAAGCTCTCTTGGCAGAGGTGCCGGCGGCAGAGGCAGCCAAGCGTGTTGAGGTTGCGGCATTTTGCTGGGACATCATGGGGCAGGCTGATTTCCAAAGAAACGATGCCGTTATCGGGCTCGGTGGCGGCTCCACCACCGACCTATCCGGTTTTGTGGCAGCGACCTGGCTCAGGGGGGTTAGGTCAATCTTGATACCAACCACCCTTTTGGGCATGGTGGATGCAGCGGTTGGCGGCAAGACGGGCATCAACACCCAGGAGGGCAAGAACCTTGTCGGGGTATTCCACATGCCGCACCAGGTATTTATAGATCTCGACACCCTGCACAGCCTTCCTCGCAACGAGCTGCTTGCCGGGATGGCAGAGGTCGCAAAGTATGGCTTTATCGAAGACCCATGGATTCTTGAGGCAATTGAAGCAGGGGATGCGGCCACCGATGTCGGCTCCGATACCTTCCGTGAAATCATCGAACGATCTGTGGCCATCAAGGAAAGAATCACTCTTGCCGATTTCAAAGAGACCGGTGAACGAGAATTCTTGAACTATGGCCACACCCTTGGTCACGCCATCGAGCATGCCGAGCGCTACAACTGGCGTCACGGAGCGGCAATCTCGATCGGCATGGTCTATGCCGCTGAATTGGCTCTTCTCTCGGGAAGGCTCAGTGAAGCTGATGTCGAAAGACATCGCAGTGTGCTGGGCGGCTTAGGGCTGCCACTTAGCTATCGAGCAGACCGTTGGGAACCGCTCTATGCGACGATGCAGCGGGACAAAAAGAGCCGTTCGGGTTCACTAAGGTTTGTTGTTCTTGAGCGAATCGGAAAGCCAGCAATTCTGAATGCGCCGACCAAAGAGCTGCTATTTACGGCTTTTCAGTCGATTGTGGAATAGCGTTTAGCCATGAAGATCTTGGTTTTGAATGGCCCCAACCTGAACTTGCTCGGCGCTAGAGAGCCAGAGGTTTATGGAAAAATGGACCTGCAGGCCTTTGACAAAGCAATCACCAATAGGGCTAGTGAGCTCGGTGTTGCAGTCGACTTCAGGCAAACCAACTCTGAGGAAGAGCTAATCGGCTGGATCCACGAGGCGTTCACAAACAAGTTTGCAGTGGTTTTGAACCCAGCTGCCTTCACTCACTACTCGTATGCGCTCAGAGATGCTTGCGCGGCCCACACCTCCGCCGGCAACAAGCTGATTGAGGTGCACATTTCTAATCCGCACGCTCGTGAAGAGTTCCGTCAGACCAGTGTTATCTCGGCGGTTGCCACGGGAGTGATTGCAGGATTTGGCCTGGATAGCTACCTGCTCGCGATCGAACAACTGGCTCGCGGCTAGAATCTCAGAGGCCTAACAAGGAGAAAAATGGCAACCTCAAACGATCTTAAAAACGGCATGGTGCTCTCGATTGAAAACCAGCTCTGGAGTGTTATCGAGTTTCAGCATGTCAAGCCAGGCAAGGGTCCAGCTTTTGTGCGCACCAAGCTGCGCAATGTAACAAGCGGCAAGGTTGTAGACAAGACCTTCAACGCCGGCATCAAGATCGAGACTGCCAACGTGGACCGCAGAGATATGCAGTATCTCTACAACGATGGCTCCGGCTACGTATTCATGGACAGCACCAACTACGAGCAGATCACGGTGGATGCCGCAGTGATGGGTGACACCAGCAACTTCCTTTTGGAGAACCAGCTGGCCACAGTTGCCCTGCACGAGGGCAACCCGCTCTACGTTGAACTACCAGCATCGGTTGTTTTGGAGATCACCTACACCGAGCCTGGACTGCAGGGAGATCGCTCAAGTGGCGGCACCAAGCCCGCAACGGTCGAGACCGGCCACCAGATTCAGGTCCCGCTGTTTATCGAGAACAACACCAAGGTCAAGGTAGACACCAGAACCGGTGAATACCTAGGCCGAGTGAGCGAATAGTTGAGCGCCCGGACCAAAGCACGCAAAAGAGCTCTAGACGCACTCTACGCAGCTGGTGTTCGCCAGGATGATGCGCTACTGCTCCTCAAAGAAACCAATGAGGAAGTAGCTGATCGTCAGAACCAAGAAGCCATCTTCGATTACGCAGAGATGCTACTTATGGGCTATTTCACCAACGCGGATCAGATTGACAACGAACTCAAGATGCTCTCGGATGGCTGGAGCCTGGAGCGCATGCCCAACGTCGATAGGGCGATTCTGAGACTGGGCGCATGGGAGATCTTGCATAACGAAGAGGTTCCTAATGAGGTGGCCATTGCCGAGGCTGTGGCCCTGGCAAGCGAGTACTCCACAGACGATTCTCCAAAATTCATCAACGGCGTTCTGGCTCGCCTTGCAAAAGGAGGCGCAGCTCTCTAGAGCTGTTATGCTTTAGCGCAAATGTCCTTTAAATTCGTCCAGCGAGGCGAAGAAGGAGCTGGCCATGAGCCAACGAACCGTGCTTGATGCACAAGACATCGAGCGATGCCTCAGGCGAATCGCTCACGAAATCCTCGAAGCTAACGAGGGTTTTGAGGACCTAATCATTCTCGGCATTCCCACTCGAGGAATCCACCTGGCCAATCGCATTGCCAAAATCATTTCCCAGATTGAACCCGAATACCAAATACCCGCAGGGGTTTTGGACATCACGATGTATCGCGATGACCTTGTGTCCAAAGAGCGCAAAATGGCCCCAACCAACATCCCAACCGCATCCCTTGAGAACAAGGTGGTCGTGTTGGTCGATGATGTGCTGTTCTCGGGCAGAACGGTTCGCGCAGCACTCGATGCGATTACCAACATCGGACGGCCTCGCCAGGTGAAGTTGGCTGTATTGGCCGACCGCGGACACCGCGAGTTACCGATCCGGCCCGATTTCGTTGGAAAGAATCTACCCACCTCAACAAAAGAGCGGGTCTCGGTGTTTTTGAAAGAGATCGATGCTGACGACCTGGTGGTGATCGACCAGTGAGGCACTTGATCTCGACAGCTGATCTAACCAAGGAGCAGGCACTTGGACTACTCGACAATGCCCAAGAGCTAGGTGCCGTTTCCCAGCGCGAGGTAAAGCGACTGCCAGCCCTTAGGGGAAAGACGATCGTCAACCTCTTTGTTGAGAACTCCACCAGAACACGCATCAGCTTTGAAATAGCAGCCACCAGGCTAAGTGCAGACGTCATCAACTTCTCTGCGGCAACCTCATCGCTTTCAAAGGGTGAAAGCTTGAAAGACACCGCGCAGACCCTCGAGGCCCTCGGTGCCGATGCCATTGTGATTCGCCATCCCGCATCCGGTGCCGCACACAACCTCGCTCACCGGGGCTGGATTTCTGCCTCGATCGTGAATGCCGGTGATGGCTCTCACGAACACCCCACCCAGGCGCTCTTAGACGCCATGACAATTCGTCAACGCCTGGCCCCTGGATCCGACCTAAAGGGCATCAAGGTTCTAATCGTTGGAGACATCAAGCACTCCAGAGTCGCCCGATCAAACATCCACCTACTGCAAACACTCGGTGCCAAAGTTGAGGTTGCCGGGCCAAGGACCTTGATGCCAATTGGGATCGAGAAACTAGGGGTGAAGACCTCGCTTAGTTTTGAAGAATCACTTTCCAACCAGCCGGATGTTGTGATGATGCTCAGAGTCCAACGTGAGCGGATGACTGAGAATCGACTTGGTTCAGAGCCGGAGTATGCGGCGAACTGGTCCTTGGCGGACCAAAGGCTCGCCTCGCTAAAGAAAGACTGCTTGATCTTGCATCCTGGCCCCATGAACCGAGGACTAGAAATCTCCTCGGAGGCTGCAGATGACCCTAGGGCTGCCATCTTGGAGCAGGTTGCCAATGGGGTCTCGGTGCGAATGGCGGTTTTGTATCAGGTTCTAGCCGGAGGGGATGCCTGATGATCGTTCTTAAAAATGCAAGCAACGCTAGAGCAGAGATTGTCGATATCAAGATTGACGGTGGAGTGATAGTCGAAATCGGCAAACTCTCAGAACCTGGTATCGACTGCACTGGGCTATTAGTGCTACCAGGCTTCGTGGATGTCCACACCCACCTTCGAGAGCCAGGATTCGAGGCAAGCGAAACGGTGCTAACCGGATCGCGCTCAGCCGCTGCCGGCGGCTACACCGCAGTGTTGTCGATGGCGAATACCGCTCCGGTCTCCGACAGCGCCGAGCTGGTTGAAGAGGTCTACGAACTTGGGTTGGCTGCTGGATATGTGGACGTTCAACCAATCGGAGCTGTGACAAAAGGGCTTTTGGGCAAAGAGCTATCAGCCATTACCGAGATGGCCTCTTCAAAGGCAAACGTGAGGGTTTTTAGCGACGACGGAGTTTGTGTTTTTGACGAAAAGCTGATGGAGCAGGCGTTAGTTGCCGTGAAGAAGTTTGGGGGAGTGATAGCCCAGCACGCTCAAGACCCCACCTTGACGCCCGGTGCACAGATGAATGAGGGTGCACTTGCTACCGAACTCGGCCTCACCGGTTGGCCAGCCGAGGCCGAGGAGAAGATCATCGAGCGCGATGCACTGCTGGCTCAAAAGACCGGCTCGAGATTGCACATCTGTCACCTCACCACCGCAGGAGCGGTCGATGTTGTGCGCTGGGCAAAAAAGCAGGGCATTGATCTAACTGCAGAGGTCACTCCGCACCACCTGCTGCTAACTGAAGATCTGGTTCGAAGCTACGACCCGGTCTACAAGGTCAATCCGCCGCTTCGCAAAAGCGAAGACACCAAGGCACTGCAAGAGGCACTAATCGATGGAACCATCGACGTTGTTGGCACCGACCACGCCCCGCACTCAGCAGAGAAAAAGGAGTGCGAGTGGGACAGCGCAGCATTTGGAATGGTGGGCCTTGAAAATGCCGCCAGCGTTGTCCAGCAGGTTCTTATCGAATCTGGCAAGTCAAACTGGGAGCGATTCCAATCGGTACTTAGTGAAAAGCCCGCGCAAATAGCCGGTCTGAGTGATCACGGGCAAATTGCTGTTGGTGCAGTTGCCAACCTAACCCTGATTGATCCTGCCGCAGCTAGAACCATTAGCTCCAGCACGCACTCCAAGAGCCAAAACAATCCCTTTGCCGGCATGAAGCTGCCGGGCGAGGTAGTCATGACCATTTACCGCGGCCGCTTCACCGTTGAGGACCGAAAGTTGGTTGCGAAATGATTCGCGAAGTAATTGGCACGCTATTAGTAGCAATGGTGTTTTTGATTGCCTGGCGGGTTTATCGCTCTGTGCAAAGACGTAAGCAGGAGCAGCAGCTGACCATCCCCGCTCCAGCTCAAAGTGTTGGTGGGGTTGAACTCGGGGACGCTTTTTATGCCAGCACCGTTTTTGCAATCAGCCCACTTTCCAGAGTCTGGGCGCACCGACTCGGCGGCCGAGGAAAAGCCAAGGTCTTCCTATCCGAGGCAGGCATCTCGATTGAGCGAGTTGGTGAACCAAGTTTGCACATTCCTAAAAAAGATCTGATTGCTCTTACTCGCGCTAGCGCAACCATAGACAAGGGCGTTGAGCGCGATGGCCTGATGGTTCTGGTGTGGCGATTGGGAGATCAAGATGTAATGACGAACCTCAGGGTGGTTAGCGCTAGCAAGCGCAAAGAGTACGAAGACGCAATCGAAAAAGTGACAGGGGTACAACGTGGCTAAGGCCTATTTGGTATTGGAAGACGGAACCGTATTCGAGGGTGAACCACTCGGAGCCACGGGAAAGACAACCGGGGAGCTGGTCTTTGCGACCGGCATGACCGGTTACCAAGAGACCATCACCGACCCAAGCTACGCGGGGCAGATCGTGCTGCAAACCGCCCCCCACATCGGCATCGTTGGAATGAACGCGCGCGACGAGGAGTCCTCTCAGATTTGGGTTGCCGGTTACGTGGTGAAAGAACCCTCCCGAATGGCATCCAACTTCAGATCCGAGCGCACCCTTCAGGCAGACTTGGAGGCCCAGGGGATAGTTGGAATCGCGAACTTGGACACCCGAGCCCTAACCCTGAAAATCCGATCACTCGGAGCAATGCGGGCAGGGATCTTCTCAAGCATGGAACTCACTCAGGAGCAAATGCTCGAACAGGTTAGAACCGCTCCCAAGATGGCCGGACTGAAACTAAGCGACGTCGTCACGACACCGAACAGCTACATCATTGCGGCCGAAGGGAAGAAAATCGGCAAGGTTGCAATCTTGGATTTGGGTATCAAAAAGTCAACTCTCGAGCACCTGGCATCCCGCGGTGTTGAGATGGAGGTCTTTCCAGCCAGCGCCACGGCTGAGGAGATTCTCAGCGCTAACCCAGACGGAGTGTTTTTCTCGAATGGGCCGGGTGACCCAGAGGCAAGCGAGGACCAGGTCAAGATGCTTCGCGAGGTTCTGAGAAAGGACGTGCCGTTCTTTGGCATCTGCTTCGGAAATCAGCTTCTTGGTAGGGCACTTGGTTTTGACACCTACAAACTTGACTTTGGTCACCGTGGCATAAATCAACCGGTGATGCAGAAGGCCACCGGACAGGTCGAGGTCACAGCCCACAATCACGGCTTTGCAGTGAAGTTTGAGGAAGATGAGGCTCAAAGCCCCGAGGGCTTTGGCAACGTCCGAGTCTCTCACCGCGGCCTAAACGATGGCGTGGTCGAAGGGCTCGAGTGTGAAGACATCAGAGCCTTCTCAGTCCAGTACCACCCCGAAGCCGCAGCCGGCCCACACGATTCGCACTACCTATTCGACAAGTTTGTCAACATGATTCAGGAGAAGAACTAATGCCCAAAAGACCAGACATAAATTCCGTTCTGGTAATTGGCTCCGGACCGATCGTGATTGGACAAGCCTGTGAGTTTGACTACTCGGGAACCCAGGCCTGCAGAGTGCTGCAAGAAGAGGGCATCAGGGTCATCCTGATCAACTCCAATCCCGCAACAATCATGACCGATCCAGACTTCGCTGATGCCACCTACGTCGAGCCGATCACGCCTGAAGTGATCGAGGCAATCATCGAAAAGGAGAAACCGGATGCGATCCTGCCGACCCTTGGTGGTCAGACCGCTCTCAATGCGGCCATGGCGCTCTATGAGCGCGGTTCGCTCGAGAAGTACGGGGTTGAGCTGATTGGTGCCAATGTTGCAGCGATTCGAGCGGGTGAGGATCGTCAGGAATTCAAGCAGCTTGTTTTAGACGCCGGTGCAGATGTGGCGAAGAGTTACATCGCACACACAATGGATGAAGTACTAGAGGGTGCCGCCAAGCTGGGTTACCCGCTAGTGGTTCGCCCAAGCTTCACCATGGGTGGACTCGGTTCCGGCTTTGCCTATGACGAAAAGGACCTGCGTCGAATCGCCGGAGCGGGCCTTCAAGCATCACCAACCTCAGAGGTGCTCTTGGAGGAGTCCATTCTGGGCTGGAAAGAGTATGAGTTAGAGCTCATGCGAGATAAGAACGACAACTCAGTGGTGGTTTGTTCGATTGAGAACTTCGATCCCGTCGGCGTTCACACTGGTGACTCAATCACCGTTGCACCAGCTTTGACCCTCACGGACCGCGAATATCAGAACCTCAGGGACATCTCAATCCGAATTATTCGCGATGTTGGCGTCGACACCGGAGGTTGCAACATTCAGTTCGCGGTTGACCCGAAAGATGGTCGGGTAATCGTCATTGAGATGAACCCTAGAGTCTCGCGCTCTTCCGCTTTGGCATCCAAAGCGACCGGTTTCCCAATTGCCAAGATTGCAGCAAAGCTTGCAATTGGCTACACCCTGGATGAAATTCCAAACGACATCACCAAGGTCACTCCAGCCTCGTTCGAACCGACCCTGGACTACATAGTCGTGAAGGTCCCAAGGTTTGCTTTTGAGAAGTTCCCGGCTGCTGACACCACTTTGACCACGACCATGAAGAGCGTCGGTGAAGCGATGGCCATTGGAAGGACCTTCACCCAGGCTCTGCAAAAGGCATTGCGGTCACTCGAGAAGCGTGGTTCGAGTTTCCACTGGGGAGAAATCCCTGCGAGCAAGGAAGATTTGCTAACCGCAATTGCCACCCCAACCGATGCTCGCCTGGTCCAGCTTCAGCAAGCACTGCGAGCTGGTGCAACTGCGCAAGAGGTGTTTGAGGCAACCAAGATTGATCCCTGGTTCATCGACCAGGTAGTGCTGATCAATGAGATCGCCGACTGGTTCAAGGCGCTTCCTGAGATTGACCGCGACTCGCTCAAAAAAGCCAAAGAACATGGCTTCAGCGATGCGCAGCTGGCCCAGCTTCGCCAAAGTGATGAAAAGACAATGAGAAGCCTGCGGTATGGATTAGACCTCAGGCCAATCTTCAAGACCGTAGACACCTGCGCAGGGGAGTTCCCCGCGCTAACTCCATATCACTACTCCTCGTATGAGCAGTTCACCGAGGTCGTTCCCTCGGATCGCAAGAAGGTGGTGATTTTGGGCAGTGGTCCAAACCGAATTGGTCAAGGAGTCGAGTTCGACTACTCCTGTGTGCATGCTGCCTTTGCACTGCGAGATGCGGGTTATGAGACCATCATGATCAACTGCAACCCCGAGACGGTCTCCACCGACTACGACACCTCGGACCGGCTCTACTTCGAACCGCTCACCCTGGAAGATGTTCTTGAAGTGATCGAAGCGGAGCGTGCCTCTGGTGAACTGATGGGGGTTCTTGTTCAGCTCGGCGGTCAAACCGCACTCGGGCTGGCTCAAGGAATAAAGGAAGCCGGGATTCCAATTTTGGGAACCAGCCCAGACTCTATTGACCGCGCCGAAGAGCGCGGTCAGTTCCAGCAGATTTTGGATGCGGCTGGTCTTTTGGCTCCGGCAAATGGCATTGCAACAGACCTGCCAAGTGCGGTTGCGGTGGCAAACCGAATTGGTTATCCAGTGCTGGTTAGGCCAAGCTTTGTGCTCGGTGGTCGAGGCATGGAGATCGTGTATGACGAAAAGTCGCTCGGCGGTTATTTCGAGCGCATTGCCGAGCACGCACTTGTGGATGCAACGCACCCGCTACTCGTTGATCGCTTCCTTGATGACGCGATCGAAATTGACATTGACGCGCTCTATGACGGCCACGAACTCTATGTCGGTGGTGTCATGGAACACATTGAGGAAGCTGGCATCCACTCTGGAGACTCCAGTTGCACACTGCCACCAATAACCCTGAGCGATGCTCAGATCGAGAGAGTTGCAAATGCAACCAAGCTGATTGCCGAGGGCCTTGATGTGAAGGGGCTAATAAACGTGCAGTTTGCTCTTGCCTCAGATGTGCTCTACGTGCTCGAGGCAAACCCACGAGCCTCTAGAACGGTGCCCTTTGTCTCTAAGGCGCTCGGTATTACGCTCGCCAAGGCGGCCTCTCTGGTCATGATCGGTAAGACCATAAGAGAGCTGGTTTCAGAGGGTCACCTTCCAAAGCACGACGGCAGGTTCTTACCGCCGGGAACATCGGTCTCGGTCAAGGAAGCGGTCTTGCCCTTCAAGCGGTTTGCCACCAAGGATGGCCGCTTCGTTGACTCACTGCTTGGCCCTGAGATGCGCTCCACCGGTGAGGTCATGGGGATTGATTCCGATTTCCCAACAGCATTCGCCAAGTCACAGGCTGGAGCCGGTTCAGCCCTTCCACTAAGTGGGACGGTTTTCGTTTCGGTCGCCGATCGAGACAAGCCGCAATTGTTGCTTCCTGTTCGCAGGCTCTCGCAGCTGGGTTTTAGAATCCTTGCCACTTCTGGAACAGCCCGCATGCTGGGACGTCACGGAATTGTTGCCGAGGAAGTCATCAAGCATTCCCAGGCTGAGGGTGATGAGCGCTCAATCGTTGACATGATCACCGCGGGTGAGGTCGACGTTGTGGTGAACACACCATCGGGAGCAGATGCCCGGGTCGATGGCTACGAAATCCGAGCTGCCACCACCGCAGCAGATAAGCCAATCTTTACAACCGCTGCTCAACTGAGCGCTGCGATTGGGTCCTTTGAGGCAGTTCGAGAGGGACGTTTTAGAGTCAAGCCACTCCAGCAGCACGCTCTCGAGAGAAAGGCCCTGATCGGTGGCTAGTTTTTCTGCCCGGCTCGAAAAGGCCATGGAGCAATCCCAACTGTGTGTCGGGATTGATCCATCTGAATCAGAGCTTGGCAACTTCGGGCTACCCGACACCGCAATCGGTGCAAGGGACTATGCACTCAGGATTATTGATGCGTGCGAGTCCAGGGTGGGCATCATCAAACCCCAGATTGCCTACTTCGAGCGCTTTGGCTCAGCTGGGTACCTCGCATTGGAGGAGGTCTACACAATTGCCAGAGCGGCATCACTGATGATCATCTCGGATGCCAAGCGTGGCGACATTGGCTCCACCTTGATTGGTTATGCTCAGGCCTGGTTCGGAGATGACTCTCCGCTGCGATCAGATGCGTTGACCCTAAGCCCCTATCTCGGCACCGGCTCTCTTCGAGAGCTAATGGGATATGCCAAGGACGTAAACGGCGGTATTTTCTTGCTCGCAGCGACCTCAAACCCCGAGGCTCAGGAGCTGCAAACCGCTAAAGGCGGCAAGGCAACAGTGAGCCAATTGGTAATTGAGGGCGCCAAGGAGATCGGCAACAAAGATGCCGGTGTGGTGATAGGTGCAACCCAAGACCTCGCGGCCTTTGGGATTGATTGGATTAGAACCAAAGACATCGAAATCCCCATTTTGGCTCCGGGCTTTGGCTTCCAGGGTGCGAAGTTGTCTGATTTGAAGGACATCTTTGGAGCCTCGGCTAACAGGGTTGTGGCTAATGTCTCTAGAGCGATCACCGCTAAGGGCAGCTCTCAGCTGGCGCGAGAGATAGACAGAGCTAAGTTGGAGCTATGAAGCTAGTTGTCTTGGCAGGGCCTGCCGGGGTTGGCAAGGGTTCCTTGGTGAAGTGGATCACCTCAAACGACGCTGAGTTCATGCTCTCGGTATCGGCAACAACCAGAGCGCCAAGGCCGGGGGAGCAAGATGGTGTTCACTACCACTTTGTCACTACCGAGCGCTTTGAAGACGGCATTGCCTCGGGTGATTTTTTGGAATGGGCGCAAGTGCACAACCACAACTACTACGGCACGCTCAAATCAGAACTCGATAGAGCCACTGAGCTAGGAAAGCACCTGCTACTCGAGATTGACCTGCAGGGAGCCAGGCAGGTGCAGAAGTCTCACCCCGAGGTAATAAGCATTTTTATCACCCCACCGAGCTGGGAAGAGCTCGAACAAAGACTTAGAAATAGAGCGACCGAGACAGAATCTGAAATTCAAACTAGACTAACCACCGCGCGCAGAGAACTTGAGGCTGCGAATGAATTCGATTTCCAGTTGATAAATGACGACTTAGAGTTTTGTGCGCAAGAGATCATCAAGATTGTGAAAGAGGCAGCAAATGACTGAAAAAGGCGATGGCATCGTTTTTCCACCAATCGATTCCGTGCTGGACAAGGTTGACTCCAACTACCAGCTAGTGATCTTCGCCTCCAAGCGAGCTCGCCAGATCAACGAGTACTACAGCGCCCTGCACGAGGGCAGCCTGTTCAACTACGTTGGACCACTGGTCGATTCTTCAATTGATGACAAGCCTTTGAGCATTGCACTGCACGAGATCTACGCAGACAAGCTCGAGAGAAAACCTCTTAGCTAGGAACCCCTTTGCGCATTCTGCTTGGAATCACCGGCGGAATTGCTGCCTACAAGGCAGCCAATCTAATCCGAGCCTTCTCCGAGGCTGGCCACGACGTTACTGTCTTGCCGACCGAGAACGCTCTTCGGTTTATTGGAAAAGCGACCCTCGAGGCCCTAAGCGGCCAC
>DATBNK010000127.1:0-25163 GCA_036554355.1 Aquiluna sp.
ACTTGACACAGGCATACTTACACCGTTGTAATTACAGCATCGCAATTTAGAAGCAAAGGGGATTCCGGCATGGAACAACGTGGTCAGGTGCCAACTAACTGGTTTGTAGATGTTCTCAAACTGGGGGTGGCAAAGGCTTACGGCGACGGAGAGTCGGATCCGCTAGCCTGGCAAGAGGATGCCCTTTGTGCGCAGACCGATCCAGAAGCCTTCTTCCCTGAAAAGGGCGGTTCCACCAGAGATGCCAAGAAGATTTGTGCCCAGTGCACCGTGAAGTCTGAGTGCCTTGAGTACGCGTTGAAGAACGACGAGCGCTTTGGAATCTGGGGCGGTCTTTCTGAGCGTGAGCGCCGTCGTCTGCGCAGGCGCGCCTAAGAAATCGTGGCTTCGCTCACCGTAGCGGCCGTCGTTATTTCGCGTGGTGACGCGGAGACACTGAATCAAACGCTCACCGCACTGCAAAATCAGACTCACCCCCTGGAACAGGTAGTTGTTGTTGAAACTTTGGAATCTGAGCAGTGCCTAGATCTGGCGAAGAGCTTCGGTCTTGCCGCGTTGATGTCGGATTCAAAAAAGCAGGGCGCAGCGATCGAAGATGGCATCCGGGCTTTTCAGGGCACCCCGAGCTGGCTTTGGATCTTGCATCACGACACCGCGCCCGAGCCCGAGGCACTAGAGCGGCTCTCTAGAGCCGCGGAGATATCGCCTTCAGTAGCGGTTATTGGACCCAAGCTGCTCGACTGGGATCACCCGATCCAGATTCGTCAGTTGGGTTTGACCACCACAAAGACCTCCAGACCATTCACTTTGGTTGAAGACGAATACGACCAGGGCCAGTTCGATTCCACCGGCGACACTCTTGCGGTTTCAACCGCTGGGATGTTGGTTGCAATGGGCCTTTGGCAGAACACCGGAGGCATCGACGACAGCTCTCCGAGCTATTCCCAAGACATCGAGTTCTGCATCAAGGCTCGTGCAATGGGATTCCGGGTAATAGTCGAGCCAAGTGCCAAGGTGCTAAGCGCCGGGGGCCTAACCACAAATCTGCACCCGGCAAAAAAGCTGATTGGCGGCAGGGCCGAGGCGCTCTCCAAGGCTCACACTCACCTGGCAACGATCATGTGGCCAGGGTGGCTACTCCCCATTTTGTATCTCGCAATGCCCCTGGTCGCACTATCTTCGATTCCTCTGAACCTTTTCCAGAAGCGACCAGCGCGCATTGTTGCCCAGTTCAGCGCGTGGCTCTACAGCTGGTTCACAATAAGTCAGCGACTGGCAGCCAGAAAACGAGTCCGCAAACTCGGATCACTCGCGTCAATCCCGCAGCTCTATGCCACCCAGGAGCAGATCAGCCAGCGGCGATCAAGAAGGTTTGAAGAGGAGCCAGAACCCGAGGTGAGAACCCCTGGTATTTGGGAGTCCAAGTCGTTCTGGCTCGCCCTAGTTCCGCTAGCCGTGGGCTTTGGCTTATTGCCACAGGGCGCGATTTATGGCGAGCGACTAGTCCCACTCGGAAGAACCTGGGAATCAATATGGAGCGCAACCGCTGCGAGCACGCAGGCTTATCTGGGTGGGGTCAATCTTCCAAGTGATCCGTTTAACTGGTTCTTTGCCCTGATCGCTACGATCTGGCCGGGCAGTGCCTCAGATGGACTGGCCTGGTTTGTCTTGTTTGCTCC
This sequence comes from Aquiluna sp., assembly GCA_036554355.1. Lineage (GTDB taxonomy): Bacteria > Actinomycetota > Actinomycetes > Actinomycetales > Microbacteriaceae > Aquiluna. The sequence goes on from DATBNK010000127.1 coordinate 1,680, forward strand.
GGCGCTGGCGTTTTTTGGTTCCTGGCTACTGGCGAGCACCATCTCTCAAAGCACCTGGGTTCGAAATGGATTCGGTCTGAGCTACGCGCTAGCCGCACCGGTTTTGCTGTTGCAGCGTGACGCTGCAGTTCTGGAACTGGTGGTCCACGCTTTTCTACCCTGGACCGGATATTTCCTAGTCAAGGCCGCTTTTGCCTATAACCTCGCCCGCTCCTGGCGTTGGCTTGGTCTAGCGGGTTTGTCCGGTGCTCTGATAGCGGTGAGCTCTCCGGTGCTTTTTGCTTTCCTAGTGCTAGTCAGCATCGGACTTGGTGCCCAGCGGCTTAGAAGGCTTGGGGTATTGATCTGGTTCTTTGTTCCCGGCGCTGCCCTTCTGGCTCCCTGGTTGCAATTCATTATTGGCAAACAGGCCTATGAGTTTTTGACAATTACCTCTTCCGTGCAGCAGGGGCCGGTTTCACTTTATGAGCAGCCAGTCTGGCTCTATCTGCTTATTGGCTTGGCGCTAATTGCTCTGGTTGGTTCAATATTCCGCTTGGGGCTGGCTGCACCGCTCTGGGTTTTGGCCATCGCGCTCCTCTACGCCTCCAGTTATCAGCCTGTGGCGGGTACTCAGCCGCTACTGATTGCTCTTCTTCTCACCCTGCTGGTTTTGATTGCGGCTTCTCTAGATCGACTTGGCAGCGAAAAGTTGAGGGTCACCGGTGCGGCGCTGCTAACTGTTTCGGCGCTGGCATCCGGGGCGGTATTTGGCTCGATGCAACCTAAGGCATTCGAGTTTGGTTTAGAGCGACAGGTTCCGGCACTGGTGCTTGCAGCCAGCGATGTGAACCCAGGCACCAGGACCCTCTTGATCGACCTCGAGGGTCAAGAGATTGCGGTTGAACTTCTATGGGGAGATGGCCGCAGCCAAGCCGAGACCTCCTTGCTCTATGACTACTTCCGACCAAGCTCTGAGATCGATTCACTCATAGCGCAGCTGAGTGGCTCGCTTATAGCCGGGAACCCGGCGGGAATCGAGGAGCTGAATCAGGTTTTGGGAGTCGACTTTGTGCTGCTGAGGGGCTCGGGAGATCTCTCCAGATCCGTTGCAATAGCGCTTGACTCGCTTGTTATTTTGCAGCCTGCTGGGCAGACGGGTTTTGGCCAACTCTGGTCTTTCGTGGAATCTAATTCGATTCCGAACATTGAGATTGATTACTACCCGCTTCGCGAGGTGCAACTGATTGTGCTGGCTGCATTTGGCCTGCTGGCTCTTCCCACCGCCGGATCGATTACGGGTAGAAGGATGGTGAGAAAAACCAAGTGAAGATTTTTCTTAGAGCTCTGACCGCACTTTTAGTGCTTGGTCTATCGGGTGCCCACTGGCAGCTATTCCCCCAGTTTGGTCAGCTGGAAACTAAAGCCAGCGAACTGCAGGCAGTCAGCGTTGAGCCGCTACCACTGAAGATTGTTTGCCCCGGGGCACTTGCAGAGGTTGGCGGTGAGAGCGGAGTCGAATTGGGCACGGTCGAAAAGGTGGGTGAGGCTCTAATTTCCTCGCAGCTGAGCGCGAGAGAGATCCTGGTCGCACCACCTGTCACCTCTCAGTTGGCCGCTCTTACCGAGGTCGGGGATAAAGAGCAATCCACCAATGCGGCTTCCATGATTCAGACTCAGGTAATAGATAGGGAACGCGCAAGGGGTCTAGCTGGCATGTTCTGTCAGGCCCCAATTGCCTCCGGTTGGCTCATCAATGGTTCGGCTGTTGTGGGCTTTGAATCGGTAATCATCGCTCACAACCCAGCCGAGGTGGAGGCCCTGATTGAACTTGAGATTCACCTTCCCTCCCGAATTATCACCGACCGCTTTGCACTCGCACCCGGCGAGGAAAAGCTGATCACCACATCGCAATACGCAAACGGCGAGGAAGCATTTGCTGTCTACTTCGAAAGCTCTGGACCCAAAATTTCAATGGCAATGCAAAATCGTCAGACCAGAGGGCTGAACCCAATCGGTGTCGAGCTGGAGGGCCCCACTCTTCGCCCCGATACGGACTTTGTTTTTGCAGGCCTACGGCCGTTGACCGAAGGTTTTCAGAACCCAACCATGCGTGTCTATAACCCCGGCGAGGAGATAGCCGAGGTGGTGGTAACGGTGTTTGGTGAGGACAACGTTGAGCTGTTCCGAGAGCTGGTGAACCCGAGCGGTTTTTCTGAAATCGAGCTTCAAATTTCTGGAACTTACCAGCTTGCAACCCTTACCAGTAGCACCGAGGTGCTGGCAGCGATCCTCAATCCCAGCATTGAACCAGTGTTGGATTTTGCCTGGATTCAACCAGCAGAACTATTCACTTCAGTGACACTGCCGCTCTCGAGCTATCAAAACTCCGTGTTGATTGCCAACCCCAGCTCCTCGGTCTTAGAGGTGAGTGTGGAGACTCGGACCGGCGATCGCCTGAGCTATCAAACCCTGGTGATTGCACCCTTTGGGCAGGTGGCCCTGCCCGCCTCGGCGAACAGCATCAAGATTGATGGCTCAATCGAATTTGCGGTGGCTCTTGAGGTGTTGGACCCCAATGGCTATTCGGTTATTCACCCAAGAGAAACCACGAACCTTGGCAATAATTTGGAGATCAGAGTCAACTAGTCGGGGTGAATTAGTTCCCAGGGGTCTTTGTCAATCAACGATGCCGCGGCAGAGATGACGGCTTGCTCGATGTGGATTCGCGGGTCGGGAATTCGCTTTTTGCCAAAGCGCTCGATCGGGATTCGATACAGCGTGATGGTCATGTTGCTCTTTTTCGCGCTCCAGCGCCTGACCTCATCACCATCTTGGAGGTAGGGGACCTCTTCGACTCGCCATTTCAGATCTCCAAGTTCTTCACTGAAGGTTTCTTTTAGATATTCGCAAGTGTCGGAAACCACCTGCTTGAAAAAACCGCCGCGATGGAAACCGTGGGATAGGAGCTTTGTGGGGATTGGTCGGCGCAGCCCTCTGCCGTGCCGATCTCGGTGGTTCAGCCCAGGCGCCATGTGCCCATTGTATTCTTGGCAGGCTAACCAACCGGAGTGTGAATGTGATCGACTTTGATGCCTTTGTGAAGACCTATGACGTCAGGGGTCTAGTGGACAAAGAGCTCACGGAGGATGTCATCGAGGCATTCGGCGCAGGCTTTGCAGACGAGCTTGAACTAGCCGGTAAGGCAATGGTTGTTGGGCACGATATGCGCGATAGCTCTCCGAGGTTTGCCGCGGCTTTTGCTAAAGGTGCAAATGCTCGTGGGGCCGATGTGAGGTTGATTGGGCTTTGCTCAACTGACATGACCTACTTTGCCTCGGGCAAATATGAACTGCCAGCGGCAATGTTCACCGCATCTCACAACCCCGCCAGCTACAACGGCATTAAGTTCTCTCGGGCTCTGGCAAGAGGAATCAGTATGGACACCGGGTTGGCAGATATCCGCGATCGCGCAAAGGCATATCTGGAGAGGGGCATTACTGCTGTTTCTGACCCAGGCTCGATCAGCGATTTGGATGTCGGTGGTGACTATGCCGACTACATGCATCAGTTGGTGGATCTCAAGAGCATTCGACCCTTGAAGATCGTGGTTGATGCTGCCAATGGCATGGGCGGCTTCACTGTTCCGCTGGTCTTGTCGGAGCGCGGGCTAGCTATTGAGATAGTCGAAATGTTCTTTGAGCTCGATGGCAGTTTTCCTAACCACGAGGCAAACCCGCTTGATCCCAAGAACCTGGTTGATTTACAGGCGAAGGTGTTGGAAGTCGGAGCGGATCTGGGCTTGGCGTTTGATGGCGATGCCGATCGCTGCTTTGCAGTTGATGAGAAGGGCGAATTGGTGAGTCCCTCGGCGCTTGCGGCCATTGTCTCGAAGCGTGAGATTGAGCGTGTTCGGCAGCTGGGTGAAAAAGATGTGGTCGTGCTTCACAATCTCTTGACTTCTAAATCTGTTGAAGAGGTCATAGTTGCAGCAGGCGCGAAGCCGGTTCGCACCAAGGTCGGTCACTCACTCATCAAAGATCAGATGGCAGCCACGAATGCCGTATTTGGCGGGGAGCACTCAGCGCACTACTACTTCAGAGATTTCTGGGGGGCCGATAACGGCATGCTCGCGGCTCTGCATCTAATCAGCGAGCTCGGTTCAAACGATGCGCCCATGAGTGAAATCTCGAGGCAGTACACGCCATATTTCTCATCGGGAGAGATCAACTCCACGGTCCAAGACCGCGGTGCTGCGATTGAAAGGCTCAAGGCCGCATTTCCTGAGGCGAGTATTGAGGAATTTGATGGGCTCACCTTTAGTTCTAACAATGAGCGTTGGTGGTGGTTCAATGTTCGCCCCTCAAACACCGAACCATTGCTTAGACTTAACGCAGAATCAAACCACGAGGCCTTGATGGTTGAGATTCGAGACAAAGCAATCAAAGCAATTAGAAACAGCTAGTTTCGATTACCAGAAAGGCCAAATGCCCATGAGTCAGACAATGACATCAATTGATTTCAAGGTCGCAGACCTTCAGCTCGCTGAATCAGGTCGCCATCAAATCCGCCTAGCCGAAGCAGAGATGCCAGGGCTGATGGCACTTCGTGAAGAATTCGGTCCACACCAGCCACTCAAGGGCGCTCGCATTGCGGGAAGCCTGCACATGACCGTGCAGACCGCGGTGTTGATTGAGACCCTAACCGCCCTGGGCGCTTCGGTGCGCTGGGCAAGCTGCAACATTTACTCAACTCAGGACGAAGCGGCAGCCGCGGTCGTGGTTGGTCTAGGAACCCCAGAAGAGCCAAAGGGAACTCCGGTCTTCGCCTGGAAGGGTGAGACCCTGGAGGAGTACTGGTGGTGCACGGAGAAAATCTTTGACTTCTCAGCACAGGGCTTTGAGGGTCCAAACCTAATTCTGGATGATGGTGGCGATGCCACCATGCTCGTCCACAAGGGCGTCGAGTTTGAGGCAGCCGGCTCGGTTCCTCCTGCCGGTGTTGATGACTCCGAGGAGTACCAGGTAGTTCTCGATGTGTTGCGCGAGTCACTAAAGCGCGATGGAAGCTACTTCACCAGAGTGTCCAAGGAGATCATCGGTGTCTCTGAGGAGACCACCACCGGTGTTCACCGCCTCTACGAGTTCTTTGCTGCTGGCAAGCTCTTGTTCCCAGCCATCAACGTCAATGACGCTGTCACCAAGAGTAAGTTCGATAACAAGTACGGCATTCGCCACTCACTGCCAGATGGTTTGAACCGCGCTACCGACGTCCTAATGGGCGGCAAGACCTGCTTCGTTGCCGGCTACGGCGATGTTGGGAAGGGTTGCGCCGAGGCACTGCGTGGCCAGGGCGCCAGGGTTATCGTCAGCGAGATCGACCCGATCTGTGCACTGCAGGCAGTCATGGACGGCTACCAGGTTGCAACCCTGGAGTCGGTAATTGACCAGATCGACATCTTCGTGACCTCAACAGGTAACGAGAACATCATCACCGCAGATCACGTCCTAAAGATGAAGAACCTCGCGATTTTGGCGAACGTTGGTCACTTCGACAACGAGATCGACATGGTTGGCATCGGCAAGATTCCAGGCGTCGAGAAGATCGAGATCAAGCCACAGGTTCACGAGTGGAGACTGCCAAACGGCCGTGCCATTTTGGTCCTCAGTGAGGGTCGCCTAATGAACCTAGGTAACGCAACTGGTCACCCATCATTTGTGATGTCGACCTCATTTGCCAACCAGGTACTGGCTCAGATTGAGCTCTTTGAGCGAGCTGACGAGTATGGTCTGGGAGTTCACATCATGCCAAAGGAGCTAGACGAGAAGGTCGCAAGACTGCACCTCGATGCTCTGGGCGTGGAATTGACTCACCTAACTGAGCGCCAAGCACGATACATTGGTGTTCCAGTAAACGGACCTTACAAGGTAGACCACTACCGTTACTAGCTAGGAGGGTGCAGTGACCCAAAGGATTCTCGTTGTAGATGACGATGATGCACTGCGCGAAATGGTCGGTTTGGTGCTCTCGGGTGCCGGATACGAACCCCTGTTTGCTAGCGATGGCATAAGTGCTGTTTCCATATTTTCGGAGTCGAAGCCCGATCTGGTTTTGCTAGACATCATGCTTCCCGGTCAATCGGGAATCGAGGTCTGCAGGCAGATCAGGGCTCACTCCGGAGTTCCAATAATCATGCTGAGCGCCAAGAGTGAGACCGAGGACGTTGTCCTGGGTCTTGAGGCTGGCGCCGATGACTATGTCGTAAAGCCCCATAACGGTGTTGAGCTGATTGCAAGGGTCAAGGCGAGGCTTCGCCCGATGGGCGATGACTCGCAGCGGGTGAGTGTTGCAGGGCTCTCACTCGATCCCAAAACCTTTGAGGTTCGAAGAGGCGAACAAACTCTTTCGCTGACTCCGCTCGAGTTCAAGCTGCTCCACACTTTGGCCGTGAAGCCCAATCAGGTCTTTAGTCGAGAGATGCTCCTAGAGCAGGTCTGGGGATATCAATACAAGGCCGACACCAGGTTGGTGAATGTCCATGTCCAGCGGCTGCGCTCCAAGGTCGAGCAGGACCCTGAGAATCCAAAGATCGTCATGACTGTTCGTGGCCACGGTTATCGAGCCGGCACTGAGTCTTGATCTCGCTTTTTCGGCGCTCGCTGACCGCTAGAACGGTCTTTGCAACGGTCTTTTTGAGCGCACTCGCTCTTGTCACCCTCGGTGGGTTTTTGTCCTATTCACTCGCCAACGCTTTTTACCAAAGCCGACTCTCTCAGGTCTTGTTTGAGACCGAGCGGGCTGTCAGTTCGGTCCAAAACACGGTTGCGGCCGCCTCACTCACTGATGAAACCGCGTTGCAAACGCTCATTAACTCGGTGGTGCCATCACTTGAGATCACAGATGGAGCTGCGACTAGGCAGGTTGCGCTGCTGCGCAGCCCGGGCCAGCCGCAGCTGCAACTGTTTCAGTCCCCAATCTCGATCGATCTAGATCTGGCAACAATCCCCGAGGAACTGCGTGAAGAGGTTCGCCAATCCCAGTCGGTTTTGAGCTACACGTCGGTGGCAATCTTTAGAGACGGGGTCTCTATACCGGGCATCACTGTTGGAGCTCCACTCACAATTCCACTTGCGGGTGACTTTGAGCTCTATCTGGTCTTTGACCTAAGTCCCGAACAGCAATCACTCGAGCTGGTGCAGAACGCACTTGCAATCGCCGGAATCATCATGATCGGCATGATTGCAGCCGTTAGCTATGCGGTAACCAGGAGCCTGGTCCGACCGGTTGAGGAGGCAGCCGAAGCTGCCCAATCACTCTCTGCGGGAATGCTCGATAGAAGGCTCCCGGAGAAGGGTGAGGACTCTATTGCTCAGTTGGCAAAGTCGTTTAACAAGATGGCAGGCAGCCTGCAACAGCAAATTCAACAGCTTGATCAACTCTCAAGAATGCAGCGCAGGTTTGTTTCCGACGTTTCACACGAACTCAGGACTCCGCTGACAACGATCAAGCTTGCCGGGGAAGTGATTTTTGGTAATCGAGAGAAGCTCGACCCCGCGCTATCGCGCTCAGCTGAGTTGATGCAAAACCAGATTGAGCGTTTTGAGAAACTGCTCGCGGATCTCTTGGAGATCTCACGCTATGACGCCGGAGCGGTGACTCCTGAGCTCGAGACCCAGGATCTCAACGCCGTGGTTGGTGCAGCAATTGCGTCAATCGAGCCCCTTGCCAAATCCAAGAGCACCGAGATCAGGATTGCCTTGCCGCCGGGGGCAGTAGAGGCGGAGATAGACGGCAAGCGAATCGAGCGGCTACTGCGCAATCTGCTCTCCAATGCCGTTGAGCACGGCGAGGGCAAGCCAATCACGGTTCGGGTTGGTCAAAACGACCAAGCGGTTGCGGTTTGCGTTTCAGATGAGGGTGTTGGCATGTCAAGATCTCAGTTGGAGCGGGTCTTTGACCGCTTCTGGCGAGCTGATCCTGCTCGCCAGCGCTCGGTGGGTGGGACCGGTTTGGGCTTGGCTATCTCTAAGGAGGACGCCACTTTGCACCGTGGCTGGCTGCAAGTTTGGTCAAAGCCTGACGCTGGCACAAGTTTTAGACTCACTCTTCCAAGACACCGCGACTCGGTGATTGCAAACTCACCAATCGCTCTGCCGCCAGAGGGGGTTGAGAAGTGAGACGACTGATTGCAGTTCTTGCGACCCTGGTGCTATCAGGCTGCGCGACGCTGCCAACAGACTTGGATGTGCAATCGGGCCCAGAGCTGGTTGCGCCAACTGGCCAGGAGTTCTCCTACTACTCACCTGCCGGTCCCTCTCGGGGGGCTACTGAGCAGGAAATCGTGTCGGGCTTTTTAGCTGCGGGAACTGGTCCGCAAAATGATTACGCGGTAGCAAGGCAGTACCTGTCGGAAGACTTTGCCCAGCGCTGGCAGCCAGCGACCGAGACTCTCATTCGAAGCGGTGCACCGGTCTTTCGGGAATCAGGTAGCACGGTCCAGTTGGTGGATGTGAATGTTTCTGCTCGGTTGGACGAGCATGGCCGATACTCGGATGTCTCACCTGTTGAATCCACCACCTTGCGCTTCCAGTTGGTCCAAGAGGCAGGGCAGTGGCGAATTGCGGCGGCCCCCAACCTAACCGTTGTCACCCAGCCCGTCTTCTCTGTTGTCTTCCGAGAGTTCCCGGTCTACTTCGTTGATGCTCGCTATCGATATCTGGTTCCAGATCTCAGGTGGTTCCCATCCAGGGCCTCCACCCCAACCAGGCTTGTCGCAGCTTTGTTGACGGGGCCATCTGAATGGCTCGGGAGTTCTGTGACCTCTGCAATTCCGGAGGGAACGAGACTGACCATTAATGCGGTTAGCGTTCAGGATGGAGTCGCGAGAGTGGACTTCGATGCCAATGCGCTGGCCGCTGACGCCTCTTCCAGAGGCGTCATGCTTACCCAGCTGCGATCCACGCTGTTGCAGATTTCTGGGGTGACGCAGGTGGCGATATCGGTGAATGATTCGCCGCAGGAAATTCAACCATCCGAGCTCTCTGATGCCACCACCTTGGGCACTACCTTCGCCCTCACAGATTCGGGCGTTCAGCGACTTAGCGTTGCCGAGGAGCTTCCCCTCAGCGGCACGGGAAATATTGTTGAAAGGTTTAACCCCGTTCATCTGGCTTTGTTTGACGGGGGTCGAAAAGTTGGCTTCAGTAATGAAGACGGTGTTTATCTTTTGGAACGCGATGGCCAGTCGCTAAGTATTAACCAGCTAAGTGAAACCGGAACCGTCGTCTCACTCGAGTTTGACAGCTTTGGCTCGCTCTGGGCTTTTCCCCAAGATGCCACTGAGCCGATCGAGATTTATGAACCTCGAGGCTCTGCGAATACTCTGATCTCCAATCTTGAGGGAACTCGTTTGTGGGGGGCGATATCTCCCGAGGGTGGAAGGCTCGTGCAGGCTATTGAGCGCCCCACAGGCGAGTCGAGGATGATTGTGGAGACCATCTCACGTGACTCGGCAATGATCCCGCTTCGAACCAACGAGGGTTTGGAGCTTCGGCCGGTTGTGGGAAAGCCAATCTCGCTGACCTGGCACGGTTCTAATGCCCTCAGGGTCCTCGAGCAAACCGCGAGCGGTCTCAGTGCACTTAGCGAGTACTCACTGACCGGACCAAGGCGAGCCCTCACAATGCCGCCGGTGGTTGGGATTCAGTTGCTATCGGGAAGTTCGTCAATCTCCACCTACTTACTATCCGAAGACGGCGAGCTTTGGATTTTGACCGGTAACACTTGGCGTCAAGGCGCCACCGGCGTCATTGCGCTTTCAGCTCTTCGCTAACAACTAGTTTTTCGTACCGCTTTTGCACAGCTTGAAACATTCCTCTCTCAAGTGGGGGCAATGTCAGCGATGCTTCAAAGATGATTACAGAACTGATTGATATTGGCTTTCCCAGTATTTGTCTGGCTTGCGGAGCCAAACCCAAGCCACTTTGCGATGGCTGCGTCCCGGAATTTGCGCTCAGGCGAGATCAAGAGGGCGTCTATTTTGCAGCGGAGCTCACCCCTGAATTAATGGAAATTTTTGGTGCCCTCAAGGACCGAAATCGCACCGCACTCATTGCACCACTCGCCAAGGGCCTAACACCGGTTATTCAGCGGGCAGTTTTGGATTGCAGTCCGACTTTGCTCGTTTGCCCGCCATCTTCAAAAAAGAACTTTAGAAAGCGCGGGTTTAATCCCGCGCTAAAACTTTTCAAGACTGCGGGCGGTTCAGGGGTTGCAGTGACTGATCGAGAATTGATCCACAGCTTTCAACCAATTGACCAGCGCGGCTTGAACCGCCCCGGGCGGCAGCTAAATGCTCTCGGGCGTTATCGAGCAAGACCTAGCAACCATCGGGTTTTGCTGGTGGACGATGTGATGACCACCGGTGCCACACTCGCAGCTGCCGCGCGAGCACTAGAAGCTGCGGGCGCTGAAGTGGTTGGAAAATGTGTACTAGCTAGGAGATTTGCAAATTCCACCCATGGCTAAATGAAATAGGCGTATTTTGGATTTAGGCACAGCTGCCTGACTGGAGGTAAAAAAATGGAGCTAAGAATTTCAGCCAAAAACCTCAAGGTGTCGGAGCGCTTTCGAGATTACGTTTCCGAGAAGTCGGGAAAGGTCGAGCAGTTCTCACACCGGCCACAAGAGCTAAACATCAAGGTCACGCGCTATGAGCACAGTAAGAGTGCCGGTCCCGAGGACCAGGTGGAATTGACCGTCTACGAGCCCGGACACGTTGTGAGGGCCGAGGCCAGAGCCGAGGATAAGTTCGCCGCATTCGATATCGCCTTTGGAAAACTGTTGGAGCGACTGCGCCGCTATGCGGACAAGCAAAAGGTTCACCGTGGGGGGAACCACAAGCGCATCGGCACAAGTGAACTCACCGCCTCCGACTTTGCAGATCTCGATGTCACGCCGGTTGACCACACCTTGCTCACCGGCGAGATTCCGATAGTTGATTTGCAGGAGCAAGATCAAGAGCCCGTCACAAAGCTTTTGATTAGAAGCAAAGAATTTGAGAAGGTGCCGATGAATCGCGAAGATGCGGTTGGGCACATGGAGCTAGTGGGTCATGATTTTTATCTCTACCACGACGTTGATTCCGATAAGCCCGCAGTTGTCTATCGGCGTCACGGCTACAGCTACGGGGTTATTACCCTCAGCTAGCACCTGCAGTCGAGGGCTAGAATTGCACCCGAAAACCAAGGAGTAACTTTTGGCCTCAATATTCGACACCCTGCTGCGTGCTGGCGAAGGCAAGATTCTAAAAAAACTGGAATCAATTTCCCGTGAGGTAAATGCCCTAGAGCCCAACTACCAAGCACTTAGTGACGAAGAGTTGTTCGGGGAGACCGCAAACCTCAGGGAGCGCTACTCGGCCGGTGAAAGCTTGGATGATTTGCTTCCCGAGGCATTCGCGGCGGTGCGCGAGGCCTCGGTAAGAACCATTGGCCTTCGGCACTTCGATGTGCAGATCATGGGTGGAGCGGCCCTGCACCGAGGCAACATTGCCGAAATGAAAACCGGTGAGGGTAAGACGCTGGTTGCCACCCTCGCGAGCTACCTAAACGCGATCCCAGGTCGCGGAGTTCACGTGGTAACGGTGAATGACTTTTTGGCCGGCTATCAATCAGAGTTGATGGGTCGAATCTTCAGGGCGCTGGGCATGACTACCGGTTGCATCATCAGTGGGCAGGACCCGCAAGAGCGCCGTGCGCAGTATGAGTGCGACATCACCTATGGCACCAACAACGAATTTGGTTTTGATTATCTGCGCGACAACATGGCTTTGAACAAGGCTGATCTTGTGCAGCGCGGTCACTTTTATGCGCTGGTGGATGAGGTCGACTCGATTTTGATCGATGAGGCAAGAACACCACTCATCATCTCGGGCCCCGCGGCTCAGGACGTGAACCGCTGGTTTGGCATCTTTGCAAAGCTTGCGCAAACCCTGGTGCGCGATGAGGACTACGAGGTTGATGAGAAAAAGCGCACCATTGGTGTTTTGGAGCCAGGTATCGACAAGGTCGAGGACTACCTGGGCATCAACAACCTCTATGAGACCGCAAACACACCCTTGATTTCCTTTTTGAACAACTCAATCAGAGCTAAGGAGCTGTTCCGCAAGGACAAGGACTACGTGGTCGTTGATGGCGAGGTTCAGATTGTTGATGAGCACACCGGTCGACTCCTTGCCGGAAGGCGCTACAACGAGGGTATGCACCAGGCGATTGAAGCCAAAGAGGGCGTAGCCATCAAGGCCGAAAACCAGACCCTTGCAACTGTCACCCTGCAGAACTACTTCAGGCTCTACGACAAACTTGCGGGTATGACCGGTACGGCAGAGACCGAGGCCGCTGAGTTTATGTCCACCTACTCTCTTGGAGTAGTTCCAATCCCAACCAACAACCCAATGATCCGTAAGGACGAGTCGGACCTGATCTTCAAAAACGAAGAGGTCAAGTTCAACATGGTTGTCGAGGACATCTTCGAGCGTCACGAAAAGGGTCAGCCAGTTTTGGTTGGAACCACAAGCGTTGAAAAGAGCGAATACCTTTCCAAGCTGTTGGCCAAGCGCGGTGTGAAGCACGAGGTATTGAACGCCAAGAACAACGCCCGCGAAGCGGTGATTGTTGCCCAGGCAGGGCGCTTTGGTGCCGTGACTGTCGCAACCAACATGGCTGGCCGTGGAACTGACATCATGCTCGGTGGTAACGCCGAGTTCCTTGCCGTTCAGCAAATGTCAAAGCTGGGGCTTGATCCCGAAGAGAACCCGGTCGAGTACGAGGCTAAGTGGAACGAAGTTTTCGATTCAATTCGCAGTGAGGTTGAGCAGGAAGCCCAAAAGGTTCTAGAGGTCGGTGGCCTCTACGTGCTTGGCACCGAGCGACACGAATCCAGGAGAATCGACAACCAGCTACGTGGTCGTGCTGGTCGTCAGGGTGACCCGGGTGAATCAAGGTTCTACCTATCGCTGACCGATGATCTGATGAGGTTGTTCAACTCCGGTGCAGCAGCGGCGCTAATGAACCGCTCCTCGGTACCAGATGACTCTGCAATCGAGTCCAAGGTGGTCTCAAGAGCCATCGCATCAGCGCAGTCTCAGGTTGAGGCCCGCAACGCTGAGATTCGAAAGAACATATTGAAATATGACGATGTGATGAATCGTCAGCGTGAGGCCATCTATGCCGACCGCCGTGCGATTTTGCAAGGTGAAGACATCTCTGAGACCTTCCAGGAGTTTTTGGAGCAGGTTATTTCCGAGACTGTGCGTGAGGGTGTTTCTGACACCAATGCGGCCGATTGGGATTTGGAGTCTTTGTGGACTCAGCTCAAAGTCATATACCCAATCGGACTTGGCATCGATGAGGTTTTGGAAGAGGCCGGTTCTCGCTCCAAGATTTCTGCCGAGTGGTTGGTTGAGGAAGTCCTCAGCGATGCTCGATTGGCCTATCAAAAGCGCACCAGCGAAATCGGTGAGGAGCTCATGCGAGAGCTCGAGCGCCGCGTGATGCTCTCCGTAATTGACAGGAAGTGGCGAGACCACCTCTACGAGATGGACTATCTCAAGGAGGGAATCGGACTTCGGGCAATGGCGCAGCGTGACCCGCTTATCGAATACCAGCGCGAGGGCTACTCAATGTTCTCCGAGATGATGGCAGGGGTCCGCGAAGAAGCGGTTCAGTTCTTGTTCAATGTCGAGGTCAAGCAGAACACTCCTGAGATTCCTCAAACTCCGCCGACGCAGCTCACCTACTCGGCACCCACTGAACAGGGTGTTGCTGAGGTGAAGCGTGCTCCGCAACAAAAGAAGCAGGCGCCAGCCCCTCAAAAGCCGAAGCCCTCAGGTCAGGGCAGCAGCTTCTTCAAGGGTTGATTAGGCAAATGTCCGTGATTCGGTAGCGAGAGTGGACTAGCTCTGCCCTGACCGAAATAGCTCTGGTGCTGCCGGAGATCTGGAGCACGACTACGCCCTGGTAGCTCAATAGGTCAGTCAGGAACGTCTTGGAGTTTCTCAACACAATGTCTGGGCGAGTGTTCGTGCCGGTCAGCTGCCTGGCCCGAGACTCTCTTTTGGCACGCTGACAAAGGTCGTAGTAAGCACGATCAGATAACCAGCGGGCAAGCTGTTCGGGTCTTCTCACCCCTGCCAAAACTTCGATATAGGCGGCTGAAATCTGGGCGAAGAACTTCGCTGGATCCGGCTGTCTCTTTATTAGTGTCTTCGCTGCTGCAGTTAGCTGTTCCATGTAAACCCCCTGGATCAAATAGTTAGTGGTTTTAGAATTCTCGGCTTTAGCGGGGAATATAAAAAGCAAAATGTTTGGCCTGTGGATAACTCTTTTTCCAGTTTTTGAAAATGCTGAACTATGGCCTCATGAATCTAATTAGCGAACTAGAAAAAGAATTTGTAAGCCTGGGCGAGACCCTCACCCCCAATCTCGTGCGGGTGGCCACCAAGGACAGGGAGTACGAGCTGAGACTGCCCCAGCTGGGACTCGACTTTGTTGCCGGCCTGCATCAGGGAGTGGTGCTGGTGTTACCGGTGCAAACAATCTCTCAGGTGCTCGGGAGTTATCTGCCAATTCGCACCGAGCTCACTCTGCAGGATTTCCTAGCCAGGCAGCGAACTCCGATAAGACTGCGGCTTACGACCTCGGAGCAGCAGAGCAGCTGCTGGCTACTCAATCTAGAAAATGGCTGGCTCAGGGTCGCAATTGCAAAGGGCGTGAGCTGGGTGCCAATTAGCGCCATTAGGAGCCTGGAAATAGTGGCTGTGGATAACTCAAATCACTGATTTAGAAAATCTGAGAGCTTTTTACCAAAGGAGACAGAAATGGCAAAAAGACTTCGGGCTCGGCCCAGCAACACAATGATTTTGATCGTGGGGAGCTTTCTAATTTTGGTCCTGGTGGCAATTGCCGGTCTAAATCGACCACTTCCCACCTACCTAATCGCAGCCAGCAATCTAGCGCCTGGCACCCAGTTGCGGGCAGACTCGCTCACGAGTGAAGCCTTGGATCTTGGGTCCATAGCGCAGAACTATGTCACCACGGATGAGCTTGGAAACAGCTATTTGGTCTTGCCGGTGGCGGCAGGAGAGCTCATTCCAAAAAGAGCCTTGGGGCAAGCCCTGGGGCAAAATCAAACATCGATCCGGATCGTGCCAAATCTAAAGCCCGCCAGCCAAATCGTTGCTGGAGCTAGTGTTGCGATCTGGCAGGTTGTTGAGGTGGAGGAAGCCTTCGAGTCGCAGCTTCTGGTGCCATCTGCCTTGGTATCGGACCTGGTTTATGGTGAGGGCCTCTTTGCCGGTGAGGTCCCCGAGGTAGAGCTCTTGATAACCAGGGAGCAAGCAACCCTGGTGCTCCAGGCGCTTACCGAAGAAGCCGCAATCTACCTGTTACCGCGCCCATGAGCACCGCAGCGCTAATTGAACAGCCTGACACCAGGCTGCAGTTGGTTACTGACCGGATGGTCGGAGGTCGAGTGGTTAGTTGCTGGGGAGCGGTGGGAAGCGGCAAGACTACTGCCACGGTGAACCTTGGTTTCGAGCTGGCATCTTTGGGCAAGCGGGTGCTGATTGTTGATCTAGATAGCTATCGGCCATCGATTGCGGCTCTTCTTGGGTTGGTGAATGCTGGTCCCGGCATCACTGCGGTGCTGCGCCTTGCCAAAACCGGCCGCTTGACGCTCCAAGAACTGGAGCGATTGGGTGAGGAGCTATCGTTTGGCAAAACATCGCTGCAAGTGGTGACGGGGCTCAAGTCGCCCACTCGCTGGCCAGAGCTCGATGGCGACGGCATCTCAGAGCTGTTTCGATTCGCAAGAGAGAACTTTGATTTCATCCTTGTCGATGTCGCTTCCGAGTTGGAAGAGGGGTTGTTCAGCCAAACCAGCGATATCCCAAGGAACTTTGCCGCCTCGGAGGCAATCAGGCTTTCGGACCTAGCTTTGGGGTTCTTCGCAGCCGACCCGGTTGGGGTGAATAGATTTCTCGCTGATTTGCGTGAGGCTGGTTTTGAGTTTTGGCCAATTGCCAATCGCGTTCGGTCTTCGGTGCTGGGTAGAAATCCGGAACGGCAGGTGCGGGACACCATGTTCAAGATCGCACAACTAAAGATCCACACCACAATTGCTGAAGACGGGGCAGCTATGGACATCGCCCAGCAGAGAGGCCAACCACTTCTCATGGCGGCAAAATCGTCCAAAGCCCGAGAGGCGCTCAGACTGCTCGCTCTTGAGATTGCGGACCTCTAGCGAGGCTAAACTCGACACTCGTGGTGGAAAATAATCAGGGTGATGAGAGCTGGGTACGCTCCCTATTAGCCGACTGGCAGCTGATTGCCGATCTAGCGTTTTCTGATTTGGTGCTTTGGGTTCCGCAGCGCAAAAAATTAGTTGCCTACGCTCACGCTCGCCCTGCAGCGGCAGCAACAATCTTCTACAGAGATATCACCGGGAACCTGCCGCGATCGGATTGGGAAGACACCATAAACCAGGCCTGGGAGCTTGGTTCAGTTGCTGTTCCTCAGCAGGTTGCACAGTATGAGGGCAGCACCACCAGGGTCAGCGCTTATCCAGTTTTCTCAAAAGGCTCTAAGTCACCAGATCGACCCTTAGCCATCATCACCAAACACACCAACCTTGGAGAGGCCAGGCTCCCCAACAGGCTCCAGCTGAGCTTTGTGGCAGCGGGGGAGCAACTTCTAAAGATGGTGGCTACCGGAGAGTTCCCAATGAGCGAGGCGGGAACCGCGCAGCGACGCGGTGCGCCGCGAGCAAACGATGGTTTTGTTCGATTGGACGAGGCGGGCCGAGTGTTGTTCGCAAGCCCCTCCGCACTGTCTATTTTCAGCCGAGCTGGGGTGGTGGGGGAGCTCGAGGGAAGGCTCTTCTCAGAGACCGTGAACAATGTGCCGGTTGGTTTTGGTGCTGTGGATGAGGGCCTGCCGCTGGTGCTGACCGGTAAGGGTGCGTGGCGCACCGACTTGGAGTTCGAAGCCCTCACAATCGCAGTTCGCTCAGTGCCACTGATGGATAACGGCAAACGAATTGGCGCATTTGTCCTTTGCCGAGATGTCTCAGAGCTCCGCTTTAGAGAGCGCGAGCTAATCACCAAGGATGCGACCATTCGGGAGATTCACCATCGGGTGAAAAACAACCTGCAAACAGTCTCCTCACTTTTGAGAATTCAGTCCAGGCAGTCCTCCTCCGAGGAGGTGAAGGCATCACTGCAACAGGCTCAAAGACGTGTGAGCGCTATTGCCGTGGTCCACGACGTGCTCTCCGAGGGAGTCGACCAAGAAGTATCGTTTGATCAGATCTTCAAGCGAATCCTGCAGTTGATTCCTGAGACCACTTCGAGCTACCACAACACCATCACCTCGGAACTCGAAGGAACGTTTGGGGACCTCACCGCTGAGCGAAGCACAACGTTGGCTTTGGTGCTAACCGAGATTGTTGCAAACGCGGTGGAACACGGGATCGTGGATCGAGCCGGAAAGATCTCCGTTATTGCTGAGCGTGACAAAAAGACACTTCACATTGAGGTGGTGGATGACGGAGTTGGCTTACCCGAAGGCAAAGTTGGTTCGGGGCTTGGAACTCAAATTGTTAGAACATTGGTCGAGTCAGAGCTGCGGGGGACCATTTCTTGGACATCGCCAATTAGAGGCGGAACCAAGGTCGTCTTAGAGGTTCCGCTCTAGCCTGCGCGACGAGCGCGAGCGTAGCGGCGCTTTAGCGAGCGGCGCTCATCCTCAGATAGGCCACCCCAAACACCGGTGTCCTGATTTTCTTTGATTGCGTACTCGAGGCACTGAGCGGAGACATCACACTGGCGGCAGATGGTTTTGGCCTGCTCAATTTGCTCGAGAGCTGGTCCAGTGTTTCCCACTGGGAAGAAAAGCTCTGGATCCTCGTTGAGGCATCGGGCCTGGTTTAGCCACTGCATATCCATATGTTCTGTTATTCCTAAGGTCGATACTGGTCAAGCCGGTTCAGGATGTAACATCCTTTTAGCAACCCCAAAATCGTTTCACAGGCCAACTCAGAAATCAATACCCAATTGCCAATGCCGACCAAAACCCAACTCACTATTGCCATAGTGCTTTCGCTGCAGGCGCTGGTTTTGTGGGCATTGCTTGGATGGTCGATTTACTCAGTAATTACAGGCAATTCGGCCTCTTTCATAAGTGCGGTGGGCCTCACCTTTACCGTGTTTTTAGCCACCGTTTGGGTTAGCAATATCGCTTATGGGGTAATCAGGCTTAGAACCTCTGCACACACCCCAGCCATGGTGATCCAGCTTTTGATTGCCTCGATCGGCGCTGCCAGTTTTGGTGGGGAGTTCGGAAGCCTACTAATTGGCTGGCTGGCAATCTTGCCCAGCACGATCGCGTTTTTCCTTTTGCTCTCTAAGAATGGAAGAGCGCTTTTCGGAAAAAATTAGGCTCCGAGCTTCCTAAGAAGCATGTTGGTGTGGCCGGTGGCTTTGACGTTGTAAAGAGCCTCTAAAACTTTGCCGTCTTTGATCAAAATGGTTGAGCGTAGAACGCCTTTGTAGAGACGTCCGTAAAGACTCTTTTCTCCGTGAGCACCAAAGGCCTTGTGAGCGACCACATCTGGGTCGCTGAGCAAAGTGAATGAAATCTCGTGTGACTCTTCAAAATTCTTGAGCTTTTCGACTGAATCGGGTGAGACGCCAACTATTTGAAAACCAAGGGAGCTGAACTCAGCAAGGTGGGACTCGAAGTCGCTTGCCTCTTTGGTGCAGCCTGGAGATCCAGCCGCAGGGAAGAAGTAGAGAATCGTTGGGGTCTTTGTTAGTTCACTAGCGCGCCTGAGTTCCCCGTTTTGGTCCTGCAGCTCAAATTCAGGGACATCCTGTCCCGGTTGAAGCCTTTGAACTTGCTCGGTCAACGCTGCTCCTTTGGCGATTTACTCAAGGTTATTAGTAGTGCTTATGCCCCGAAGTCGATTTCGCCAAAAGCGTTCAGAAACGTTATGGCGAGTGGGTTATGGGTTGTTATTTTCTAAGACTTCTTGCGTAAAAGACAATGCCCGCTCCCAGTGCGGTGAGCAGCAATGGGATCAGGTAGTCCTGGCTGGAAAGAGTTAACGCTTCAAGGTTGATGGTGACAAAAAACAGAGTGACAAATCCAACACCGCCGAGCATGTAACCAATCAAGGCGGTGGATTTGGGATCTACTCTCTGCAGGTCTTCCTCTGATCTTGCAAGGCTTTTGCCGCATTCGCGACAGCTAAGTTCCTGGGGGTCATTCTCCGCATTGCAGCTTGAACAGTTCATGTTTCGAGATTACCTTGCCCAGGGCATCGGGATGTCCCTTATGGGCACTGCGTCAGAAGGAATCGCCTCGAGGGGTCCGGCTCCTGCCCTGATACACAACCACCTCAGCTGAGAGGGGCTATCTGGTTTGCATCTCCAGGTTCTCATCACTCCGGTGCCAACGTGAATTACTGTTCCCGGCACGGTCTCAATGACCTCGTCATCTAGACCCATCTGGCCATAACCATCCAAAAAGACATAGACCTCCTCAAGCTCTGAGTGGGAGTGCCAGTAGCCAGCTTCCTCGCCTGGTTCATAAGCGGTCACCGAGATCCCGATAATCTCGGCATCAAGTTCGTGATCGACAACTCGGCGACCCTGTTTGTTGGTGGCTTCAACAAAACCACCAAAGTGGTCTCGCCATGAATCCATTGAGCCAATGTTTGTGATGCTGTAATTACCCATCTCCCAAGGCTAACAAGGCTTAGAAACTGTGAGCACAAGGCGATAAGTGCTAGTATTTCTGGCTGTCGCACCTCTAGCTCAATCGGCAGAGCAACTGACTCTTAATCAGTGGGTTCTGGGTTCAAGTCCCAGGGGGTGCACCAGGAAAATAATGCGATAAACCCACAAACCCCTAATCACGCGGAATAGAGAACCCAGCTCAGCTGTGGTTTACTCAAGGACATGGCCAAGTATCTGCCGCAACGCATTTCTGCTTTAGCGAGCTTTGGCCTTGTGTTGGTTATGAACGCAGTTGCAACAGCGCTTCCCCTAAGTGGTCTTTCAGTTGGTGCAGTCTCAAGGCGATACGACACCTTGTTTGCACCGATTGATTTCACATTTGGAATTTGGGGTTTGATCTACCTCGGGCTAACTGTCTACAGCTTCACTCAGTTGGCCACTGATACACCAGTCATCAGGGCCATAACACCTTGGTTTATTGCTGCCAACTTGCTGAACGGGTCTTGGATTATTGCTTGGCGTTTAGAGCTCTTATGGCTCTCGGCACTCATTCTTGCGCTGCTACTTTTCTGTCTCTTCAAAATCAATCAGGCAACAACTGCGAAGCGTGAAAACCTGGCGAGCACTCTTTCAATTCGAATCCCATTTGCCATCTACTTCGGTTGGGTGACAGTTGCCACAATTGCCAACATCTCATCCCTGCTGGTCCAGCAGGGATTGGGGGATGGCTTTGGCCTAACTGCAGAGTCATGGACCGTGGTGATCTTGGTTGTTGCGGTTCTTATTGGCTCCGCCACTGCGCTGGTGAACGCCTCGCCCGCCTACTCCCTGGTGTTGGTCTGGGCATTCTGGGGCATTTACTCTCGGCACATGGCTGAAACTGAGTGGAATCAGCAGTACTCGGCGATAATCCTTGCGGTCCAGGTCCTTCTACCGGTGTTGGTGCTGGTCACAATTGCCGCATTCATCAAATGGTTGAGGCAGCCAGTTGCTGCTGAAGTTCCAATCTAGGCGCAAGGCTCCTAAGAGCCTGTTTGTTATGAAGCTAGATGTTCCCTAAGGCTAGATGTTCATCGTTCCAAGAACTATGACCCAGCCAAGAACTGATTTGGATACCAAGCTGAGGACAATGTAGGCCTTCTCACCATATGGGTAGTTCTTCCACGGCCCGACCTTCTTGTATTGCAAGAACATGTTGATGGCAAAAGTGTTGAAGAAGATAAAGGTCAACAAGAAGCCAAGCTGGGCATAAACAGGGATCGCATCAGCGATGTTGTTCGTGGAGACCCAGAAGTAAAGACCTCCGATGATCCATGGAACGATTCCGGCAACGACACCAATGTTGAACGGCAACCAGCTGACCTTGTCGGTTAGCTGGTTGTGTCTTTCCATCATTAGTCCCATCAGGTTCATGATGAAGTTCAGCGTGAAGACGAATACAACTGCTGAGAGTTCGATCAGACCGCCAAGCATCAGCAGCACAACCAGCATGAGTGAGGAGCTAATTGAGTACTCCCACCAGCGCGGCGGGTTTATGCCCTTGGCAATGTTTTGCTCGTAGCGCTGGATGTAGAAAGGCGCAGAGATAAGTAGGTGGGCTACTGCTGAAAGCAATAGGAAGATCGGTGCAATTAGAGCAACGGGGAAATCGAACAGGGTCTCGGTTATCGGGCGAATTCCCTCGGGAGTGTCATTGAAAAATCGAGTGATGACCGGGATTTTGGTTTCATCGTTGAGGATGAAAAACAGCACAACGGCTTGAATCAGATGGAAAATGCCCGCAAATCGGTTGAACGTTTGCAGCTGCTTACCAAGTTGTGTTTCCGGCTTCATTGCTTTGACCTCTCAGGCGCTAATGCTTTTCGCTCCACTCTAAGTGGTGACCAGCACAAACCCTGAGAAGTTGATGTGAGCGTCGAAGTCAAAAAAGAGCGGGCAATTTGGCCCACTGGGATAATTGCAAAATGACTCAGGGTGGGTTCTAAATGCGGCGGCTTATCTGGTTGGCGTTCACCATTTCGGGCCTGTTGTTTTTATCGGCCTTCACCCCGACCGTTCTAGTCCCCCCCAGTGAGATTCAAGAGTCTAGGACCGTATTTGTCATAGACCACGGCACTCACTCGAGTGTTGCCATTGAGACCGACTCTGGTCAGATGATGCGCTATGCCTATGGAGACTTTCGCTACTACGCAAACCGTGACACCAGTCTTGGTGCTGGAGCAGCAGCTTTGCTCTGGCCAACACCCTCCACTCTTGGGAGAGCGTTACTCGAAGGGCCGGCAACAAAAGAGAGCCTGTTGCGGCAGCTGAGGGTCGTGGTGGAGATTGTTTATGAACTTCAGGTCGAGGGAGATAGCGCAGACCAACTGATCTTGGAGTTAGATGAAATTCATGCGCGCAAACCTGCCGAGCATGTCGATGTTCCGGCATATGGTTTGGTCTTTTCGCCTCACCCTGTTGATTATTTTTGGGGTCACAATTCATCGAGTGTGATCGCAGGTTGGCTAAGGGAGATGGGAGTAGGGATGTTTGGATGGGGTCTGATCGCATCTTGGCGAGTCGTGGGAGCCTGATTGGGTCTTTCTTGAAACGTCAGAGCTAGCGTCTTATGGGCCGACTACTGACCCAAAGCCACTTAGACTTTGAATTATCCATAAGCGGAGCGACCAAGTTGGAACTCCCGGGAGAAAGAGGATGGCATGTCTGAAAAGGATTTAGTAGAGCTTTGGAACTCCAAGCGCTCTCAGCTCACCCGCGCACAGCTTCACTCCGTTATCGCGATTGCTGTCCTCGCATACGTTGCAGCTTTGGGCGACCTGCAGATCGCAAGCATGGAAGCGAAGCTTTTTGCAACCGCATTTTTAGTGACCGTTGGCGTATTGGGAAACCTAACTCAGTTCGCAATCATTCGTGAAGCTCAAAGCGTTGTTGCAGAGCTTGCTACTCACGAGAATCCAGGACCAGTGGCTAGCACCATTGCTCAGAGCGGTCGCTATCTGACCATGACTTTGGCGCTAATGATTGCCTTCAGTCTGATTGTGTTCGCTAGCTTCGCTCTGGTCATTCTCTAGAAATAAAGCTGAATTTAGAGCCTAATTCTCGTAATTAAGATTCGGTAACGATGAGGCATCGATGAGGTGCCGAGCTCAGTACACCCCTAGCTTAGTTTTTGGAGGGCGTAACCAGCCGAGACCCGGCTGCCATGCGCTCTACCTAATTTCTTGAAAGGGGAATTAAATGAAGAAAGAATTAACTCTGCTGTCAACCCTCGCGGTTGCGGCGTTGGTGTTGGCAGGATGCGCCGCTGATGATGGATCCCAGCCCAGTGTCACCACTACAGTCACAGCTCAGGCGGACGGATCCACTGATGGGGGAGCCCAGGTCTCACTTCTTGAGAGCGTTCAGGCAGCTGGCACGGTTCGATGTGGAACTCGTGACGCACTTCCTGGTTTTGCGGTTCTTGACTCTTCCGGTGAGCACGTTGGGTTCGACTCCGACTTCTGTCGCGTTATTGCGGCCGCTGTTTTGGGTGACGCAGGTGCAGTTGACATGGTCGACTTGGAGACCTCTGACCGCTTTACCGCGCTTCAGAATGGCTCAATTGATGTCCTAGTTCGCAACACCACATGGACTGCAACTCGTGACGGCGCTGAAGCTTCCACGTTCTTGCAGCCAACCTTCTACGATGGCCAGGGTGTCATGGTTGC
>DATBNK010000016.1:0-14108 GCA_036554355.1 Aquiluna sp.
TGACCATGTGTTCGGGGCAAACCGGTGTGAGGCCAATCGTTGCTCAGACCTATGCCAAAGATCTCCTCTTGAATGTGCTCATCGTCCTGCTTGAAACCGGACAGCACGGTTGGCTCCATAAAGTAACCCTTGCCCGTGATCTGCGAGCCGCCGTGCTCAATGCGTGCATGGCTTGGAAGTCGGTCGA
Organism: Aquiluna sp.; assembly: GCA_036554355.1. Lineage (GTDB taxonomy): Bacteria > Actinomycetota > Actinomycetes > Actinomycetales > Microbacteriaceae > Aquiluna. The sequence goes on from DATBNK010000016.1 coordinate 188, forward strand.
TAAAGCCCTTGACGCGCTCGAGCTGACCAGCATTGTTCACGGGGCCAAACAGCACGTCCGGATCCGATGGCATTCCCACCTTTGCCGAGGCCTTTACCTCTGCGATCAGGGCGGCCATGAAATCGTCGTAGGCGTGCTCGTGCACCAAGAGCCTGGTTGCTGCAGTGCAGTCTTGACCCGCATTGAAGAACCCAGCAGCAACGATGCCCTCGGCAGCCTTCTGGAAATCTGCATCGTCGAAGACGATTACCGGCGCCTTGCCACCAAGCTCCAGGTGGACGCGCTTCAGATCTGACGCGGCGCTCTTAGCCACCTCCATACCGGCCCGAACCGATCCGGTGATCGAAACCATCTGTGGAATCTTGTTTTCGATCATGGCTCGACCAGTGTCGCGATCACCGGTGATCACGTTGAAAACACCCTCCGGCAAAAATTCGCTGGCAATCTCGGCCAAGAGCAAAGTAGAGGCTGGAGTAGTGTCCGATGGCTTTAGGACAATCGTGTTTCCGGCTGCGATGGCGGGTGCAAACTTCCAAACCGCCATGTTGAGCGGGTAGTTCCATGGGGTGACCTGGCCGATTACGCCAATTGGCTCACGGCGGATAGAAGAGGTGTGGTCTCGGGTGTACTCCGCTGTGGCCCTGCCCTCAAGGTTTCTAGCGGCACCGGCAAAGAACCTGATCTGGTCTACCGATGGGGCCATCTCGTAGTCAACCAGCGTGGTCCTAGGCTTGCCCGTGTTCTCCGACTCAACATCTGCCGCCTCTTCGGCCCTTGCCTCAAGAGCGTCTGCAATCCTGAATAGCGCAAGCTGCCTCTCCCCCGGTGTGGTCTGGGACCAGCTCTCAAATGCCTTCTGAGCAACCTCATAGGCGTGCTGAACATCAGCCTCGTTGGAAACCGGAGCGTGAGCGTAGGTTTCCTCGGTTGAGGGATTGATGACGGGAGAGTTCTTGTCTGAAGTCGGGGTTGAGTACTTGCCACCGACGAAATTTTGCAGTTGCTTGGGGGCCACTTTTGATAACTCCTCTTTGAGATTGGTGCTTCGACTCTAAACCCGAAATGAGGTTTTCAAAAGTCAAATTCAAAAACTAAGCCGATTTCGTAACTGTTTGGGTAAAAAACTGCGGAATAGGGGCAATTCACCACCCAAAAGTGCCATACTCGTCACATGTCACGCATGGCCCGGACAAGTAAGTCCCAACTCGACGATGTTTCCAAGCGGATCATCGAGCAACTCCAGCACGACGGCCGCAAGTCCTACGCCGAAATCGGCAAGGTGGTCGGACTCTCCGAGGCCGCGGTTAGGCAGCGAGTTCAGAAGCTAACAGAGTCCGGAGTAATGCAAATTGTTGCCGTCACAGACCCCTTGCGACTTGGTTTTTCAAGACAGGCAATGATTGGAATCAAGTGCTCCGGCAATGCCACCGAGGTTGCCGAGCAGCTCTCCGACATCCCATCGGTTGACTACGTTGTGATGACAGCTGGTTCGTTCGACATCCTGGCCGAGGTCGTGAGCGAGAATGATGAGCACCTGATTTCTTTGATAAACGAGCAAATCCGCTCGCTAGAACACGTAATCTCGACAGAGACCTTCGTTTACCTAAAACTACATAAGCAGTTCTACAACTGGGGAACACGCTAACTAAGAACCCAACCGACAGTGAAGAAGTGATAATCGATGACGATTCAGCAGCGGGCTAGTGCACTAACCAAGATTTTCGGCTCCAAGAAGAGCACGAAACACCACCAGGTTCGCGATCGTGAACTCAAGGTCTTTGAAGCCATGCAGTCCGGCAAACCGCTAAACGATGCCATGCTGCAAAAAAGCGCGAAGGCACACCTCTGGATGCACTTCACACGTCACTCCCCATTTTTCAATGGCAAAGACATCAACATCATCGAGCGCGGCGAGGGCCACTACATCATCGATTCCAAGGGTCGCAAAGTAATTGATGGCCTTTCGGGTCTCTTTGCCGTAAATGCTGGTCACGGCCGCATCGAGCTGGCCGAGGCCGCCGCAAAGCAGACCATGGAGCTTGACTTCATGCCACTTTGGGGATTTGCGCACCCAAGGGCCATCGAGCTAGCCGAGCGACTGCTCTCCTACGCACCAAAGGACCTAAACCGGATCTTCTTCACCACCGGAGGTGGTGAAGCAGTCGAATCCGCTTGGAAGATTGCAAAGCAGTATTTCAAGCTCACCGGTAAGCCAACCAAGACCAAGGTCATCTCCAGAATGACTGCCTACCATGGCACCAGCCACGGAGCGCTTTCGATCACTGGTATCGCGGCAATGAAGCAAATGTTTGAGCCACTCGTGCCATCAACCTTCCGAGTGCCGAACACAAACTTCTATAGAGCAGACCCACGATTCAAAAACGAGGAGGAGTTTGGGTTGTGGGCGGCAGATCGCCTCGAAGAGGCGATCTTGTTTGAAGGCCCCGACACAGTCGCAGCCTTCTATGTCGAGCCGATTCAGAACTCTGGTGGTTGCTTCACCGCACACCCCAGCTATTTCCGCAGGGTCCGAGAGATTTGCCAGAAGTACGACGTGATTTTGGTGGCCGATGAGACCATCACCGGCTACGGCCGCTCCGGCCACATGTTTGCATCCGAGCGATACGACATCCAGCCAGACATGATGATCACTGCCAAGGCCATAACTAATGCCACAGCGCCGCTGGGAGCACTTTTCGTGAAGGAAAAGTTCTTTGAACCCTTCAAAGAGGGCACCGTTGTCTTCCCCCACGGCTACACATTCGCCGCTCACCCGGTGGCCTGCGCGGTCGCGTTAGCAAACCTCGATATCTACGACAAAGAAAAGATTGTCGAAAACGTGAACAAGAACTCACCGATTTTCCGAAAGACACTTGAAAAACTCCACGATCTGCCAATTGTTGGAGATGTCAGAGGCGATGGCTACTTCTTCGCAATCGAGCTGGTCAAAAACAAAAAGACCAAGGAGACCCTGACACCCGCGGAGGCAGAGAAGCTCCTGCGCGGTTTCATGCCCGGGGCGTTGTGGGCTGAGGGTCTCTACTGCCGAGCAGACGATCGCGGAAACCCTGTGGTGCAACTGGCTCCTCCACTTACCATTGGACCCAAGGAGTTTGACGAGCTGGAGCAAATCTTGCGAAAGGTTCTCACTGAAGCCTGGTCGAAACTCTAGCCAGCAACGGATTGCCGACTACTGAAGGCTCTTTGGCCACCCTCTGATGAGATAGGCCAACTGGGAACCCGAAACCAACCTGCTTTCCGCCCTGCCATAGCTCGGCTGAATGCATTTCTCCAACACTGGCTGCCGGCTTTCCACTGAATCCAAGTTGAGACCGATCCACCAGATCTGCAGTAACAGAAAAGCGGTTGGCACAGTTGACCCAGACCGTGCGCGGAATTTGACTCAGGGTTTGATTGGCAGCCAGCAGCATGACGTTCAGCGAACGGCCCTTGGAGGCAACCTGCTCTATCAACCTGGCAACCTTTGGCTCCCTTAGGGCCTCTCCCAACTCGTCTACCACCAACAGCAATTTCTGGTTAGCAGGTTGCTCCTGGCGCTTTGACAACAGCTCTAAAACTTCATCTAGCTGGCTGACATCTCGATCGGTGATCAGCTTTGTCACACCGGGGAAACCGCCAAAGCCCGCCCCTCCCTTGAAATCAATAGCCCAAATCTCAGCCTGATACTGCGCAGCAATCAGTTTCATCAGCTCGGTCTTTCCCGAGCCAGTTGGTCCAATAAGTAATGCGTGCGGGGCGAGGGAGGAAATTGGTTGTTGCACCGAATCCCCATTGGCCGTGATGCCAATCTGAGATTCAAATAACTCTGCTTGGTTCATTCCTTCAAGCGGATTGACCGAAAATGCCTCCGCAAAAACTCGGTTCCTCACCTCACTCCCCCAAAGCGGCGGAAATAAACCCAGCCGTCGCTCGCCCACCCAGACTCGACCGTCGACAAAAGTGATATCTTGGCCAAGATCCAGACTCTTGCGCGCCGAGTGAATCAACCAAACGGCCATGGTTGCAAGTGAAAGCCACAGCAGCATTGCATTGCCGGTCGTGGTGAAGAGCATCACACCGTAACCGAGCGATGGCAGCAGGAACAAAAGATTCATGCACACACAATGCCCGAAATGGGTGCTTGCAAAAAACCCGCAATTGAAAACTGTGGAGAAAAAAGTTATCCACAGATTTACCAGGGCGGTCCACTTTGGATTCCCTAGTGACCACAATTGAGTTCATGATTTCACTACAGGCAGTTCGCATCATCCCATCCCCCATTGGTCAGATAGCAATTGGGGCCACCGATGCTGGAGTATGCGACGTAGAAATAATGGTGCCGGAGAGATCGCGGAGCGAATTCTTTCATTCCAGCCAGTCTCGAAAACATGTCGATGCAGCTGCAGCACAGCTTCGCGAATACTTCGACTCTTCAAGAGAAGTCTTCGATTTGGAGTTTGATATTGCTGGAACCGACTTCCAAAAATCTGTTTGGAGCGAGATAGCCGACCTAGGTTTTGGGGCGAGCCAAAGCTACGGAGAGATAGCCAGCAACATTGGCAAGCCGGAGGCTTCAAGGGCGGTGGGTGGAGCTGTGGGAGCAAACCCGGTACCACTTTTGATTGGTTGTCACCGAGTTCTTGGGTCCAACAAGAAGCTCACCGGCTACTCCGGTGGCCAAGGCCTCAAGACCAAGCTTTGGTTGCTAGAGCACGAACAAATCGAGTATCGATGAATCTCACCAAAGAGTTCGAAGACGGTTTAACTCGATGCGGCTGGCTAACTAATGATTCTGTCTATCGCGATTACCACGACACCGAGTGGGGCGTAATCAAAACCGATTCGCGGCAACTCTTTGAAGGCATCTGCCTGGAGGGCTTTCAGGCAGGTCTTAGCTGGCTAACGATCTTGAAGCGTCGCGAGGGTTTCAGGAGGGCCTTTATTGGCTTCGACATTGAGTCGGTGGCTGGAATGACAGACTCAATGGTCGAATCGCTCATGCTTGATAGCTCCATCATTCGCAACCGAGCCAAAATCAACTCTGCGATCAAAAACGCCAGGGTGATTTTGGACAAGCAGATAGACCTATCAAAGCTGATGTGGTCTTTTGCACCGAAAGCGCCTCTGATGCCCGAGAAGAATTTTGAATGGCGCGCCACTAGCCCCGAGTCTGAGGCAATGAGCAAGGAACTCAAGCGCTTGGGGTTTAGCTATGTCGGCAGCACGACCATGTACGCATTGATGCAATCCACTGGAATGGTTCAAGACCACGCCCCGGGCTGTTTTCGACGTCCCTGAAAATAACCAGCAGCTCGCTACATTAAACCCTTGGAGGTCTAATGTCACCCGAAGAGTTCAATGCGGTATTTCGCGCCCTGCTACCTGATGTCTCGCGGTTTCTAGCACGCCGAGTCGACAAAAGTGATGTGGAGGACCTGGCCGCTGACCTTTTTGAACTGGCCTGGTCAAAGCGCTCTCAGATAGAAGCTGGATTAGAACTGCCCTGGCTCTATAAAAGCGCCCGGTACCTCATTGCAAACCACCATCGCAAACAATCCGGTCGGAACAGAATCTTCTCCACACTCAAAGAACCAATAGCCGCCCCTTCAGCCGAATCGATTGCGCTTGCAGACATAGAACTGGCTGAGGTTTGGCGTGAACTTAGCCCCAAAGACAGTGAGATCCTGGCGCTTTGGTCCTTTGAGGGCCTAGAGGTTAGCGAAATATCGAAGGTGCTTGAGATCTCGCTGAACGCAGCAAACATCCGGCTCTCGAGGGCCAGGACCTCTCTAAAGGGCAAGCTTGATGAAAGAAACTCACAGGTTGGGACATAACCAAGGTATGAACGAAGAATTCAAACTACGCAAAAGACTTCAACAGGCAGACCCTGGCAGAAACGCACCAGATCTGAACGAGGGATTGGTGGCACAAGCAGATTTGGCAAAGCCAAAGCGCGTGACCAGCTTCAAGCTCGCTCGCTTCACGGTTGCCGCCGCCTCGTTTTCGATTGTGGGTCTTGCCATCACATCCGTTTCCCTATTCCAACCAGCTGCCAATGAACCGCTTTTCACTCTGGCGGGTGCAGCTCAAGGCCAGGTAACGGGCGCTGATGCAAGCGCGAGCACCGAGGAAATGAGTGCGGTTGAGCCTGACCGCATTGGTGCTGACAGCATGATGATCTGGCCGGGATATACCTATGACTACATCCCCGGTGATCTATCCAATGAGCCCGGCAAGGGCAAGGTCTACCAGGCCCAACTGGTTGGTAACCCAAGTGAGATTCTCTCTCGCATCGCAGAGTTCTTTGGCATCGAAGCTGAGCCAACACTCGATGAGTGGTCAACCGATGAATTCCCCTCGTACTCGATTCAGGAGGGGAACACCTGGCTGGGAATGTACTTCTCTGGAACCGGCAGTTGGTACTACTCAAACTGGAACAGCGACAGCTACAACTGCGTGGTTTCGAGCGATGACGACGACCTCTCAAGGGACGAGGACTGTAACCCTAAGCCCACTCCCGAGCTCATCCCAATTGAGTCTGACCTTGTCCGCCAATCAGCAGACGCATTTGAAGATCTTGGTTTTGCTGTAGATCGCTCAATGGCCAGGGTTTGGCGAGGCGAATGGGGCGCATCGGTGAGTTTTCCTAACATTCAAAATGGAATCAACACCGGCATGGAGTTCTCCGCCGGTTGGGACGCTCGCGGAGATTTGAACTACCTCGCCGGCTACAGCTTCACCCTGGTTGACCGTGGCGAATTTGAAACCATCGGCGCCTTTGATGCTGTCGCCCGGATTTCGGATGGTCGTTGGATAGGAGCTGCTCCCTACCAGTACTACGAAAACCTAAGTGTCACATCAGACGCCACTGCCACCTCATCTCTGGCTAGAGAAGATGACATGGGTGTGGCAGAAGAATCCCCAGAGCCAACATTTGAAGAGCCTGAGCGTATTGAGTTGCGCATCGAATCAGCCGAAGCTGTAACGCTGTCAGTATTCGATGCGGCAGGAAACTACTGGTTCGTCCCCGGCTACCTCCTCTATAACGAACAGGGTTGGTTTGATTCCATAATCTCCCTGGAAGAGGGTGTTATTGAACTGCCCGAACCGTTTGATTACGAGATCATGCCAATGATCGAACCAGAGCCCGAGGGCTAAAAGCCCGCAGGCACTATCAACAAAACTCTGTCGCCAGCAAGCTCGGAACCAAGCCCGACTTTGCTGGCGACTTTGTTTATGTCCGCCACAGAATCAAGTCCATTACTCAAAGCGGCCCTGACAAATGCTCCCTTGGCTTTTTTGTTGAAGTGGTTTAGCGCTCTGCCGCTGTCTTTGTCGATGACCTCGACGAAATAACTCTCAAAATCCCCGGGCACTGGATTCAGTGCGACATAGCTCTCGCTACGCATATCTAGAACCGGTCCAGTAAGTCTTGGCCAGACCTCTTGGTGGGCATTACTCCAGAGCGCTTTGAGGTTCAAGCCAGGCAATTTACTATCTGCAGAGAGTCGATAATCGGGAATCTGCTCTAGAGCAGGCAGTAATCCAAATAGTGCCGATTGAATAAACAGTTGCTGGCCCGCTCGAGCGATGGCAGCCTCGCTAAGGCTCGGATAGTCAAGGGCGTCGTAGAGGACGCCGGTGTAGCGCTCGAGGGCGGGCATTGTCGGTGAAGACCAAAGCGAAAGGTTCTTGGTAGCTTCCGAAATGGATTTCTTGCCAAGTTTTAGGGCCTTAGCCGCCACCTCGGGATCCTTCGAGACTTTCTCTAGGGCAGCTATCACCTGCTCCCTGGCTGGATCCAGTGCCGCCCAGATGATGGCAGCTTTGTCCATGGAAATGCCAACGCCGCCAGGACGCTTGGTCTCTGACGGCGGAAGCAGAATTAGCAAGATTAGTTCAGGCTGGCGTCTCGAACCACGACTGTGACAATGTCGTGCTCCATCGACAAAAAGCCGCCCTCTTCGCTCGTGGCAACGACCTTCTGGCCATCGTTCTGAGTGATTCGGATTTCGCCAGGAACCAGGATTGCCAGCATCGGCTCGTGGCCGGCCAAAAGGCCAATCTCACCAACCGAGGTCTTAGCTACAACCATGGAAGCCTCCCCCGACCAGATCTCTCTGTCGGCAGCAACCAGGTTTACCTGAATGTCTTTTGCCACTAGCCAAGTTCTTTCTTGATGCGGTCGGCGGCCTTCATGACATCGTCAATGCCACCGCAGTTGAAGAACGCCTGCTCAGGGATGTCGTCCAAGTCACCGTTGGCAATCATCGAGAAGCCCTCGATGGTGTCCTTCAGTGGCACGGTCGAACCTGGAACCGAGGTGAACTTGGTTGCCATGTAGGTGTTCTGCGATAGGAACTGCTGGATCCTACGAGCACGCGACACAGTGATCTTGTCCTCTTCGGATAGCTCCTCAACACCCAAGATGGCGATGATCTCCTGCAGCTCCTTGTTCTTCTGCAGAATCGCCTTCACTCGAATCGCAGTTGAGTAGTGCTCCTCTGAGATGTAGGCAGGGTTCAAGATACGAGAGGTAGAAGTCAGCGGGTCCACAGCTGGGTATAGACCCTTCGCTGCAATCTCACGGCTTAGCTCAGTGGTTGCATCCAGGTGAGCGAAGGTGGTTGCCGGGGCTGGGTCGGTGTAGTCGTCAGCAGGAACGTAAATAGCCTGCAGTGAGGTAATCGAGTGACCGCGGGTCGAGGTGATGCGCTCCTGCAGGATACCCATCTCATCGGCCAAGTTTGGCTGGTAACCCACGGCTGAAGGCATGCGGCCTAGCAGCGTGGAAACCTCAGAACCTGCCTGAGTGAAGCGGAAGATGTTGTCGATGAACAAAAGCACGTCCTGGCCCTGAACATCGCGGAAGTACTCCGCCATGGTCAATGCAGATAGCGCTACGCGAAGACGGGTTCCAGGTGGCTCGTCCATCTGACCGAAGACCAGAGCGGTCTTTTCGAGAACGCCGGCCTCCTTCATTTCTTCGATGAGGTCGTTACCCTCTCGGGTACGCTCACCAACTCCGGCGAATACGGACACACCGTCGTGGTTTTCTGCCACGCGGTAAATCATTTCCTGGATCAAAACGGTCTTACCAACACCGGCACCACCGAACAGACCGATCTTTCCACCCTGCACGTAGGGGGTTAGCAGGTCGATGACCTTGATACCGGTCTCGAACATCTGAGTCTTGGACTCGAGCTGGTCAAAAGCTGGTGGGGTGCGGTGAATTGGCCAGCGCTCAGAAACCTCTAGCTTCTCGCCTGGCTCGCCGTTTAGGACCTCACCAATAACGTTGAACACCTTGCCCTTGGTCACATCTCCCACCGGCACCGAAATTGGTGCACCGGAGTCGTGAACAATGCCGCCTCGAACCAAACCATCGGTTGGCTTCAGCGCAATGGCACGAACCAGATCGTCACCAAGGTGCTGAGCGACCTCAAGGGTGAGGGTGCTCTTCTGGTCACCAAAGGCGATCTCCGTGGTCAGGGCGTTGTAGATTCCAGGGATCGAGTCGTGCGGGAACTCGATGTCGACCACCGGTCCGTTCACGCGTGCGATACGACCCGTTGCTGTCTTTGTGCTCTCGGCCATTGTGCTTTCTCTTTCTTAGTCCTCGGACGCCGTGACCAGCGCGTCAGCGCCACCCACAATTTCCGAAATCTGCTGGGTAATCTCTGCCTGGCGGGCCGCGTTGGCCAACCGGGTGTAGTTCAGAATCAACTTGTCTGCGTTGTCCGTCGCACTCTTCATCGCCTTCTGGCGTGCAGCGTGCTCAGCTGCAGCGGACTGCAACATGATGTTGTAGATGCGGTTTTCGATGTAAACCGGAAGCAGCGAGTCCAAGACCTGCTCCACCTCTGGTTCAAACTCATAGAGCGGGAAGATGTCGCCGGATTCCGCAACCTCTTCCTCGACTACCTCAAGTGGCAATAGTCGAACCGTCCTGGGTTCTTGCAGAATCATCGAAACGAAGTGGTTACCGATCAGATAGATCTGGTCCACCCCGCCCTCTGGTCCATCTTGCAAGAACTTCTCGGTTACTGCTGACGCAACCTCGCGCGCGGTGTCGAACTGAGGCAGGTCTGTGCCTCCAGTCCACTCCTTTTCAAACTTGCGCTGACGGAACTTGAAGTTAGCAACCGCCTTGCGACCAACTAGGTAATAAACAATCTCTTGGCCCTCATCGCTCAATCGCTTGATTAGCGATTCGGCTTCTTTGAGGACGCTCGACGAGAAAGCACCTGCTAGACCGCGGTCCGAGGTGAAGATCACCACCGCGGTTCTAGTTGGATTTTCAACGTTGCGAGTTAGCGGGTGATCGACATCCGAGTAGGTGGCAACGGCGGAGACCGCCTTGGTGACAGCCCGGGTATAGGGATTCGAGGCCGCCACTCGCTGCTGAGCCTTCTGGATTCTCGATGCCGAGATCAGCTCCATTGCGCGAGTGATCTTCTTGGTCGTCTTGGCAGACTTAATTTTCTGCCTGTAGACCCGAAGTTGCGCTCCCATTAGTTTTCCCTTACCTGACTATCGCTTCTGACGAACAATCTTCTCTTGGTCGATTTCCTCATCGGCCAAGGCCTCAACAGCTTCCTTGCCAACCTTCACCAGTGGTTCACCGGTGTGCAGCTGGAACATCTTCTTGAACTTGTCGATTGATTTCTCAAGCTCGTTGATGGTGTCATCCTCGAGCTTCTCGGTCTCACGAATTGTGGTCAAGATGCCGGTGTTGCGACTTAGGTAGTCCAAGAACTCCTGCTCAAAGCGCAAGATGTCCTGCAGCGGAACCTCATCGAGCTTGCCGGTGGTTCCAGCCCAGATCGAAACAGTCTGGTTCTCAACCGGATATGGCGAGAACTGAGGCTGCTTTAGTAGCTCAGTTAGACGCGCTCCGCGCTCTAGCTGGCGACGGCTCGCGGCATCTAGGTCAGAAGCGAACATCGCAAAAGCTTCTAGTGAGCGGTACTGAGCAAGCTCCAGCTTCAGGGTTCCGGAAACCTTCTTGATTCCCTTCACCTGAGCGGCACCACCAACACGAGACACCGAGATACCAACGTCAATAGCTGGGCGCTGGTTCGCGTTAAACAGATCGGACTGCAAGAAGATCTGACCGTCGGTGATGGAAATCACGTTGGTCGGAATGAATGCAGAAACGTCGTTGGCCTTGGTCTCGATGATTGGAAGTCCAGTCATCGAACCGGCGCCCATGGCGTCTGACAGCTTCGCACAACGCTCTAGCAAACGAGAGTGTAGGTAGAAGACGTCACCTGGGTAAGCCTCACGTCCTGGTGGACGACGAAGCAACAGTGACACCGCACGATAAGCCTCAGCCTGCTTGGAGAGGTCATCGAAGATGATCAGAACGTGCTTGCCGGCATACATCCAGTGCTGGCCAATGGCGCTACCGGTGTAGGGGGCTAGGTACTTGAAACCTGCGGAGTCAGAAGCAGGAGAGGCCACGATGGTGGTGTACTCCATGGCGCCGGCTTCCTCTAGGGCGCTCTTCACACCAGCAATGGTGGAACCCTTCTGACCGATGGCAACGTAAACACAGCGAACCTGCTTGTCTGGGTCACCGGAAGCCCAGTTGTCTTTTTGGTTGATGATGGTGTCAATCGCAATTGCGGTCTTACCGGTCTGGCGGTCACCAATGATCAGCTGACGCTGTCCGCGACCAACCGGAATCATGGCGTCAATCGCCTTGATACCGGTCTGCAGTGGCTCGTGAACGCTCTTGCGGTCCATAACACCAGGTGCCTGAAGCTCTAGCTCGCGACGACCCTCGCTCTTGATCTCTCCTAGACCATCGATTGGGTCACCAAGTGGGTTCACCACGCGGCCCATGTAGGCATCGCCGACTGGTACGGAGAGCACCTCTCCGGTGCGGTAGACCTCCATGCCCTCTTCGATGCCGGCGAACTCCCCGAGGATAACCACACCGATCTCGCGCTCGTCTAGGTTCAGAGCCAATCCGATGGTGCCGTCGGCGAATCGCAACAGCTCGTTCGCCATCGCGGATGGCAAACCCTCGACGTGAGCAATACCATCGGCGGCATCAATGACGTAGCCGACTTCCTGCTTGTCCGAGGAGCTGGGCTCGTAAGACGAAACGAAGTCGTTCAGGGCATCCCGAATCTCATTCGAGTTGATCTTTAGCTCTGACATTTGGTCCTCTGCTTCTTTATTTGGTTTCAACTCAGCCGAGTTGCAATCTTGCGTTCTGTAGTTTGGTTAGCACGGTAGCGTCCAAGACCTCGCCGTTTACTGCGATGTGAACACCACCAATAATCTCTGGATCAACCTCAACGTTGATCTGTAGCTCCCGACCAAAGTAGTTGGCCAGCGCCTTTGCTAGTCGGTCGAGTTGAGCTTTGCTCAGCTCGCGCGCAACTCTAATGTGAGCGACGGACTCACCCGCGAATTCTGCGATCCAGAAGCCATACTGCTCCAAAACCTCGGCAAAGCGCTTGTAGGTTTTGGAGAACACCGCCTGGAGCGCGAGCTCCAGAGCAGGTTCTGATGTCTTTCCAGTCAACAGCTTCGAAACCAGGGCCTGCTTCTGCTCTGCCGTTGCCCTGGTTGAGCTCAGTGCGAGTTCAATCTCGGGGTCCACGGACACCAGCTGCTGAATCTCAAAGAGTTCAACCTGCAGGCCATCGAGGTTCTTGGACGCTCTGGCCAAGGCCCTGACGCCTAGTGATTCCATGCTGTCAGCCATGTCCCTTGGAGATGACCAACGGGCCTGGGCCACCGTCACCAGCACCGAAACAACCTCTTTTGTGAATTTGGGCCCAAAGACCTTGTGAACTAACTGCTCCTTGCTTGCCGCCTCGGCGGAAGGATCCGAAAGCGCGGCACGCAACTGCTTTGAAAGATGCAAAGCGTTAGCAGCTGCAAATAGTTCGGTAGCGGTGGCCAAATTCACGCTGCCAAGAGCGTCAAGCGCCTCTTGTGCAACGATTCGAGCTTGTCTGGTGCTGGATGCCATCGGTTATACCTTCTTGCCCTCTAGCTCGGAGATGAACTCATCGACTACGCGGTTTGCAACCGCATCGTCCTTGAGCTTCTCACCGACGATTCGAGATGCCAGCTCAATCGCAAGCGCCCCAACCTCGCCTCGCAAAGCATTGGCCGCTGCATCACGCTCAGCGGAGAGCGAGGCCTTGGTGACCTCGACCATACGCTCTGCGTCCTGCGCTGCCTGCTGCTTTAGCTCGGCCAAAATTGCGGCACCCTCGCTGCGAGCCTCTTCACGAATCGAAGAGGACTCTGCCCGGAGCTGGGCCTGCTCAGCCTCAACGAGCGCGGTGCGCTCCTCGGCTGCCTTCTGAGCGGCCTCGGCCTCGGCCAAACGGCCTTCGATTGCCTGAGCTCGCTCATCGAGCATCTTCTTGAAGCTAGGGAGGACCCTGATCCAGAAGAAGGTGAGCAGGATTACGAAGATGACCGATGACCAGATGATGTCGTAGTCAGCGGGCAATAGTGGGTTTGGCAATTCGCCACCCTCTGGTGCTGTCGCTGCAAAAATCCTGGTAATCATCACTTAGTTTTCGCTTATCCGAAGATGAATGGGGTTGCCAGACCAATAAGTGCTAGAGCCTCAGTAAAGGCGATACCTAGCCACATGGTGACCTGTAGACGACCTGCTAGTTCTGGCTGACGGGCGATTGATTCGATGGTTTTTGAAACCACCAGACCTACACCAATACCAGGACCAATAGCAGCGAGGCCGTAACCGACCACTGCGATGTTGCCGGTTAGTTCGGCGATGTTTACTGCGTCCACTTTATTTCCTTCCGTGGGGGTTTATTTAGTGTTCGTCTGCCAATGCCAACTGGATGTAGACAGTGGTCAGAAGTGTAAATACGTAGGCCTGCAAAGTTGAAACCAAGATCTCAAACAGTGTGACCAAGAA
>DATBNK010000112.1:0-1581 GCA_036554355.1 Aquiluna sp.
CAGCCATTGTTTTAGTCGATCTAACCCCAACTCGGAGTTCCGGTTTTCATTTATGTCACTTAGGAGCCTTGCGAGTGACTCAGATTGAGTAGTCGGCACTCCTGGGTAATCAAGCACGCCCAGGCTCTTGGCAATAGAGGATTTGATCGCCCTACTATCTAGGGCCTCGCCCTCGATTTCAAAGGATGTGACAACCTCCTCGGTGCGCGAAGCAACCAATGCCTCAAAAAAGAGCTCATTGCCATAGGCCTCGAGTCGACCTCCAAGCCTGGCCTGCAATAGCTCAGCACGAACCAATAGCTTTTGAGCCCGCACAGAATCCCAACGCCACGCAGGCCACTCCGGATGTTCATAGACCCAGCTCATAATCACCGCATTTCTTGCGGTGATTGTAGCGCTATTCACCGCATGTTTTGCGGTGAATAGCTTCGAAGTCCTCCGAGGACAGTTTTGTAGTCACTTACAAAAATTCCTTGACTCAGCACTTTGCTAGTTGACCCACAGCCCATTGCCACTGGCCACTCAGGCCACACCCATACCAAGCAGTTAGCTTGGGGTTCCAGTGTGAAAGATTCACACTGCTATCGCTGAACACACGAAAAAAGAGGAACAATGAAAAAAACTAAACTAACTGCCCTGGCTGGAATTGCCGTGGCGGCCCTATTGCTTGCCGGTTGTGCACCAGCGGAAGAGAACACTCCATCATTACAAACCACTGAAGAGGCTCAGGTTGATGAAACTCCAACTGAGGAGACACAGACCGAAGAGGCAGCCCCAGAGGAAACTTTGGGAAACATTGTTGAAGTTGCCGTCGGAGCTGGAAGCTTCACAACCCTTGCAGCAGCTCTAGGTGCAGCTGACTTGGTAACGACCCTTGAAGGCGAAGGACCATTCACCGTCTTCGCTCCAACCGATGACGCATTCGCAGCCCTACCAGAGGGCTTGCTAGACGCACTACTTCTTCCTGAGAACGTAGCTGTCTTGCAGTCAATCCTGACCTACCACGTTGTATCGGGCGAGGTTTTCGCTGCTGATGTAACCACGGGTGATGTAACCACAGTTGAGGGATCAACCTTCATGGTTGACACCTCAGAGGGTGTTGTCATCAATGGGACAGCCAACGTAACCGCGACAGACATCGCCGCATCTAACGGCGTTATCCACGTTATTGACGCGGTAATCGTCCCAGCAAGCGTCGACCTAGCCGCATTGCTTGGATAACAACCAACCGCATTAGCAACTCAGCCAGGGACTTTCGTCCCTGGCTGAGTCGTCTAAATGAGATGTTCTTATTTCTGAGGAAAAGCCAACAGAGGCCTTCAAGAAAAAGAAAACCCCTCCCGAAGGAGGGGTTTTCACTTTGTGGAGACTAGGGGGGTCGAACCCCTGACCCCCTGCTTGCAAAGCAGGTGCTCTACCAACTGAGCTAAGTCCCCAAAGCGAGCATTCCCTGGCGGAAAGTGCTCACCGTGGGCCTAGGAGGACTTGAACCTCCGACCTCTTCATTATCAGTGAAGCGCTCTAACCACCTGAGCTATAGGCCCGTAGAGCATCACAACATTACTAGAAAGTTTGGATAGT
>DATBNK010000032.1:0-4559 GCA_036554355.1 Aquiluna sp.
CGGCTGCACTTTGATCGCTGAGCACCTGATTTACTGGCGTAACCCCAAGGTGCACTCCCCTGATCGGCGAAAAACTTGGGCTGCGTGCAATGAGCACAGGCAGTTTCTGGTTGACTATTTAGGAGCCCGCAACTTCTATCTAGAGGATAAAAAAATTGAGCCAGAGCACCCTTAGACGCTGGGGACCATGGATAGTCGTGGTCGTGCTCTTTGCCATTGCGACCTCGCTACTAAGTTCTTGGCAGTTCTCGAGACGCGATGCGATCGTCGAGCGAATCGACCAGGTGATTGCAAACTATGACAAGACACCGGTTGCCTATGAGTCACTGGACTGGAAACTCAGCGATGACGGCCTCACCGATCTGGAGTGGACGCCGGTAGTTGTCTCTGGAAACTACCTCCCAGCTGAGGCGATTATTGTTCGCAATCGACCACTGTCTGGTCAGGCGGGCTTTGTTCAGCTGGTGCCTTTGGTTTTAGATAGCGGCGAGATACTCATGATTGATCGCGGCTGGATTCAAGCCGGGTCTAACATCACGGAGCTGAGCTCCAACCCACTTCCCAATCAGGGCAGGCACGAGCTGGTGGTCAGACTCAGGGCACCGGAGCCCGATCTTGGAAGGCCGGCAGTTGATGGTCAGCTGGCCTCAATAAACCCCGCCGAGCTAACCGAGATTTTAGAGCCCTACGGCACCGTTATTTCCGATCGCTACGGCCGCATGGTCTCGGAGTCCCCGGGCTATCAAACTGCTCCCCTCGCGATGCCGATGCCGTCCTTGAATGAGGGCAATCACCTCAGCTATGCGCTGCAGTGGATTTTGTTCGGACTGATGGCTTTTGCCGCATTGTTCTGGGCTTATCGAAACGATCGTCGAGTTCGACTAGAGGAGCAGGGTCTATTAGTGCCCAAAGTTCGCAAGAAGACTCTGTCGGATTTGGACAACGAGTTTGAAGACCAGAACCAATAGACTTTCCAAAGTTTCCTAAGGAGCGCTAAATGTCCATTGCAACCCCAGTTATCGCAGACAGAATCTTCCCCAAGAGTCTTGTAACTAACATCTCACTTATCTTTGGCGGCGCTGCGCTAACCGCAGTCTCAGCTCAGATTCAACTTCCGATGTGGCCGGTGCCGATGACGATGCAGACCCTTGCGGTCTTGCTGGTTGGCGCAGCGCTTGGTGCCAAGCGCGGAGCGCTATCGCTTTCTTTGTATCTTGCCCTTGGGGCCGCTGGACTGCCGGTCTTTGCCTCTGCTAAATCACTAACCGGAGTGATCCCAACCGCCGGCTACATAGTTGGTTTTGTTGCCGCAGCGGCCCTGGTTGGCTATTTGGCCAGCCGTGGTTTTTCTTCAACGCCGATCAAGGTGGCGCTGAGCTTTGCGCTTGGAAGCGTGGTTATTTACGGCTTTGGTATCTCCGGCTTGATGCTGGCGCTTGGGCTGGATATGAGCACCGCTGTCGCAGTTGGAGTAGTTCCATTTTTGATTGGTGATGTTGTCAAGGCAGCTGCGGCTGCCGCGCTGCTGCCACTGGCGTGGAAGCTTGTGCGCTAGGACTAAATAGAGAACCCGATGGTTCGCATCATCTCTTTACCGTCTTCGGTAATGAGCTCTGGACCCCATGGTGGCATCCAGATCCAATTGATTCGAAACGCCTCCACAACCCCGTCCAGGGCCTCGGCGGTCTGCTCCTCGATAACGTCGGTCAGTGGGCAACCAGCAGAGGTCAGGGTCATGTTTATTAGCAGCGCCCCATCCTCAGACTCCTGGAGACCATAGACAAGACCTAGGTCAACTATGTTGACGCCAATCTCGGGGTCAATGATGTCCTTCATCGCTTCGATGATTTCATCGAAGCGAGCCGGTTCTAGTTCTTTTGGTTCACTCATGCTGTTGGTGCCTTTAGGAAGCGGTCGTAACCCTCGGCCTCGAGCCTGTCTGCTAGCTCTGGACCGCCCTGCTCCGCGATCTGTCCGTTTACAAACACGTGAACGTGGTCGGGCTTGATGTATTTCAAGATTCGGGTGTAGTGGGTGATCATCAATACACCCAGGTCGGTGCTGTCCTTGGCGCGGTTTACGCCTTCGGAGACAACCTTTAGCGCATCAACGTCAAGACCGGAGTCGGTCTCATCCAAGATTGCAATCTTTGGCTTTAGTAGTTCCATCTGCAGAATCTCGTGACGCTTCTTCTCACCACCGGAGAAACCCTCATTCACGTTGCGCTCGGTGAAGTCGGAGTCCATTCGCAAGTTCGTCATTGCGACCTTCAGGTCACCTACCCACTTGCGCAGTGCTGGGGCCTCGCCGCTGAGCGCGGTCTTGGCGGTGCGGAGGAAGTTAGATACCGATACTCCTGGAATCTCTACTGGGTACTGCATTGCTAGGAAGAGCCCGGCACGAGCACGCTCGTCTACGCTCATCTCGAGAACGTCTTCACCATCTAGCAAGATCTCACCCTTGGTGACCTGGTATTTGGGGTGCCCGGCGATCGAGTAGGCAAGTGTTGACTTGCCTGAACCGTTTGGACCCATGACTGCGTGGGTCTCGCCGGAGCGAATTACCAGGTCAACGCCTTTAAGGATCTCTTTTGCACCCTGATCGGTCTCTACCGATACGTGCAGGTTCTTGATTTCTAGAGTTGCCATTTGTCTTTTCCTTTTTCCTAAGTCTTTAGTCTTCGTACTCTAAGTAGATTTCGTCGTTCTCAATCAGAACCTCGTAGGTTGCCACTGGTTCGTAGGCGGGGAGGCTTAGAGGCTTACCGGTGCTCAGTTCAAACTTCGCACCGTGCGCCCAGCACTCGATAGTTTCCTCGTCAACAAAGCCCTCGCTGAGAGAAATCTCACCGTGTGAGCACTTGTCATCAAGGGCTTTTACTTCTCCCGAGGGCGTTCTAACAATCGCAATTGCGTGATCGCCAACCTTGACTCGGATTGCCTTGCCTGGTTTGAGGTCCTCTAATGGGCAGATCTTGATTGCCACTTATACCCCAACCTTCTCAAGCTCCAGCTCGATGGCGGCAATCAGCCTTTCCTCGATTTGGGCAACACCAATTTTTTGAATCATCTCGTTCAAGAAACCACGAACCACCAACTGCTTCGCCTCTGGCTCTGAGATGCCTCTTGCCATCAGGTAGAAAAGCTGCAGGTCATCAAAGCGGCCCGAGGCGCTGGCGTGGCCGGCGCCCTCGATCTTGCCGGTTTCAATCTCGAGGTTGGGAACCGAGTCGGCACGAGCACCGTCGGTCAACAAAAGGTTACGGTTTAGCTCGTAGGAGTTGGTTCCAACCGCGCTCTCGCGAATCAAAACGTCACCAACCCAAACGGTGTGAGCTCCCTTACCCTGCAGCGCGCCCTTGTAAGCGACATCGGAGACGCAGTTGGGTGCGATGTGGTCAACGTATGGTCTGTGCTCAAAGTAGTTGCCGGTGTCTGCCAGGTAAACGCCATACATGTTGGTTTTACCGCCGGGTGAAGACAGGTAGCTAGCCGGGGTAACCCTGACGAGGTCTCCCCCAAGCGATACCACCACGTGCTTTAACTCTGCGTCCTTGCCGATCTTGGCGAACTGACTTGAAATGTTGCTAGAACCCTTGTTCCACTGCGCAATGGTGATGAAGTCCAGCTTGGCTCCATCCTCCAAAACCAGTTCAACGTTCTCGCCAAGCACGCCATCGCCAACGTGGTCTAGGACCACGGTTGCCTGCGAGTTGGCGCCAATGACCAAAACAATGTGAAGCGCTTTTGCCTCGTGAGACTTTGGATTGACCTCGATGAAACTCGGACCATCGATCTCGGTGTTCTTTGGGATCTCGATGACCATGGTCTTTGAGGCGTTGGTCCAGGCAGCCGCTGATATGCGATCCTCTGGCAGTCCAGCGGATCCAATCAGAGCGTCAGTTGAATCGACCCAGCGGCTGGTGACACCAGCTGCCAGCTTGAGATCAATTGCCTCTGGGCCAACCTCACCCATGACCTCTTGGTCTAGACCGCGAATGAGGTCCTGGGGAATGTAGCGCCAGATCTCCTGGAGTTTTGATACCTCTGGAAAATCAGAGACTGAAGCTGAGCGTGGGCGCTCGTTTCTTGTTTGAATCGGCACGCCTGTGTGGGAGTGTGCCTCAATACCGTGCTGCGCCATTACTAGCCCACAGCTCCTTCCATCTGCATCTCGATTAGCTTGTTCAGCTCGAGTGCGTATTCCATTGGTAGTTCTTTGGCGATCGGCTCAATAAAGCCGCGAACAATCATCGCCATTGCCTCGTCCTCTTCCATCCCGCGAGACTGCAGGTAGAACAACTGCTCGGCGGAGATCTGGGACACGGTGGCCTCGTGACCCATCGAGACATCGTCTTCCCGGATGTCATTGACCGGATAGGTGTCAGATCGAGAGATGGTGTCAACCAACAAAGCGTCACACCTCACGGTGTTGGCGCTGTGGTGGGCACCTGGGTTCACCCTGATCTCACCCCGGTAGGAGGTCCTGCCGCCACCGCGAGCGATTGACTTGGAGACAATCGAGCTGGTGGTGTAGGGGGCCAGGTGAATCATCTTGGC
>DATBNK010000047.1:0-3128 GCA_036554355.1 Aquiluna sp.
TTGCGCCTACGATCAAAGGCTTCGAGCATCTTCTTTACGGGCTCCTGGTCACCGGTTATCGCTGCAATCGCTGCCCGCTGGGAGATGTTGGAGACGTTTGAAGTTAGGTGTGATTGCAGGTTGGCAGCTGCCTTGGCAGCGTCATCCGGGGCAATCATCCAGCCCAGTCGCCAACCGGTCATCGCATAGCTCTTGGCAACTCCGTTGACCATGATGGTTCGGTCTTGAATCTCAGGAACTAGCTCGGTGATTGAGTAGGCCTTGAGCCCGTCATAGACCAGGTTTTGGTAGATCTCGTCAGTGATGACCCAGAGGTTTTCTTTGGAGGCAACCCAGTTGCCAATAGCGGTGATTTCCTCTTTGGAATACACCGCACCGGTTGGGTTCGAGGGTGAGCACAGCAGCAGCGCCTTGGTCTTATCGGTGTAGTGCGCCTCGAGCTGGTCAACGGTTACTTTGTAGCCCTGGTCGCTGCCTGCAAAGACATCAACCTGCTTGCCGCCGGCAAGCTTGATGGCCTCTGGGTAGGTGGTCCAATAGGGAGCTGGAACCAAGACCTCATCGCCCTGGTCAATGATGACTGCGAAGGACTGGTAGACCGCCTGCTTGCCACCATTGGTAACGATCACCTGCGATGCCTTGACCTCAGTGCCGGAGTCCTGCCTGGTCTTCTCTACGATGGCTTCGCGCATCTCGGGAAGACCCACGGCCATGGTGTAGCGGTGGTTTTTGGGGTCAACCACGGCCTTCTCGGCAGCCTCAACGATGTGCTGCGGGGTTGGGAAATCTGGCTCTCCGGCGGCGTAGGAAATGACTGGCCTACCTTGTGCAATAAGGGCTTTTGCCTTGGAGTCAACCTTCAGGGTTGCACTCTCTGCGATGGCGGCGATGCGGCTGGAGATTCTGGATTGCGACATGGTGCAAGAATACTGGGGTTCAAGTCTCTCTTGATTGGCAATCTTGGGCATTGCGAATAAGGAAATTACCCCCTAAACTCTTCAAAGTTGACATCTGCCGAAAACTAATCTGGCGAAAACTCACTAAATAGATTCAATCTAGAAGTGTGTCTTCTCTAGGTGGCACCTGAAACCAAGCCTCGTGCCAGTTACCGGTTGATGGCGATGGCAACTTTAGGGCGGTAGTTCAATTGGTAGAGCATCGGTCTCCAAAACCGAAAGTTGCAGGTTCGAGTCCTGTCCGCCCTGCGCAGTGAAAGAAGGTTAGAAGTGGCTGAAGAAAACGAGAAACCCTCGGAGGATTTGGTTGAGAAAGCGAAAGCCGACTCCGCCAATATCAAAAACCCAATCCAGCGGGTTTCGCTATTCGTGCGCCAGGTGCTTGCCGAACTAGGCAAGGTCACCAAGCCAACCCGCCAGGAGCTCATCAAGTCCACCGGTGTCGTACTCGGCTTCGTTGCCGTGATCATGGTCATCATCTCCTTCTTGGACTGGGTGTTCCTAAACGTCGTGACCTTCGTGTTTGCAGGATAAAGAGGAATTTGTGTCAGAAATATTCAGTGATGTAAGCCAAGAGAAGGGCGAGGCTCAGCCCGCCGCTCTCAAGGAAGAAGAGCAGGCAGCGGAGGCGCAGCAGACCCTAGCCGCTGAGGCAGCAGAGCTAGAGAACGCCGATGAGGTTGCCGAGCAGCTTGGCGACGAAGACGTTGACGGCTCCGAGGACGAGGCAGAGGTTCCAGTAGCTGCCGAGACCGAAGCCGTTCACGAGGTCGAAGCTCAAGAGGCACCAGCTGCCGAGGCTGAGGAAGAAGACCCCTACCGTAAGTTCCGCATGGAGCTGCGTGAGCAGCCAGGCAAGTGGTACGTAATCCACTCCTACGCCGGCTACGAGCGTCGCGTGAAGCAGAACATTGAGACTCGCGCCCAGGCACTTGCCGGTGGCGATGACATCCTGCAGATCGAGGTCCCAATGGAAGAGTCCATTGAGATCAAGAACGGTCAGCGCAAGCTTGTCTCCAAGGTGAGAATCCCCGGATATGTTTTGGTTCGCATGGAGATGAACGAGGACAGCTGGTCACTTGTTCGCCACACCCCAGCCGTCACCGGCTTTGTTGGCAACTCCCAGCACCCAACCCCGCTTCGCCCAAACGAGGCATTCGAGATGCTCAAGCCACTATTCACCCCTGAGGAATCCGAAGAGGTTAAGAGTGCTAAGGCTGCAGCTCCTCAGGGCGGTAAGGCAAAGAGCAAGTCCATCCCTGTGAACATCGACTTCAAGGTCGGCGAGTCCATCCTGATCAAGGACGGTTCCTTCGCAGGTCTTCCAGGAACAATCTCGGAGATCAAGCCAGAATCTGGCAAGGTCACCGTGCTGGTATCACTATTCGAACGCGAGACTCCAGTGGAGCTGTCCTTTGACCAGGTCGGCCCGCTGAACTAAAGAAAGAAAAGAAAATGGCACCCTCAAAGAAAGTCACCGGACTGATTAAGCTTCAGATCCAGGCAGGCGCTGCTAACCCAGCTCCTCCTATCGGACCTGCGCTAGGTCAGCACGGTGTGAACATCATGGAGTTCTGCACCGCCTACAACAACGCCACCGCTGACCAGCGCGGCAATGTTGTGCCAGTGGAGATCACCGTCTACGAAGACCGTAGCTTTACCTTCATTCTGAAGACTCCACCAGCTGCCGAGCTAATCAAGAAGGCAGCCGGAGTCCAGAAGGGCTCAGGCACCCCTCACACCGTGAAGGTTGCAAAGCTCACCAAGGAGCAGGTCAGCAAGATCGCCGAGGCGAAGATGGCAGACCTAAATGCCAACGACATCGAGGCAGCTTCAAAAATCATCGCCGGCACCGCCCGCTCCATGGGCATCACCGTCGAGCAGTAATAAAAAACAAAGTAGTAAGTGGGAGGGGAAACGCTTCCCCACAAAACCACGGACTGTGACCAATAGATAAGGAATAGCAGAAATGGCAAAGCGCTCAAAGGCCTATGAAGAGGCCAAAGCAAAGATCAAAGAGGGCAAGCTCTACACCACCGCAGAAGCGGCAGCCCTAGCAATCGAAACCGCAGGCAAGAAGACCAACTCAACAATTGAGGTTGCTTTGAAGCTCGGTGTCGACCCAAGAAAAGCCGACCAGATGATCCGTGGCACCGTCTCGCTGCCACACGG
>DATBNK010000053.1:0-27401 GCA_036554355.1 Aquiluna sp.
GGCTCCGTAGCGGAAGAAGTCCATGTAGAAGCCAAGGCTCTCTGGGTCTAGGCCCTTGTCTCTAGCCTGGGAGTCCAAGACATCAATCCGGTGCTCACGCTGAGCACCGGTGGTGATCTCGGTGCCCTTCCAGATCAAGTCGTAGCTCTTGGTTAGAGCATCGTTGCCCTCGTGTCTCATGTGGTAGAAGGGGCGAATGTTCTTGGGGTAGTCGGTCAAGAACACAAACTCGTGGCCAAATTCCTCCTCGACGTGGGCTGCGATCTGGCGCTCACCCTCAGGGTCTAGGTCACCATCTTGACGGGGGACCTTGTAGCCGCGGGCTTCAACAATTTCATGCGCCTCGGCAAGTGGAATTCTTGGGAATGGGGTCTGCGGAACCTTGATCTCAAAGCCATAGAGCTTCTCAATTTCTTCGCCGTGCTTGTCCTTGACCGCCTGGATGGCCTTGACCATCAGCTGCTCCTGGAATGTCATGACATCTTCGTGAGAGTCAATAAAGCTCATCTCCATATCAACCGAGACGAACTCGGTTGCGTGTCTTGAGGTGAAGGATGGGTCGGCACGGAAAACCGGACCAATCTCAAAAACTCTGCCAAGACCCGCGGCCATTGCCATTTGCTTGTAGAACTGAGGTGACTGGGCAAGGTAAGCGTGGGTCTCGAAGTACTCCAGCTTGAATAGCTCGGCGTGAGATTCTGATGGCGAAGCCATCAGCTTGGGGGAGTGGATCTCAACGAAGTCGTTTGCCAACCAGTGTTCACGCCAGGTCTGTTCGATAGTTGTCTGCACCCGCATCATCAGGTTTAGCTCGGGGCGCCTGAAGTCTAAGAATCTCCAGTCCAGTCTTTTGTCGATGGAGGTGTCCTCGGCAATTGGGCTGTCTGGCAAGGATTCGGAGATCACTTTGAGGTCGGTTAGCAGGATCTCGATGCCGCCGAGCTTTACTCGCTCATCGTGCTTGAGGTTGCCGTGAATTTCTACGAAGCTGCCGTTGGTCAGAGCACTCACCTGATCTGCAAGAGCATCCTCGTCTGCAGGGCGGGGGTAGGTGACCTGAACCGAACCTGATTCATCGCGAATGATGATGAACTGAATTCGCTTTTGGTCTCGCAAGGTTTCCACCCAGCCGCCAATTGAGACTGGACCGTCCTGGCCTTGGGCCAGTTGGCTGATGAGCTTGCGGTCTTGCATATTTGAAATCCTCTGAGAGTGTGCTGAGTGGGGCAATTAGGCAAGTTTAGCGAAGGTAAACTTCTATGTATGCCCGCCTCACGCCTTCACCTCGTGCGCCATGGAGAGGTGTTCAATCCCCAGGGAGTGCTCTATGAGCGCCTGGATGGCTTTGAGCTCAGCGAGACCGGCCACCAAATGGCCGAGGCAGCCGCCAAGGAGCTAGCTTCGCAAGGTAGGGAGATTGGCAAACTGCTTGCCTCCCCGCTACTTAGAACCCAGCAATCAGCAGCTCCCATAGCGAAGCAGTTTGGGTTGGAAATTGGCATTGAGCCAAGGGTCATAGAACCCTGGAACAAGTTCAAGGGCCTCAAGGTTGGCGCGAGCGCAATCTTGAAAAGGCCATCAATTGCCTTGAGCCTCTATAGCCCCTCCAAGCCAAGCTGGGGGGAGCCGTTCGTCGAGATAGCTGATCGGATGCAGCAAGCTGCACTGGAGGCATGGTCCGCAACTGAATCTGGCGAT
Source organism: Aquiluna sp. (assembly GCA_036554355.1). Lineage (GTDB taxonomy): Bacteria > Actinomycetota > Actinomycetes > Actinomycetales > Microbacteriaceae > Aquiluna. Next base: position 1,699 of record DATBNK010000053.1, read on the forward strand.
GTAGTGATTGTCTCTCACCAGCTTCCAATCTGGATGCTCTATCGCTCAAGCGCTGGTTTGAAGCTTCCTCATGACCCCAGAGCCAGGCGCTGTTCGCTCTCCTCGATCACCTCTTTCGAGGTCATTGACGGCAAGTTGAAAGAGGTCGGCTACCTAGAGCCCGGGCTGAACCTCGCGGCTAATGCTATTGACGGGGGAGCGGTCTAGATGTTTAGCAAAAAGACGGTTCGCACCCTGAGCCTCACCCTGGTCATCTTGCTGGTTGCGTCAACTGCCCTGAGCTTGGTCGGCTGCACGACCCAGGACCCTTTGGCCGAGCAGTATCGAGCTGGTGACAACAAGAACTACATCGCAGGAGATGGCACGGTAACCGAGTTTGCTGATGACCAGCGCCCTGGCTTTGAGCCTTGGAGCGGCATCACAGAGAGTGGTTTTGGTTTAGACAGCGAGGCCCTTGAGGGCAAGGTCACGGTGATGAACTGGTGGTATGCAGCCTGCGCACCATGCCGCGCAGAAGCTCCAGATCTTGCTGATCTCTACCGCGAATACAACCCGCAGGGTGTTGAGTTTGTTGGCGTGAATGTTAGAGACTCTGCTGCGACCGCGTTGGCCTTTGACAGAAACTTTGGCATTGAGTTCCCATCTGTGATGGATGCGCAATCCGGGACCGTATCGCTGGCATTCACCGGCGTTGTTTCTCCCTCAGCAGTCCCGACCACACTCGTGATTGACAAAGAGGGCAAGGTTGCCTCTCGAATCCTGGGTCGAATCGACCCAGGCATTCTCAGGACGTTGATTGAAACGGTCTTGGCCGAATGAACCCCGGAGAGCTGATCCTTTCCGGATCGATGTTGATTGCCATACCCATTGCGATTCTGGCGGGCATCGTGACGTTTATTTCTCCGTGTGTTTTGCCACTGGTGCCGGGCTATCTGGGTTACGTCTCGGGAACTGCCGCGACTAAGACCAGAGTGATTGCTGGTTCGGTGCTCTTTGTCCTTGGCTTCACAGCTGTGTTTGTTTCACTCGGGGTTCTCGCTGGCACGGCTGGATTGCTGTTTATGGCAAATAACACCTGGGTTCAGTTGGTGTTGGGTGCTCTGGTGGTCTTGTTTGGGCTTGCGCTAATTGGTCAGTTTGGCTTTATGCAGCGCACAATCAAGCTTCCTTTCAGCCCCAAGGTCGGGCTGGCAGGAGCACCGCTTTTGGGTGTGGTGTTTGCCTTTGGTTGGACTCCGTGTATTGGTCCGACTCTCTCGGCGGTTTTGGTTTTGGCCTCCGATAGCTCAGACCCGCTTCGAGGTGGCGTTCTGGCAACCGTGTATTCGCTCGGAATGGGCCTGCCGTTCATTGCGATCGCCGCTGGCTTCTCATGGGCGACCAAGTCGGTGGAGTTTGTCAAAAAGCACCTTCGCACCTTCAACCTGATTGGCGGGGGATTGTTGGTTCTGATTGGAATCTTGCTGATGACGGGATTGTGGAATGCGTTCAACTCATGGCTTCAGGTGGTGATCGGTGGCTACACAGTCATTCTCTAAGTTATTGTTCTGGCCGCGCTGGGTCTGGCGTCAGCTGACCTCAATGCGAACCGCGCTGTTTTTGCTGCTGTTCTTGGCGTTGGCTGCGGTCCCCGGTTCTGTCTACCCGCAGCGCAGCGCTGACCCCAATGGCGTCAGGCTCTACTACAGCGAGCAGCCTGAGCTAGCTCAAGTGCTGGACTCACTGCAGCTCTTTGATGTCTACACCTCGGTTTGGTTCTCCGCCATCTACATTCTTTTGTTCATCTCACTGGTTGGCTGCGTGGTGCCAAGGACCAAGGTGCACTGGGAGGCAATGCTGGCAAAGCCAGTGCAGACCCCGAAAAACCTCAAGCGCATGCCCGCTTACACCGAAATCAAAAGCGATAGCTCGGTCATTGAATCCAGTAACCAGATCCTGAAGAAGTTGGGTTTCCGCACCGAGGTGCAGGGCAACTCGGTGAGCGCTGAGCGCGGCTACATCAAAGAGACCGGCAATCTGGTCTTCCACTACGCCCTCATCGGAGTGCTAATCGCAGTTGGTCTTGGTGGTGGCTACAGCTACTCGGGCCAGCGAGTGTTGGTTGAGGGCGAGGTGTTTGTAAACAACCTCGCCAGCTACGACGCCTTCAACCCCGGAGTCTTTTTTGATGAGGAGGTTTTAGAGCCCTTCAAGTTCCGCCTGGATGACTTTGAGGTTGTCTATGACCTGCAAAACCTTGCCAATAGAGGCACCCCAATTGACTTCATTGCCTCAATCACCCAAACCGTAGATGGGGTCGACGAAGCGGTTGAGGTCAGGGTGAATCACCCGGCACCGGTCCCAGGAGCCAATATCTTTTTGACCGGTAATGGTTTTGCACCGGTGATAACCCTGCGTGATGGGCAAGGCAACATCTCTTATTCAGGACCAACCATCTTCTTGCCTCAGGATGGCAACATGACCTCGCTGGGTGTTATCAAAGCACCTGATGCGCTACCTGAGCAGGTCGGCATTATCGCCTTTTTCTACCCAACAGCCGAGCAGTTGGAATCGGGTGCTTACACCTCGATCTACCCAGATCCGTTTATCCCGCTGATGACCATGAATGTCTACACCGGTGATCTTGGTTTAGACGATGGCATTCCAAGAAACGTCTATGCGCTTGACACCACCGAGATGGAGTTGGTGGCAGGTAGGGATGGGCCCAACCCGCCACTGCTTTTGGAGGTCGGTGATGTGGTTCAACTGCCGGACAACCTCGGTTCGGTGAGCTTTGATGGACTACTGAGATTTGCTTCCCTTGACATTGCCTACAACCCCGGTGGCATCTGGGTCCTAGCGTTTTCGATGCTGGCCCTGTTTGCACTCATGGCATCGCTACTGATCCCAAGACGACGGGTTTGGGTCAGGCAATTAGAAGATGGAACAATAGAGCTTGCCGCACTGGCTCGCGGTGATGATGCAAAACTGGACGACTTCCTTTTGACAGTCAAGACACGTATCGAGAATGAGATAGCTAAATGACGCCTGTTCTAAATGAGCCACTATCCCAACTGTCGCTGCTTTTTGTTTCAGCGTCGATGGGGTTTTTGGCCCTAGCCCTGATGGTATTTTCCTTCGAGCTTGCCCAATTGGTGAAAACCGAGGGCGCTACCAAGGTGATCACCAAGGGTGAACGGGTCGGTTTCATTCTGCTCTGGGTCGCAACCATCATTTTGGGAACCGGTGTTGTGCTGCGCGGTATTGCAGCTGGCCGAGTGCCGTGGGCAAATATGTATGAGTTCGCCATCTCCACGGCATTCTTAATGCTCTTGATTTACCTAACCGCCATGAGCATCAAGGACCTCAAGTTCATTGCAACCTTCATCTCGGGCTTTGCTCTGGTGATCTTGTTTGCATCGGTGTCACTGTTCTATGTCGAGGTCAAGACCCTGATGCCCGCGCTGCAGAGCTACTGGCTGGTTATCCACGTGGTGGTGGCGGTTTTGGCCACCGGCTTTTTCTCAATCGCAGCCGGTCTCCACATCGCCTACTTGGTCAAGGCGGGCAATCTTGCCAAGCGGCTGATGAACGTCTTCCCGACTCTTGAGCAGCTCGAGAGGCTGGCCTATCGGTTCAACGTGGTTGGTTTTGTGCTTTGGAGCTTCACTTTGATTGCAGGTGCGATCTGGGCAGAGCGTGCCTGGCACCGCTACTGGGGCTGGGACACCAAAGAGGTTTGGACCTTCATCATCTGGGTGCTCTACGCCGGTTACCTGCACGCCATGGCAACCAGAGGCTGGAGTGGTAAGAGAGCCGCCTGGCTTGGACTCATTGCGTTCTTATCGGTGATTTTCAACTTCACGATCGTGAACCTTTTCTTCAAAGGCCTCCACGTTTACTCAGGCCTCTAGAAGTTTGCGGCAGCGCTCTATGCGCTCGAGCCAGAACTTCTCGCGATCGTCAGTGACTCGATAGCGCTCTAGCTTGTCTAGATCAATCTCGGGAACTGAAACCTTGATGCTGGCATCTAAGACCTCTAGGGGTTCAGCAACAATGTCATCGGCTAAGAGGTTCTGAGTCCAAAGACCGCAGTCGTAGTCGAGGCTATCCAGGCTTGCCGCAAGATAGAGCCCCTGGACGATCCCCAACGAGCTCTCTAAAGCGGAGCTCACAACAACCTCGAGGCCGCTTTGTTTGGCGATTGCAGCTGCGCTGGCAATGCCGCCCAGCGGCTGAACCTTCAAAACCGCAATGTCGGCGGCTTGCTCTTTGGCAACCCGGAGCGGATCGCTAACTTTTCTAATTGACTCATCAGCCGCGATCTTTGTCTTAAGACCTCGCCTAGCAATCTCTTCGCGCAGCTGGCTCAGCTCGCCGATGGTCCTAACCGGCTGCTCGAAGTACTGCAGCTTGATTTCGCCGAGTTCTTCAATAATCTCTATCGCTTCATTCACCCTCAGAGCGCCATTGGCGTCGAGCCTTATCTTGGTGCCGGGGTAGTTCTCAAACACGTGCCTGATGCGAGCAAGGTCTTGTTCTTTCGAACCGGGGTTTTCGCTCACCTTTATTTTCACTGTTCGAAAACCCGGGAAGCTCCCGAGCACCGAATCGACCTCGGGTAGTGGAACAGCCGGCAAGGTGGCATTGACCGGGATCCACTCCCGCTTGATCTCAGGCAGGTCATCGTTGGCAAAGCTCAAGGCGGCTTTTAGCCAGTTGGCTGCCTCTTGGTCGTCGTATTCGACAAAAGCCGAGAACTCTGCCCAGCGCTTTGAACCTTTGAAGACAACCAGCTCACGGGTTGTCAGACCTCTAAATGAAGTTGTCAGCGGGAGATCCAATACCCGGATATCCGCTATTTCGAGGCCGCTCACCCGATTAGTCTAGGTGCATGCCAAATCAAGTTTCTGAGCTATTTGACGAATCGTTGTGGAGCGAGGTCGAAGGTTTTACAGACCTTCAGGACATCAGCTATCACGCCCACAACGAACTGGGCGTTGTTCGAGTCGGCTTCTCGCGCCCAGAGGTTAGAAATGCGTTTCGGCCCCAAACAGTAGATGAGCTCTACAGAGCGCTGGATCATGCTCGCATGCAAACCAATGTTGGCGTGGTGCTACTAACCGGCAATGGTCCAAGTGACAAAGATGGCGGCTGGGCCTTTTGCTCAGGTGGTGACCAGCGAGTGCGCGGTGAAGCGGGCTATGAATACGGAGACGACTCCTCTGCAAGACTTCACATCCTTGAGGTGCAGCGGCTAATTAGGTTTATGCCAAAGGTGGTAATCGCTTTGGTTTCCGGCTGGGCTGCCGGCGGCGGACACTCATTGAACGTGGTGTGTGATCTCTCGATTGCATCAAAAGAACATGCCAGGTTCAAACAAACCGATGCCGATGTCGGTTCTTTTGATGCCGGTTACGGCTCTGCATATCTGGCAAAGCAGGTGGGACAAAAGTTTGCTCGCGAGATCTTCTTCCTGGGTCAGGAGTATTCGGCAGATCGAGCCTATGAGCTAGGTGTTGTGAACAAGGTTGTTCCCCACAACGAATTAGAGACAGCGGGCATTGAATATGCCAAGGAGATTCTTGGTAAATCACCAACCGCCATTCGCATGCTGAAATACGCCATGAACATGGTTGATGACGGCCTAGTTGGCCAGCAGCTCTTTGCGGGAGAAGCAACCCGCCTGGCCTATGGAAGCAAAGAGGCCAAAGAGGGTAAGGATGCCTTTTTAGAAAAACGCAAACCAGACTGGTCAGATTTCCCCTGGCACTTCTGATGCAACTCAAGATCGTTCCTGCCAATGACGTCTTTGGTGCACTGCAGCTCATGGTTGAGATTCATGAGGGCTCTGTGGCCGGGTTCATCTCCACACCGGAGGTAAATGGCATCAAGCCGGTGGTCGAAGGTCTGCCTAGTGAGGTGGATGACAACACGGCGCTAATCGTTGAATCCTCGGGTTCAACCGGCAAGCCAAAACGCATCGAGCTCTCCAGAGCTGCGCTTGTGGCGAGCGCCGAGGCATCGGCTAAAAGACTCGGAGGTCACGGGCAGTGGCTATTGGCACTGCCGGTGAACTTCATTGCAGGGGCCAATGTCCTTTTTCGCTCAGTGGTCGCAGACACTCAACCGATTCTTATGAACACGCTGTTGCCATTCACGGTCGAGGCTTTTGTTCGCGGTGCCTCTTTGATGGAGGGCGAGCGCCGCTACACCTCTTTAGTCCCGGCTCAGTTGGCAAAGCTTGCCCAAGCGGCGGAGCAGGATGCCTTTGTGTTTTCGATGCTCAGGAAATTCGATGCCATCTTGGTTGGTGGCCAGGCTCCCAACCTCTCTGATGTCTTGGCACTTCGTGCCAAGGGCATCAATGTCGTGCTCTCCTATGGCATGAGTGAGACTGCAGGGGGCTGCGTTTATGACGGGGTTCCTCTAGAGGGTGTCAACATCGAGATAGTTGATTCTCGAATTCAGATTTCTGGCAAGGTGCTAGCCAATGGCCTAGGGGAGAGCTTTCTCAGCAATGACCTCGGTCAGCTCCAAAACGGAGTGCTGGAGGTGCTCGGGCGAGCAGACAGGGTCATTATCTCTGGGGGCCTGAAGCTCTCCCTGGATCACTTTGAGGCCAGGGCCCTGGAGTTACCGGGAGTTGACGAGGTGATTGCAATCTCGCTTGCCAGCGAGCTTGGTGAATCGGTTGGGGTTATCTACTCAGGTGAACCGGAGGTTAGTTTTAGCCCACTTGCCCAGAGCATCTCGCTGGCGGCAAAGCCTAAGCAGGTAATGCGAGTTGAGCGCATTCCCCGCTTGCCATCTGGCAAGCCGGACCTGGTGGCTGCCAGAGCACTGTTAGAGGGTTAGGGTTTTCTCTGATGTCATCGCTTAGTTTGTGGATAGAGGGCGCCAGGCTCAGAACCCTGCCGCTGGCTATAGCGCCAATCGCACTCGGGGCGGGAACCGCATCGTCACTGGATCGGTTTGATCTGGCTCTGAGCCTTTTGGCGCTGGTGGTAGCACTTGCGCTGCAGATTGGCGTGAACTACGCCAATGACTACTCGGATGGGATTCGGGGAACCGATAAGAACCGGGTTGGCCCACTGCGGCTAACCGGCTCAGGGTCTAAAAAGCCCGAGAGTGTGAAGCTTGCCGCCTTTGGCTTTTTTGGCTTAGCGGCGCTCGCGGGTCTGGGTGTGGTGCTGATCACCGGTTACTGGGTCTTGATCTTGGTTGGCCTTTTGGCAATAGTGGCCGCCTGGTTCTACACCGGGGGTAAAAACCCCTACGGCTACGCAGGCTTTGGTGAGCTAGCGGTGTTTGTGTTTTTTGGTTTGGTTGCAACGGTTGGAACCAACTTCATTCAAACCGGATTGGTTGACCCGCTGGCGGTCCTGGTTGGCGGTGGCTACGGCCTGTACGCTTCTGCGGTGTTGATGGTCAATAACATTCGCGACATCGATACCGATAAGAAATCCGGCAAGATGACCTTGGCCGTTCTGATGGGCAAAAAGGTTGCGAGCCGAGTCTTTATCCTGATGATCTGGTTGCCCGTGCTACTGAATCTAATGCTGATTCTTTTCTACCCGGCAACTTTGTTGGGGCTGTTGAATCTTCTATTGGTGTTGCCCGCAACCCTGATTGTTTTGGATGGCAGGAGCGCCAAGGAGCTGATTACCGCTTTGAAGCTGACGAGTTTTGCAGGCCTAGGCTTTGGAGTCCTTATTGGCTTCGGGATTCACGTCGTCAACTTTGGGCTCTGAATCTAAAATCTCGTTTTCCAGATCGCTCTCGAGATCGTCATAGCTACCCTGCTTGTTTCTCGCCAGCTTCTCAGAGACCACCTCGCTCATGGCTTTGCGCTGTCGGTCGAGGAAAACTAGAGAAATTGCAAAAGAGACCGACGCCGCAATAATTGCGGCGAAGAAAGGGTTGAAGCTAAGACCGACAAGTAAGAGAAACAATCCGAAAAACAGTCCGAGGCGGATCAGGGAATAGCTGAGCCAAGGATTTTTCATGATTGAAGTCTACAAACCGCAGACGAACTAGGGTGGAGTTATGACAAGAGTGGCAGTAGCAACCATTGCGTTTTTAGTAGTTTGGGCGGTCTTCACCACCGTCTTTGCAGCTAGTGCAAATAAACCAGAGGTCAGGCTTCTGCCGAAATGGCTCTGGGTCACACTTTGTGCAGTGGTGCCATTCTTCGGTGGGCTTTTGTATCTCATGGTCGGTCGACCACTGGGTAGAGCGCCAGGCGGCCTTGGCGGTAAGGGCAAGGTAATTGCTCCAGACGATGACCCAAACTTCCTTCGCGATATCTCTAAGAAGCTCAAGCAGGACGAACCCGAGGAACCCAAAGACACAAAAGACAGGGGCGCCTCGGATGACGAGGGCGATAAGGATGACAAAAAAGACGGCGAGAAGTGAGTAACCCCTCACAACAATTTGCCGCAGCGCTTCTCGCCAATCTTGTAAAGGCGGGCATTACAAACTTTTACCTAGCCCCCGGTGCTCGCTCGCAAGCGCTAGCCATTGCCGCCAGCCAACTGGCCGATGCCGGCAAAATCTCAGTAACGGTGCGGCTCGATGAGCGCTCACTGGGCTTCACCGCACTGGGCAGGGCAATGGCTGACGGCAGCCCGAGTGCGATCATCACCACCAGCGGCTCTGCCGTTGCCAATTTGCACCCTGCAGTAATTGAGGCCCACCACGCTGGCATCCCGCTCATGGTCCTAAGCGCCGATAGGCCAGCAAGGCTTCGGGGATTGGGTGCGAATCAGACCACCAACCAAAATGACATCTTTGGGCCAAGCGCTTCTTGCATCGATGTTCCAGCGCCAACTTTGGACTCAGTTCCCGATGCAAAAGAGATTGTCACCAGCGCGATGGATCTAATGTTTGGTTCTGAACGCATTCAACCAGTTCAGCTAAATCTGCAGTTCGATGAACCATTAAGTTCCGGCTCTCCAAATGCTGCCGAGCTTTTAGAAACCGTGAAGCTAACTCCAAAGAACTACTCACGCCCGGTGCAATCCGCCAAGCTGGATATTGATGAGAGCACGGTCGTGATTGCCGGGGCGGGGGCTGGCGCCAAGGCTCAAGAGTTTGCATTGATTGCGAACCTGCCGCTTTTTGCAGAGCCATCCTCGAATGCTCGCTATGGCCCGCAGGTCATCACTAACTATCCGGAACTACTCAAGACCAAACTCTCCGACAGCGTGAAAAAGGTTGTGGTTTTCGGAAAACCGAGTCTGAGCCGCTCGGTGATGAAGACAATCAAGGCAGCAGAGCTCTATGTCGTCAGATCTAGGTTCGAAAGCTTCAACCCATTTCAACATGCCACGATGATCGTTGATGAGCTGGTTGCGGTCGGCAGGGCAAATAGCTCCTGGATTGAATCTTGGCGGCAAGAAACCGCCATGGATGAAAGAGCTGAGTTTGTTTCTCAGGTTTGGGACAGCGTTGAAAACCAGGCATTGGTGTTTGGCGCATCTGATCTGATTCGAGTCGCCGAGGGTTCGGTGAGCGCGAGGGGCATCAACGTTTATTCAAGTCGCGGACTCTCTGGAATTGATGGCACGGTGTCAACCGCGATTGGTATCGCTCAGAGTGGTGTGAGCGTCAGGGCACTGATGGGTGATTTGACCTTCATGCATGAGATCTCTGGGCTGAACCTAACCGGGCTAGGCGATCTTGATATCCAGTTGATTGTGGGTAACGACAACGGCGGTCATATCTTTGATCGTTTGGAGATGCGTGAGCACCTAAGTGCTCAGTGGTTTGAAAAGCTTTTCACCACCCCGCAACAGCTCAACCTAGAGGCAATCGTCACCGGGTTTGGCTGGCAGTATGCCAAGGCGTCAAGTTCCAGCGAGTTGGCCAGCGCCATGGAGCTCAGCGGCAAAGTGGTTATTGATTACCAGCTCTAGCTAAATGCGTGCCGAACCGCACGGAATTTGAGATCAGTCTCATCGAGCTCTGCCTGCGGGTCGGACTCCTCGACAATGCCACAACCTGCAAACGCTCTGATCTGGTCTTTTTCTATTACCCCGCCCCTGAGGGCAATCGCCAGCTCTCCACTGCCATCGGAGCTCAGCCAGCCCACCGGGCCGGCATAGCCGGCGCGGTCATATGGTTCCAGCTCGGCGATTAGCTCTTGGGCCATAAGCCTTGGGGTGCCGGCAACAGCGGCGGTCGGGTGGAGTTCGGCAATCACATCCAGCAGCGTTACACCGGTCTTGAGTTTGCCCCTGACATCTGTTGCGAGGTGCCAAAGGTCAGGAAGTGCAAGCGAGAACGGTTCGCTATCTGCCTCCACCACCTCACAAAATGGCTCCAATCGCTCAACCATTGACTTGGCGGCGTAGTCGTGCTCGTGACGGTTTTTGTGGCTGTGTGCAAGACCCTCGGCAATTGCTCTGTCAACATCGGGATCGGTTCCGCGGCCGGCCGTGCCGGCCAGCACTCGAGCGGAGACCTCGCCGGACTCCGCTCTGAGAAGGAGCTCGGGAGATGCCCCAAAGACATCAGCAATGGCATAGGTCCAGCAATGCGGGTAGCGATCGTGGAGTTTCTGAACGGCCTCGGAGAGATCTGGCCGCTGGCTTATTGGCATTACCAAATCTCGACTCAGCACCACCTTGTCGAGCTCGGTCTTGGAGATGATGGAAACCGATTGCTCAACAAGATCCTTGAAACGAGAAGCGCTGAGGTCTCCGGGCAGGAAGACCCCACTTGGCTTTTTGGTCTGAACCGCATCGATTGAATCATTCTCGGCGGTGATTTCAAAAGCGATGCCCTCTTTGATTACGAGGGTGGTCTTTGGCACATAAAGCACGGAGGGGGCCGCGGAGTTTGCGGAGAAGCTTATTGAGGTCAGTGCGATTACTCCCGATCCGGGAAGCCCAACCTGGTCAGCTATCTCTGAACTGGCAATTAGCTCTTTCCACTTCGCAGATAGTTCAGCAATCCGGTTTTCTCCGAAGGCCTCGATTCTTAGCACCTCGCCATGAGCGATGATCAGCTGACCTTGGCGCATGAATACCGAGCTTGCGCTCAGATCTAGCTCATTTGGCACGGCAACACTGCGCACGTTGATCTTTAGTGGCATGAGTCCCTTTGCTCTTAGTTCGCCGTGAATAAGGCAACTTCTGAGCCAGCTTAGAAATTTCTGCTTATTCTTTAGAAGTCTAGGTTAGGAGAAAGTTGCTCTCAGGCGCGATTCAGCTGGCAGCCGGTGCGCTGCTGGTTCTTGGCGCACCCGCAGCGACCCTGGCCTCAACAGATATCGAATTGGATGACGACTCTCACCTGCAGCAGGTAATACCTCCAGCAATGCTGGAGGAGGGTTCATTTGAGATTGTTAGTGAACCTTTGAATCTGGACAGCATCGTCGTGACGGACAAAACTCCCGCGGATCTCTTTGTTAGTGCTACCACCCCGCTGGTGGTGGCCCTTATGCTCGGCTCGGTCGGGCTGGTCATCTACACCCTCACCAGGGTGGACAAGCAGGACTAGATGGTCGCGATTAGACTTGGCAAGTGACCAAAGCTGACCTCAATAAAACCCCCGCAGAAGTCTCTGCGATGTTTGATGAGGTTGCTCACGCCTATGACAAAACCAATGATCTTTTGTCCTTTGGGCAATCTCACTACTGGCGCTTTCGCCTAAAGCGGGCTGTTAGACCTCAAGCCGGGCAAAAGATCCTGGACATTGCAGCCGGCACCGGCACCTCATCAATGGCGCTGATGGTTCCAGGGGTCAAGATAGTGGCGGCTGATTTTTCTAAGGGGATGCTCGAAGAGGGCAAAAAACGCTATCCCGAACTCGAGTTTGTTTTTGCCGATGCCATGAAGCTTCCTTTTTCGGACAACGAATTCGATGTTGTCACCATGAGCTTTGGTCTTCGGAATGTCTCTGATCGCAAAGTTGCGCTCAAGGAGTTTTTGCGAGTGCTAAAGCCATCGGGACGCTTGGTGATTTGTGAATTCAGTCACGTTCCAGGACCGCTTGGGGTTTTGTATCGCTTTTATCTAAAGAATATCCTGCCCAAGATTTCCAAGCTGATGAGCAAGAACCCGGCTGCCTATGACTACCTGTCTGAGTCGATCATGGCCTGGCCCAAGCAAGAAGAGCTTAAAAAAGATATCGAGGATGCTGGTTTTTCGAAAAGTTCTTGGAAGGGTTTGACCTTTGGCGTTGTTGCCCTGCACGAAGGGGTGAAGGCCAATTGAAAATCCAGCTTCCTAGGCAGTTCAGCCAAGTCAGGGACAAAGCGCTGCTCAGCGACCTAGAGAGTCGCATGGGCGATGTCGAGGCCAGGATTCAAGAGGCCACCTCTCACGCCGAACCGCTAATTGACAAAATGTCCTCTCACCTCTCGAGAGCCGGTGGCAAAAGAATGCGTCCGGTTCTGGTTTTGCTGACCTCACATCTTGGTGACCCTGACTCGGAGGACGTGTTAGACGCAGCGGTGGTGATGGAGATCACCCACCTGGCAACCCTGTATCACGATGATGTAATGGACCAGGCCAAGGCCAGGCGTGGGGTCGATGCCGCACAAATGGTTTGGGGTAATAACGTTGCTATCTTGACCGGAGACCTGCTCTTTGCCAGAGCTTCCAACATCGTCTCTGGCCTGGGGGAGCGGGCTTTAGGTCTGCAAGCGCGAGTCTTCGAGCAGTTGGTGCTTGGTCAACTGCATGAAACCCTTGGTCCGAATCAGGGTGAGGATCCGCTGCAGCACTACCTTGATGTCCTAAGAGACAAGACCGGTTCGCTCATTGCACTCTCCGCAAGATTGGGTGCCATGCTCTCGGGAGCAGATGAGAAATACCAAGAGCCGCTACAGCAATTTGGCGAGCGAATCGGGATTGCATTCCAGTTGGCCGATGATCTAATTGACATTCGCTCAAAGACTCAAGACTCCGGCAAGGTGTCCGGCACCGATTTGCTAGCGGGCGTGCCAACCCTGCCGGTTTTATTGCTCAGTGGCTTTGACGATACTGAGAGCAAGGCGCTAGCAAGCGATATCGCTTCGGGGATCAATAGCGAACAACTCCCCGAGATCTTGGATCGACTGCGCAATCACCCAGCCATGGAGATTGCACAGGCTCAGACACTTGAGTGGGCCGAGCGGGCAATCGAGGCAATTTCACCACTTCCAGAAGGTGGCGTGAAAAACGCTCTGGTAGCCTTTGCCCGCGCAGTTGTTGAGCGCAAGGGTTAGTTTTTAGAAAGAGAAAATGTCAAAGCTTCGTTTGGCCGTTATTGGTGCTGGTCCGGCCGGTATCTACGCATCGGATTTGATCTTAAAGGCCGAGAGAGACTTCGACGTATCGATTGACCTATTTGACTTACTCCCTGCTCCCTATGGCCTCGTGCGCTACGGCGTAGCTCCAGATCACCCAAGAATCAAGGGCATCATCAAGGCCCTGCATGAGGTGCTAGACCGCGGCGACATTCGCTTTTTTGGAAACGTCACCTATGGCAAGGACATCACGCTCGCGGACCTCAAAGAGCACTACAACGCGGTCATCTTCGCCACCGGTGCAATTGCGGATGCCTCTTTGAACATTCCAGGTGCCGATCTGGACGGCAGCTATGGCGCAGCCGATTTTGTGAACTGGTATGACGCTCACCCCGATTTCCCAACTCAGTGGCCACTAAATGCCAAAGAGATTGCGGTTATTGGCAATGGCAACGTCGCACTCGATGTCGCTCGCATGCTGATCAAGTTGCCCGAGGATTTGCTAACAACAGATATCCCCGATCACGTTTTTCAAGGTCTCAAGGAATCTCCGGTAACCGACGTACATGTCTTTGGTCGCCGAGGACCTGCTCAGGTTAAGTTTTCTCCGTTGGAGCTGCGCGAAGCCCTGCACGTTGCAGGGGTTCAGGCAATCGTCTATGACGAGGATTTCCAATATGACGAGGGCTCTCAAAACGCAATTGACTCAAACAACCAGATTCGAGTGATGGTGAAGACCTTGGAGGATCTGCGGGAGAATCCGCAAGAAGCCCAGGAGCGCAGGTTGCACCTGCACTTCTTTGCCTCACCAAAGGAGATCCTTGGTGAAGATGGCAAGGTTGTGGGCTTCCGGGTCGAGAAGACCAAACTCGATGGCACCGGCAATGTCACCTTGACTGGTGAAACTGTTGACTATCCCGTGCAGGCTGTCTACCGAGCGGTTGGCTATTTCGGGTCGCCGCTTGATGAGATTCCCTTTGATCCAAAATACGGCGTGATCAAAAACGATGAGGGTCGGGTCTTGGATGATCAGGGCAGTCAAATCCCCGGGATCTACTGCACCGGTTGGATTAAGCGTGGCCCTGTTGGCCTGATTGGCCACACCAAAGCCGATGCAATCGAGACCATTTCACACGTGATTGCAAACCGGGATTCTTGGTGGCAACCAACTAAGCCCTCCGAGCATGCAATCCTTGAGACTCTGAGTGCGCGTGGCGTTGAGTTTATCCAGTGGGATAACTGGTTGAACATCGATGGTGCGGAGAAAAACCTTGGCCAGGCTCTTGGCAGAGAACGACTAAAGCTATTTGATAGAGCAGAAATGCTCCAAGTTTCAAAAGGAGAGTAATTGCAACCCTTGCCGCGCCAAAGGCTACGCAAAGCACAGATTGCAATGCTCCTCACCTTTATTTTTATGGGGCATGCTGCCCTGTCATCGGTGGCTTGGGTTCCTGAATACATTGCACGGTTAGACGTATCGTTTGCAACCTGGGGCACCATCATCGGCCTCGGTGTCATCGGCTCAATCACCCCTTTGTTTTTTGCATCCAGGCTTATGACGCGGTTTGGGTCAAGACCTATCATTCGCTTTGCCAACTATGGCGGCATGATCGCGCTGGTTTCGCTGGGTCTGACTACAGACCCGGCGCTGTGGTTCTTTTTCAACATGGCTTTCAATTTCTGCATGTCCCTTCTGGGAGTGAGCGTGAACTCTCACGCCGTGCTTTTGCAAAAGAAGATCAGCAAGAACATCATTGGCCGGATGCATGCTGGCTGGTCTATCGGAGCTGTTGTGGCGGCCTTGACCGGTGGTCTGGCCACCGTGTTTTTACCACTCGAAGTCTTTTTGGTTTTGGTGGCCGTTCTCACCCTGATTATTTTTGAATTCAGTTTGCGCTGGCTGATGAGTCCCGATGAGGACGGTCATCAAGAGGAGAAGGCCGGTGTGGTCAAGCGCCGCTTCTACCAAATGCCATCGCAGCTCTGGCTGTTGGCATTTGGTCTGTTCTGCGGCATCTATCCCGAGGTCGCGATCATTGACTGGGCGGCGGTGTTTGCCAGGGACATTCTCAATGCAGATGTCGCGCTTCGGTCGGTGCCGTTTGCGACCTTCATGGTTGGAATGATCGCCGGACGACTCTCCATGACCCGAATGGCGGAGCACTATCACCCACAGCTAATCGCTTCGCGCGGTTCCTTCATGGCAGCTCTGGCCTTGGCACTGACTGCTATTTTTGCCCCGATCATTACCGATGCCTCTCCGCTTCTTGGGCTAACAACCGCTTCTTTACTCTGGGGGGTTGCAGGCTTTGGCTTGTCCTCGGTGTCACCAGCATTCTTCTCGGCCGCCGGTCACGTCCCCGGGGTATCAACAGCGTGGGCAGTATCTCGCCTGAGCTTGTTTAACTCGATGGTCTCAATTGGTGCCAAGACCATGATGGGAGCGCTCACCGAGGAGGTTGGGCTATCGCTGGCATTTTTCTTCCCGATCTCACTCGCCATTGGTGCGGGGCTAATTGCAGGGTTGTTTGCATCTCGTGCTCGCCGCAGTGAGCTGGAATCTGCTGCGCCACCAACCGGACCAATCTCGATCATCGTCCCACCAGAGGGTGATAGGTAGTCTTAGCCCGTGACGCTTTTGTTGATCGGCAATCAGCCCATGCCCTATGCCTGGGGTTCTACGCACCTGATTCAGGACTTTGCCGCCTTAGGTGTTGAGGGAGAACCTGCAGCCGAGGTCTGGTTTGGTTCCCACCCGACCGCCCCTGCCACAATCAATGGCAGCGCAGACAGACTCAGCGACATCGCCCCAAACCTGAGCTTTTTGGTGAAGCTCTTGGCAGCTGCCAAACCGCTATCGATTCAGGCTCACCCATCCAAGACCCGAGCAAGAGAGCAGTTCGGGCTTGGCAATCCAAGCTACTCAGATGCCAACCACAAACCCGAGATGGTCATCGCAATCACCGAGTTTGAGGTTCTGTGCGGTTTTCGGGATGATACGGAGATTCGCTCTGACCTCGCAGCCCTTGCTATCGCAAGCAGCATTTTCTTGCCATGGTTGGAAGCCTTCGATCTCGGTGGCACCAAAGCCGCAGTCGAGTTTGCCTTCGAGAACAACCTCGCGGCAGAGCTTGGAAATAACATCACCTCGCTGTCACGCTCGAGGGTGCAGCTGTATCAAAAGCTTGCTGACCACTTCCCGGGTGATGTTGGACTAATGATCGGCAGCGTCTTGCTCAGGCATCAGAGCCTGGCCGAAGGCCAGGCACTGTTCTTGCCAGCTGGCTCTATCCACGCCTATCTCAAGGGCCTAGCTCTTGAGGTGATGGCATCGAGTGACAATGTGCTTAGGGGCGGTCTAACCAGTAAGCGAATCGATGTCTCAGAGCTGATGCAGGTCTTGGACTTTTCAACCGCCGAGAACTATCGGGTCAAGACCAAGCCGATCGCTAATGGGCTTTTGCACTACCCAGCCGCTGTCGATGACTTCAGTGTCTTTAGGGTCGAACCAACAGCATCGAACATGCTGATTGATCTCAAGCTTGAGGGGTCAATGATTGCGGTTTGCACCGCTGGCGAGATCGAGATTTCGACATCAAAGGATGAGTATCTGAAACTCTCCAGGGGTCAAGCTGCCTTTGTTAGTGATACAGGGCTGTTCTCCATTACTGGAAACGGCACTGGCTATCTGGCGATGGGTTAGCGGTAGTTCGTAAACTGCAGCGCAACCTCTAGGTCGGCTCCCTTTAGCAAAGCGATGACATCCTGCAGGTCATCGCGGCTCTTTGAACTAACCCGGAGCTCGTCGCCCTGGATCTGAGCCTTGATTGACTTTGGTCCCTGGTCGCGAATCAGCTTGGTGATCTTCTTGGCGTGCTCTTGATCGATGCCGTCTTTGAGGTTGCAGTTGATTCTTACCTCTTTGCCCGAGGGCTGAGGCTCGGAGGAATCGAGCGCCTTGAGTGAAATCCCACGCTTGATGAGTTTGGTTTGGAAGACATCGAGCACCGCCTTGGCTCGCTCCTCGGAGTTGGCCTTGATCACAATGGCCTCACCGCTCCATTCAATGGAGGCTCCGGTTCCCTTGAAGTCATAGCGCTGCTCAACTTCTTTGGCTGCCTGGTTCAGGGCGTTATCCGCCTCTTGGTGGTCTACCTTGCTTACTACGTCAAATGATGAATCTGCCATGGAGAAAGTCTAGTTAGCGCTGCGTCTTGCTGTTGAGGAGCGCACGATCAAATCGATTGGCCAGATGTTGAGCTGTTCGAAGTTCTTTAGTTGTTTCTCGTCATCCGACCCCAGGATATCCATCAGCATGTTGGCACCCTTAGCTCCCTGCTCGGAGGTGGACTGGTCAATCGATGAAAGGCCATAGAACATGCCCATGGGGTGGCCATCCATGCCGATGACGCTGATGTCTTGCGGCACCCGATAACCGAGGTCCCGGGCAGCTTGAATAGCGCCAAAGCCCATCTCATCTGAGGCGCAAAAGATTGCGGTCGGTGCGCTTCTTGGGTCGCCAAGCATCTGCTTGGCAGCGTGATAGCCGCCGGCAATCGTGAAGTCTGCCTCGGCCATCCACTGCGGGTGGAAATCTAGGTTCGCATCCAGTAGCGCTTCGTGGTACCCGGTTTTTCGCAAGTAGGGCTGGTGGAAGTCCATTTCGGTAGCGGGGGTCCCCGAGATCATTCCGATCTCGGTGTGACCAAGGGAGATTAGGTGCTGGGTCGCAAGTCGACCAGCACCCTCATCGTCAATGGTCAGTGACCTGGCGCCGGGGATTGGTCCACCGATGCCAACGATTGGCTTTTCCAGATCGGTGAGGTTTCTCAGCTCCTGCTCGGAGAGCTTGAGGGCTACCGTGAGCACCCCATCCACGCGCTTGCGCAAGACCAGGTCCTCGAAGACCCGCTTGCGATGCGAGGCACCACCGGAGAGGTTGTAGAGGGTGACGTCATAGCCTCTAGCGACCAGCGCGTTGACGATGCCCTCCAGCACCGCCGAGAAGAACCAGGTGTTGATAAATGGCAGCACCACACCGATGTTTTTGGACCTGCCGGTCGCGAGGGTGTAGGCAGAGGAGGAGGCAACATAACCAAGCTCCGAGGCCGCCTTTAGGACTTTTTCTCGAGCTCTGGCGGAAACGTGAGCCTTGCCGTTTAGGGCTCTGGATACGGTTGCGGTGGAGACCCCAGCGCGCTCGGCAACTTCGACGATTCCTATCATTTGGTTAAAACTGTAAAGCTTTACAGTCCTTCTCGCTACAGCTGGGAGCCAATATCGGGTATTGTTTCCGAGGTGCCTATCAGCACAATGGCTAGTTACCCAAGCGGCCAAAGGGATCTGACTGTAAATCAGCCGGCTCAGCCTTCGGGGGTTCGAATCCCTCACTAGCCACATCGGGAATCCCCGCCAGCAAATAGCTTCTAGCTAGCTGGCGGGGTTCTCTTTTTGCCAGTGCTATTTGGATTTAGCGGCCCGAGTTCTCGGGCGCGCAGCATTCTCAGGAGCCTTCTCTGAGACTCGAACCATAAAGATTGCCAACACCAGGGCGATGACTATGCCGCCATTGACCAACAGTTCGATGATGCCGCGCTCGAAGGCCTCCGGGGTCTTGCCAATCGAAAGAGTCAAGGAAGAACCAACTGACAAAATGTGTCGGACCGACGCGATAACACCAATCACTAAAAATCTACTTAGTTGGTAAAAGCCGGTGTTGAACCTGGCGATCACGGTTCGGGCAATCTCCAAGATGATGACCACGAACAGAATGTCATTGATGGCCTGCAGCATGCCGTTTGGGTAGAACGGTGCTGTTGTTAGAAGTCTCTCAACCGTGAAAATCACCGCACCCAGTGCGACGGCAAACAAGAGAATTGTCAGGACTACGTGAAAGGCGTCTTCGACGGTGTCCACAACCCTGGTTGGGATCATTGATGGCTGAGCTTCAACCACCTCAGGGGATGCCTCTGCTGCTTTTGGTGTTTTGTCCATGCTCCAGTGTGGGCCTTTTGAGTGGTTTTTGAAACCCCCCGGCCAAAATTTCTCTAACGTTTCTGGGACTCCATTTAGTAAGTTTCTTGTTTTGTTTTGATGTAAGACGGAAGAAGAAACACAATGAACGCTTTGCTGAGGTTCCAAACCGGCAAAAAGACAGCCCCCACAACAATGCTGATTGCATTGATCTTTGCAATCTTGGCATTTGGTCCTTTGAACGCACCCTCGGAGAACACCACTCCGGGAACCGGATTGCCAGACAGCGCCGAATCGGTTCAGGTCCAGCTATTGCAAGAGGAGCTGCCGCAAAACGATGGCTCCGCAGCGTTCATTGTTTACGCTTCAGATACTGACCTCACCGAGGCTCAACTCAGCTGGATTCAGGGTGAGTTTGACCCCCAGACTCAGATGCTCTCAGGTGGCGCGAACGAAAAGTTTTTAGAGTTTACAAACCTTGAGGTGATGGGTGAGAAGTTCGTTCCTCCCGCCGCCATCAGCGAGGATGGCACCACAGCACTGATCTCCGTGCCGCTTGATCAAACAGATGATTTTGATCTCACCACCCTGCGCGTTGACACAATGCGCGAGCTAGCTCCGCAAGGCATGCCAGCTGGCCTGGATGTTTATGTCACCGGACCGGAGGCATTCATCAAGGACGTCGGTTCAATTTTTGAAGGTGCTGACATCAGCCTTTTGGCGGTAACCGCTTCTGTCGTCGCCCTTTTGCTTTTGGTCACCTACCGCTCACCGGTTTTGTGGATTGTGCCGCTTTTGGTGGTCGGCGTTGCCGACGGTATGGCAGGAATCCTTGCCAGGCAGGTGGCGAGCCTGCTGGGCTTTGTGCCGGATGCCTCGGTGGTGGGAATTTTGTCTGTGCTGGTGTTTGGTGCGGGGACCAACTATGCCCTGTTATTGATATCGCGCTATCGCGAGGAGCTGCTATCTCATGAGGACCGCCGCGAGGCAATGCGAATTGCCATTCGCGGAGCGGGACCTGCGATCCTGGCTTCAGGTTCTACGGTTGCCGTTGCCCTTGCTTTGCTTTTGTTGGCCGAGATTGAGGGCCGCCAAGTTCTAGGTTTGATGTCCGCGGTTGGAATCGTGGTTGCAATGGTTGCCGGGCTTTTGGTTTTGCCATCAGCACTCGTGGTCTTCCCAAGGGGTATCTTCTGGCCGCTGGTGCCAAAAGTTGGCGGCAAGAACCCATTTGAAAAGAGCATTTGGACCAAGCTGGGCCGGGCAGTTTCTAAGCGTCCGGTAACTATTGCCGGTGCCGGTGTTGCGCTGTTGGCAGTCTTGGCAACCGGAGGTCTTGGAGTCAAGACCGGATTGAGTGCAACGGAGATCTTTATTGAGAAGCCCGAAGCGGTTGCAGGTCAAGAGGTCTTGGCCGAGGCCTTCTCCGCGGGAGCGGCAACTCCAACCCAGGTAATCGTTGACGCCGGAGCGGTAAGTGCGGCAACTGCAATCTTGGAGAGAGTCAACGGAGTTGATGAGGTTCGAGTTGGTGCAACCAACGATGAGATCACTCAGGTTGATGTCATCTTGAATGCCGACCCAGAGTCTCAGGCAGCTCTTGAGGTTATTCGTCAGATGCGACAGGCACTTGATGAGCTGCCTGAGGGAACCCTGGCACTGGTTGGTGGTCAAGATGCGACAACCCTTGATGCGCAAGACGCGACAAACCGGGATCAGTTGCTGTTGGTGCCATTGATTTTGATCTCGGTGTTCTTGATTCTGATCCTGCTGCTTCGCTCGCTACTGACGCCGATCCTTTTGCTCTTGGCGGTTGTAGGGTCGTTCTTCTCTGCGGTTGGTGCAAGCTGGTTGGTCTTCCAGAACATCTTTGGTTTCCCAGCCCTTGATTTGACGGTGTTCATCTTGGCGTTTTTGTTCTTGGTGGCTCTCGGTGTTGACTACTCGATCTTTCTGGTAACGCGTGCTCAAGAAGAGGCGAGGACCCTGGGGACAAGAGAGGGCATGCGCAAGGCACTTGGTGCTACTGGTGGCGTTATTACCTCGGCAGGTATCTTGCTGGCCGCGGTGTTTGCGGTCCTGGGAGTTCTGCCACTTATTGCCCTAGCCCAGGTTGGAACCATTGTCTGTATCGGTGTGCTTTTGGACACCTTGCTGGTGAGAACCGTGATCGTGCCGGCAATGGCATTCAAGCTCGGGGCTAAGTTCTGGTGGCCAAGAAAAGAGTTCGCCGACTAAACCCTGAGCCAAACGGTTTGGTTTGATTTCAGGGTTTCACCCTGATCAGAGTCCGAGGAAATAAGAACTTCTCCGTTAGGGATGGCTGCGTCCTCACCAAAGTTGTGAACCACAATCACGCCCTGGTTTTGATAGCTCAAGAGATCGCCATGGCTAACCCAATCAAAAGAACCCTCACCCAGTTTTAGCTCTTTCCGAAAATCCAGCGCACGCTTGTAGAGGTTGAGAGTTGAGAAGGCATCTTGTTCCTGCAGGTCTCTTGCGAGTTCTCGATAGCTAGCTGGCTGGGGCAGCCAGCTAGCCCCGCTTGGCCCAAAGCCCAGGCTTGGGCTATTTGCCTCCCATGGCAGTGGCACCCGGCAGCCATCTCTCCCAACTCGCTCACCGTTGGTTCTGTAAAAAGTTGGGTCTTGGCGAAACTCTGGTTCCAAGTTGGTGTGCTCGGGGAGACCGAGCTCCTCTCCTTGATAGAGATAGCTTGCTCCTGGAAGACCCAGCATGAAGAGTGTTGAAGCTCTGGCGAGGGTGATGCCCAAAAGGGCATCGGGCTGAGGGTTGTCCGGTCCAATTCCATCGGATGCCGTTGCTCTGCCATAGTCGCCACCGAATCTAGAGGCGTGGCGAATCACATCGTGATTGTTCAGCACCCAGGTGCTGGGCGCTCCTACCGAATCAAAGGCTTCAAAAGATTCGTTGATTGCGGAGATCAGTTTCTCTTGCTCCCAGCCCGCGTCTAAGAACCTGAAGTTAAAGGTCTGGTGGAATTCGTCTGGTCTAACCCAAAGCGCCATGAAGCTAAGCGGCAAAACATATGCCTCGCCACACATCGCCCGTTCTCCCGGATAGCTATCCAGGATCTTTCTCCAAGATCTGAATATCTCGTGCACAGAATCCTGAAACCACATCGGCGGAGACTCTCGGCCCTCGATGAAACCCGCGCCTGCCTCTTCGACGTAGGGGTGGTCTGGAAGACCAACCTCTTTAGCCATTGCGTGGGGTTGGTCGACCCTGAAGCCATCAACTCCGCGGTCTAACCAGAACCTCAAGATGTCTTCAAACTCGGATCGGACAATTGGGTTTTCCCAGTTCAAATCTGGTTGCGAGGAATCAAACAGGTGGCAATACCACTGGCCGTCTTCGACTCTGGTCCAGGCAGGACCTCCAAACATTGACTGCCAATTATTCGGTGGCAACTCTCCGTTTTCTCCCCGGCCATCTTTGAAGTGATAGTAGGAGCGCTCTGGGGAGTTGACCGGCGCACTAAGTGCTCTTTGGAACCACTCGTGTTGGTCCGAGGAGTGGTTGGGAACTAGGTCAATCATGACCCTGAGGCCAAGTTCGTGGGCTTTTTCAAGCATCTGATCGAAGTCGTTCAGATCTCCAAACAGCGGGTCAACGTCGCGGTAGTTGCTGACGTCATAGCCGGCGTCCTTTTGGGGTGAGGTGTAAAAGGGGCTCAGCCAAATAGCGTCTATCCCAAGCTCTTTGAGCTTGGGGAGCCGATTGGTGATGCCCTTCAGATCTCCAATGCCATCGCCGCCATGGTCGGCGAATGAGCGCGGGTAGATCTGGTAAATGACGCCAGAGCGCCACCACTCAGAGCCCGGGGTTGATTCGTGAAGGGGCATCTAGAGCTTTACCCAAACCACCTGGTCTTGCGTGAGCTCACCTGAAGAAAGATCGTTCTGGGAGCTAAGCAAGATCTCTCCTTGCGGAATCTGGATGTTTGATCCGGTGAAGTTTGCAAGCACCAAAACCCCCGAATTCACATAGCCAAGTGAGTGCTCACCCAAGGAGTCTTTGTGCCAGGAGAAATCGCCGTGGCCAAGCTCGTACTTCTTTCTAAGCTTGAGCATCTTTTTGTAGAGCTCGAGGGTGGAACCCTCGATGCCTACCTGCTGGTCTCTTGCATAGCTTGCGTAGGTCTCTGGTTGTGGCAGCCAGCTCTGACCGGTTTCATTGAAACCAAAGGCCGGTGCCTCTTTCTCCCAAGGAATTGGGACGCGGCAACCATCGCGGCCAACGCGCTTTCCTTGGGTTCTGAAATATGTTGGGTCTTGGCGGTATTCACCTTCAAGAGTGGTGTGCTCTGGAAGGCCTAGCTCCTCACCCTGGTAGATGTATGCACCACCTGGCAGCCCCAACATGAATGCGGTGGCGGCCCGTGCTCGCCTGAGACCACGTTCAATGTTCGGCTGCTCGTAGTCGGGCCCGATGCCATCGCCCTGCTTGGGGATCTTGTCATAGGCCATGCGAGTGGCATGCCGGATAACGTCGTGGTTAGAAAGCACCCAGGTGCTCGGTGCTCCAACCGCACCGAATTCCCTCAGTGAATCATCAATTACTGCTTGCAAACGCTCTTTGTCCCAGGGGGTTTCAAGGTAGCCAAAGTTGAATGCCTGGTGGTACTCATCGGGCCTGGTCCACTTGGCCATTCGGCTCAGCGGCATGATCCATGCCTCTGCACACATCGCACGGTCCTCGTATTCGTCCAAGACCTCTCTCCACTCGCGAATGATCTCGTGGACACCCTCCTGGCCCCAAAACGGGTGCGGGCTGACCCGGTCTTTTGGTTTGTCGGCATCCTCACCACTCATGGTGGTGAGCTGCTCGGCAAGGTCTGGAAGCCCCGCTTCTTTGATCAGGGCGTGAGCCACGTCAATGCGGAACCCGGCAGCTCCGCGGTCTAGCCAGAACCTAAGAATCGACTTGAACTCTTCACGAACCTCTTCGTTTTCCCAGTTGAAATCTGGCTGGGTGGAGTCAAAAAGGTGCAAATACCACTGGCCGTCATCGACCCTGGTCCATGCCGGTCCACCAAACACCGAACCCCAGTTGTTTGGAGGCAGTTCACCGTTCTCGCCCTTGCCGTCACGGAACATATAGCGCTCGCGCTCAGGCGATCCAGGGGCCGCTTTCAGCGCGGCCTGGAACCAGGCGTGCTCGGAGGAGGAGTGGTTCGGAACTAAGTCAACGATGATCCTGATGCCGCGATTTTTGGCCTCGGCGACGAGGTTGTCGAAGTCGCTGAGGTTTCCAAAAAGCGGGTCAATGTCCCTGTAGTCGGAGACGTCGTAGCCGGCGTCGTTCTGGGGAGAGGTGAAAAACGGGGAGCACCAGATGGCGTCGATTCCCAGCTCTTGAAGCGAGTCCAATCTCGAGATGATGCCTGGGATATCTCCCATGCCATCGCCATTGCCATCGGCAAACGAGCGGGGGTAGATCTGGTAAATGACTGCGGAGCGCCACCATTCACGGCCAGCGCTAGTTTGTTGGAGAGTTTCGGACATGGCTGAAAGCTTACGGGCGGATTATCAACAAATCTTGTGGCATGCCTAGATCCAAGTTTCTTGGTTTAAATTGCCACTTTGAGCATGTTGGAAAAGGCTGTAAACGTTTACGGATTCGAGGGGTTAGAGGGTGGTTTTGCCCCGTTGTTACAAAGTCGTTATTTATGTAAACGTTTACAAGTTTGACCACGAAATGAATACGGCGTGAACTTGTACAGCTTGCCTATTGCAGGTTATAAACCACTATTCAGACACTGAAAGGTGCTCCATTGAAATCAACTAAGCGCAGCCTGTTTGCCCTCGGCTCAATTGCCGCGGCATCAGCGCTTGTTCTATCCGGTTGTGCTGCCCCTGCCGAAGAGGCAGAGCCAACCGCAACTGCAACTGCCACCGAGACAGCCGAGGCGCCAGCCGAGCAGTCTCCAGCGATCGAAACCCTAGTTGTTTGGGTTGACGACAACGCTGCACGTTCACTAGAGGGCGTTGCTGCCCAGTTTGAGGCCGACACCGGCATCGCAGTCGAGCTTGTAATTAAGGAATTCGGATCCATCCGCGACGAGGCGGCTACCGCAATTCCAACCGGTGAGGGACCAGACATGTTGGTCGGTGCTCACGACTGGACGGGCCAGCTCGTTTCAGCTGGTGTAATCGCACCGGTTGAGCTGGGTGCTGCTCTGTCCGACTTCCGCTCAAACGCCCTTGCTGCGTTCTCCTATGACAACGCGCTGTATGGTCTGCCATTTGGCGTTGAGAACATCGCCCTGGTTTGCAACAGCGAATTGGTGCCAGAGCAGCCAGCAAGCTTTGACGAGCTAGTCGAGATCGGCTTCCAGGTTCAGAGGAACCCAGATGACCTTGACTCGTACCACATGTACTACTTCCAGACCTCATTTGGTGCTCCAGTATTCGTGCAGAACCCTGACGGTTCCTACACCTCAGAGCTCGGCATGGCTGGCGAAGAGGGCTTTGCATACGCTGAGTGG
>DATBNK010000054.1:0-3625 GCA_036554355.1 Aquiluna sp.
GAAGTAGGTGGCGAACCCGAGCTGATTTATCGCTATCAACTCTTTTGAGAGCCGGTGCTGAACCTGAGCCAACAAAGAGGCCTTGGCGTTTGGGTAGCGCCAATCAATCGCTGAGTGAGCTTTTTGCCACAGCACCTCAAAGGGGTTTTCGGTTATTCCAAGTGCACTTTGTTCGGGAGTCTTTGGCTGACCCCAGCCGCAATCAGAGACCGGCTCCAGATAGCAGCGCCTGGCTAGTGCCTGAGTGTTTGATATCAGCTCCAATGAGTCCTTTGAGCTCTCGGTTATTTCCAGTGCCAGCTGAGCCATTTGGCTATCGGGCTTTAGCCAGGCTTGAGCATTTGGCTGCGGCAAAAACACCCCCAGTGGCTCTAAGTGTCTTGCCGAATCCAATACGTCCGCGGTTAGCGCGTCATCGGGATTCAGGTAGCGAACCGCATTGGTCAAAACCGCCGGCAGGTTGTTCGCCTTGGCTATTTGATGCATTGCTCTGGCGTGCTCTTCGGAACCAATGCTGCCGGGCTCGGTGAGCTGATTCACGAGCTCAACAGCAAGGGAGCCCTGCAGGCCAAAAAGATCTGTCCAGGTTCTCAGGATCTCACTTGCGGCCACCGGGTTCACAAGCACCGTTTTTCCCAGGCTGGATTCTGGACCCAGCAGTATTGTGCAATTGGCTGCGGTGGACTGGGTGATTGCTGCCAAATCTTCGATGTTTATCGCAACCTGCCTGTTGCGACCGGGTTTTTGCCAGGCCTTAGAGACCACTCTGCAGATCGCAGCCCAGCCAGCTCCCTGGTCATGGCCATGGGCTAAAACGACAACTCTGCCAAGGCTCGAGAGCTTGGAGTGAACCTCTAGGTTCACTCCAACAATTGGGTAGATGCCAGATTTGATGCAGGCACCAATGTGCTTCACGGCCCCGTAGAGACCATCTCGATCGGTAATGGCGAGAGCCTCAAAACCCATCGCACTTGCGCCTGCAACCATTATTTCTGGGCGACTCACTCCGTAGTGGGCGGAATAGGCGGAGCTGATATTGAGGTGAGTGAAGGACACCTAGCTTCCTCTAGCTATCTCCCATTGGTCCTCGGGCATCTTGTGAGTGAGCTCGAAGAAGACCCGATCCGTTTCGCTTACCGCCCACAAGCGCCACATTTCTATTTCCACGAGCTCTGCTCCAACGCCCTTGGGGGCCGCAGCAGCTTCCTGCCACCAGAGTCTTCGGGAGTACCAGCGCACCGGCCTAGAGCAGACCGTGTATGACTTCTCGCGCCAGCTGAAACAAACCGGGGCGCCATCAAGGTCCAGCAGCACGCCGGTAACCAGTTCAAGTTGCATTTCCCGCTCCCAAATTATCGAACAAATGTTCGAATAATTAGAGTTTAGGTTGCAACGCCGACATTTTCAAAACGATTGGTTAGATTGGCAAAATTAGTTCTGGAGAGTTGTTGGAAACACTGCCCACCGACTTGGAAACCTCAAAGTATTCCAGTTCACTAGCCAAAGAGTCAGACTCCCTCGCAAGTGCAACTAATAATTCTGGAGAAGTCTCAAAATCCGGTGCCATCCAGGCTGCGAGCGCGTCTGGGGTTAGCATCACGGGATTGCGATCATGGATTTCGGAGATCTCTGGAGCGGAGTCTTTAGTCAAGATGCTGCAGGTGAGAAGCCATCTAGTGGGGTCAGTTTGAGGCTTGCTGGGATCTCGCCACCACCAGTAGATGCCGGCAAAGCCGAGCATCCCATCAGGCGGGTGAATATAAAACGGAGTTTTATTCTCTTTTGACCACTCAAAATATCCAGAGGCCGGCACTACGCAGCGCTTCAGAAGAGCTGCGTCTTTAAAGCTGGGCTTTTCCAATGCGGTTTCGATTCTGGCATTGAACAATGGAGGACCCGCGAGGTCTTTTGCAAAGCTTGGCACTAGCCCCCAACGAGCCGAGTGAAGCTGCCTGGATGGCACTCCATCGATCTCGCGCTCGACAATAATGGGGACCGATTGCGTGGGAGCGATGTTGTAGCTTCTGATTGAGTGTGAAATCTCAACGGATTCGATGTCGAAAATCTCTGAGAGCTCATCGCTCTCTCTAGCAATAACGAACCTGCCGCACATTACCTTGAATTCCTAGCGGAAAACGGTCGCGGTGGTTGAGTTGAATTTATAGCGTCAAGCACCATGCAAAGCATCCCTCCACGAACTTCTCTTACTTCTTGACAATTGCACGCCTAAAGCTATCCAACCGGCTCCAGAAGCATCTTGAGCCGTTTCCTAAAGGGCTTCAGCAGCCTAAGCGGGCCGACATCGACCTCGTTCCAGGCGGTCACTCCGCGAATGCCCTGGAGTGAGGAAAGAGACCAGATCTCAAAGTTGTGCAGTTCAGAAGGCTTTTGCTTTGTGGTGGCGGTTTTATACCCGGCCTGATCTGCTATTGCAAAAACTAGCTCGCGGGTGATCGAGGGAAGCCAGGGGGTGCTCTCATCTGGCCCGCAGAGAGTGTCGCCATCCCACCAAACAATCGACGACAGCGCGCCGTCTGATACGTTGCCATGCGCATCAAGCAGCACGGCCTCATCAGCTCCGTGCAGATTGGCAGCTCTTCGCAGTCGTTGACAAACCGAGAGGTCAGGTCCCTTAATCGTGGGATTTTGCCTCGGGTCTTGTTTGTCGTAGCTCCAAAGCGTGCAGGTTTCTGTTCTTTCTGGAGCTGGTCGAAGTCTTAGAAAGAGCCGCTCGCCTATGGGGCGCTCTTCTCGATACTCAATCCGGGGAAACCAGTCTCCAGCGCGAGGGATTGCCTCAATAATTTGGGTAAAGAACTCGGGTAATTGCTCTTTAGTCTCATGATCCGTAATGGAGTTAGAAAATCTTGTGAAGTGTTTGTTCAGAGCTCTTGCCGACCCATTGGTGACAAACCAGCTATCAGCTACGCTCAGCGGGTCTGCGAGCGCGATATCGACAGGTTTCAGCTCGTTGTCTGCGAACCTGAAGAAGTCACCGTTTACACTCATCGCATCTAGACTACGGTCCTAAACGAGGGCAAAATGCGACTTTTCTATGAACGGCTCGGGGGATGGACCTCCATCTCTGACACCTTCATTTCCTTTTTTGCCAATCAACCGGGCACTTTCTGGCTTGATCGTGAGCACCACCCTGATGAGCGCTTCTCGATAATCGGTGCGGGGTCAATTACTGAAGAGCTAACGCTCTTCTCATTTGAAGACGAATCGGATCTGCCATTTAGGTTTAGGCCCGGCTTCGTCGGGGTCGTGAATTACCCAGAACAGGCTGGCGCGCTGGATACGGTGCACGGCCTATTTGTAGATAGGGCCTTTGTCTACGACCACGATGCTAGGGCGATGTATTTCATTGGGGTCTTTAGAAACAAAGAAGAATTCCAGACCTGGTTCCACGCAGCGCTACTCAGGCTTGCCCTCATCGGAGGCGATGGAGCTAGTCACGCCCTCAATTACCCAGCTGCAACAGCGGCAAAGTTGGAACCTAAGGTAAAAAAGGGTGACTATTTATCCAAGATTGAGGCTTGCCAAGAGCACATCGCGAAGGGCGATGTTTACCAAATCTGTCTTACCACGAAGATCGAAGGGGATTATGTTGGGAACCCACTCA
>DATBNK010000061.1:0-9881 GCA_036554355.1 Aquiluna sp.
GCTTCTTCTTCGACATACGCTTGCGGCGCTTTTTAATTACTGAACCCAATAGAACCTCACAAAACTTAGTTTTGCCCGAACGGGCAACCCCAATACTCTAGCCCTTGCGCCTCAGTCGCTCAACCTCTGCATCGATATCTGCTTCCGTGATGACCTTCCTTAGGCCTGGACCATAAGCGTCCATCCACTGAAAATAGGCACCAATTCCCATGCCGCCAATTGCAAAGATTGGCCAAAAGAAGGAATCCGGTGAAACCCAGAACCAGATCACGCTTAGAAGTGCCGAGACAAATGCCCAGACAAACAAAAACTGCTTGAACTCCTGCTGGTTTTTTAGTCGCTTCTTCGCATACTCGCGAAGCGCGTCTTGCTCAGAAGTCGCCATTACTGCTTTCTTACCTTTGCCTTTACTTCCTCGGCGAAGTGGGTTGCCTCGGTGCGAACATCGTCGACAACCTCTTCAACCTTTTGTTTTGCAAGCTTCTCGAAGTCCTTCACCGAGGTTTCGGTCTCGGTCTTCACATCCGCAAGCTTGCGGCCAAGACGCTTTCCTAGGTCCTTTGGATCAAAATCAACATCTAGCTCATCGGCACGAGCCTTCAGCTCGGAGGCTAGCCAGCCGGCCCGCTCTGTGATCCAGTGGCCAAGCTTTTCTCCCGCAGCAGAGAGGTTCTGCGCTAACTCTTCTCCCTCCTCAGCCTCGGCATCAAAGCCGAGCGAGAGGAAGTTGATCATCCAGTCTTCGATCTCCTCAAGCGGTTCTGGGGTGACCGAATAAAAGCGCTTCTGGCCCTCCTCGCGAGCTGACACCAGGCCAACCTCACGAAGGGTCTTTAGGTGCTTGGAAACTGTTGGCTGACCAAAGCCGGTCTTCTCTACGAGCTCGGTGACTGTTAGCTCTCCGGGGCCGCCAGCTAGAGAGGAGGACAAAATTGTCTCCATGAGTTGACGCCTGGTTGGGTCTGCAATTGCTTCAAATATGTCTGCCATGGAATAAGCCTATTGCGTTGAGCTTGCAATTTCCTCTGCTCTTTTCACAGCCGCCAAAAGCCCGGCTTCAAATATCGATTTCAGTTTAGCCTGATCAAAGGTCTCGATGATCTTTGCGGTCGTGCCGCCGGGGCTGGTGACATTTTTCCTTAGCTGGCTGGGCTCGCTCTCACCATGAGCAAGCAGATCAAGCGCGCCATCGAAGGTGCCGCGCACCATGATCTCCGCTTGCTCTTTGGTGAAGCCCTTATCGATTGCAATGGCCTCCCACTGCTCGATGAAGTAATAAACCCAGGCTGGCCCAGAGCCGGAGATGGCAGAAAGTGCATTTATCTGAGTCTCGGGAATCTCAATTACCGCACCAACTGATGCAAACAACTCTCCAGCTGCCAGCATCGCCTCCCTAGAGCAGTTGGCACCAGCACTAATGCCCGTGACCCCCTTACCAACCAGGGCTGGAGTATTGGGCATTGAGCGAACCAGGTTTGGGTTATCGGGAAGCGATGCTGCCATGGTCTCAAGAGAAACCCCCGCCGCCATCGATATCACCACCGCATTGGGTGCAATCTCGCCCTTGAGCTCGGCGAGCGTGTCAACGATTTGATAGGGCTTCACTCCAAGAACAATCAGATCGGCATCACCCGCCAAAAGTGAATTCGCATCGGCCGACTCCTCGAGCGCCATTGCGCTGACGCCAAGCTGCCTCAGCGCTGAGGCGCTGAGTGAAGATTTTGTGGTGGCAGAGATCTGAGCGGGTGGATGCCCGGCTGCCAGCAGCCCCTTTAGGACAGCCGATCCCATTGAACCGGTCCCGATGAATGAAACTCTGAGGTTGTCCATCTACAAAATCCTAGGCTCCGGGCAGAAAGTCTGCGATAAGTGGGTAGCCAACAAAGACCGCGGTGTTCATTGTGGTGTGGGCAATGATCAATGGTGCAACCCTGCCGGTTCGATAGAACATGTAGCCAAAGACTATGCCCATTACAAAGTTCCCGACAAAGGCACTGTAGCCCTGGTAAAGGTGGTAGCTGGCTCTAAACAGTGAAGCGATCACGATGATGGCCCAGATGCTGTAGCCGGGTTTGATTAGACCGAGTTTTTTGAAAAAGAAGCCAACCGCGATGATCTCTTCCTGCAAACCAGCTCTCAGCGCAGAGAGCACCAACACCGGGATCGTCCACCAATAATCCCCTAGTGAACTTGGCACCACTCGCGCAGTTAGCCCTAGCTCCAAGGCCAAGACATAAAGCCCAATGCCCGGCACGCCAACCAAGATTGGTAACCCAAGACCCAAAAGCCAATCCTTGGCCTTGGGAATCACGCCAATCTTTATCCCATCTAACGACAGGAAGTAGAGCGCCAACAAGACCGGGACAAGGGCCAGAGTGATTTGAGCCAACTGGCTAACCAGGTCCAACCACGGCACCTGAGCCAGCGGCCGATTGATGGTCGTGACGCTGCCTGCAACCCCGACCTCACTGGTGAGTTTGCGCAAAAAACTCAGCACTGAATAGATGCTGCTTGCGCCCAAAGAGACCATCAGCACCAGCCAGAACTCGAATGAGTGCTTTCGCATTTTCACCTCAGCGGTCAGAAAGTTGTTGGAACGCAAGTTTAGGTGGGGGTGGTGCAGGGTAGTTTTAGAAAATGGCCAAGACCAAGATCGATTACCGCTGCAGCGAGTGCGGCTGGTCCACCCCAAAATGGGCAGGACAGTGCGCAAGCTGCCAAGGGTGGGGAACTCTAGCCGAGCAAAGCGGCATCTCTAAGGCCAAGGTTGTCAACATCTCGCAGTCCAATGCCGCCAAGCCAATCACCGAGATTGAAACCACCACCGATGGCTACACCCCAACCACGGTCTCAGAGTTCGACAGAGTTCTTGGGGGTGGATTGGTGGCGGGAGCGGCCATATTGCTCTCCGGTGAACCAGGAGTGGGCAAGTCCACACTTCTTTTGGAGGTGGCCTCAAGGCTTGCCAAGACCGGCAAGAAGGTGCTCTACATTTCAGCCGAGGAGTCGGTTAGCCAGGTGAAGCTTCGGGCTCAGCGCACCGGTGCGATCTCGGAAAACCTCTACCTCGCCTCCGAAACCGACCTCGGTAGCGTGCTCGGTCAATTCGAAGCGGTTAGACCGGAATTGATGATCGTGGACTCTGTGCAAACTGTCGCCAGCACCGAGATCGATGGTTCTGCGGGAATGCCCGCCCAGGTCAGAGAGGTCGCAGGGAACCTAATTCGCCTAGCGAAACAAAACTCGGTTCCAGTGATGCTCGTCGGTCACGTCACCAAAGACGGTTCGATTGCCGGTCCCAGAACCCTCGAACACCTGGTGGACGTGGTTTGTCACTTCGAGGGCGATCGACAGACGGCACTGCGCTTTGTTAGAACCCTAAAAAACCGCTTTGGTCCAACCGACGAGGTTGGCTGCTTTGAGATGAGCGGGGATGGCATCTTGGAAGTGCCAGACCCGAGCGCTCTGTTTGTCTCCGAGAATCAGTCCAATACCTCGGGCAGCTGCATCACAGTGACAGTTGAGGGACGCAGAGCCCTCCGGGCAGAGATCCAGGCCCTGGTGGTCCGCTCCAGCACCCCTCAACCCAGAAGAGTCACCAACGGTGTCGACAGCTCAAGAGTTGCAATGCTGCTTGCGGTATTGGAACGCAGAGCTGGCATATCGTTGGCTGACAAGGATGTCTATGTCTCGACCGTTGGCGGCATGAAAATCACTGAGCCGGCTGCCGATCTAGCGATTGCAATCGCGATTGCCTCAGCCGTGACCGATAAGCCGGTTCCCAATCAAGTGGCAGCCTTTGGCGAGATCTCGCTCTCGGGTGAGGTTCGCGGCGTTACCAACTCAAAGCAGCGAATCAGCGAGGCGGGGCGACTCGGTCACAAAACAATTGTGGATTCGGGCAGCAAGCAACTTAAAAAAGCCATTGCGTTAGCGCTCGGTTAGATCAGCTAGTTAGAAGAGGTAAAAGAGTTTCTTATCCGAAACTACGCCTGAGACTTCAACCTTAATCTCGTACTGGGCTCCGCCTCTTGGGGCAGGTCGATTGTTATCAGAACACTGGAACTCACTCGAGGAGTAGACCTTGAGCCACTCACCAGGTTCTGACTTCTCGACGATGTTTGGCTTCAAGACCTTGGAGAATCTCGAATCCCCCTCCCTGTCACAGTCTCTAGATGAGTAGAAGACCTGCTCGCCAGAGGTGATCGTGAAGAAGGTGGCGTAAGTGCCAACGTCAAAGATGCAATCCACCAAACCGGTGTTGGTGATCTCATACCAGACAAAGACCGGCTCGCCCTCTGGCAGGTTCACCAAAGGCTCGAGAGTCTCGCCCCTGCCGATGAAGGCCTCAACCTCAACCACTCCGGGCTGACAGTTGGTGATTTCCTCGGCGGTCGCTTCGGCCGTTGGGGTCGGTGTGGTCTCGGGTTCCTGGGTCTCACTCGGAGCTGCCAAAAGTTGGGTTCCGGCAAAGATTAGTGCGGCGATTGCAACCAAGACAATCAGGGCAACAAGACGACGTCTTTTGTAAACATTTGCATCGACCTGACTCATAGAGCTAAATCTAACTAGAGCTTTAGCAGCATGCGCGAGTTTCCCAGCGTGTTCTGCTTAACTCTTGCTAAATCCAGAAACTCTGCAACACCGTCATCGTGTGAACGAACCATTTCGGCATAGGTTTCCGGATCCACCGGAACATCAGAAATCACCTCAAAGCCGTGACTTCTAAAAAACTCTTCTTCGAAGCTCAGGCAGAACACCCTGTGAACGCCCAGCATTTTTGCACGCTCGAGCAGCTCTCGAAGCATCGCGGCTCCAATCCCTTTGCGCTTAGCAGACTCAGAAACAGCAAGGGTTCTGATCTCGGCCAAGTCCTGCCACATCACATGCAGGGCACCAAAACCAACCACTTCACCATCTTGCTCAGCGACCACAAACTCCTGAATGGCCTCGTAGATCTCAACGAGTTCCTTACCCAACAAAATGCGCTGGTCAATCAGCGGTTGGGCAATCTGCGTGATGGCTGGAACGTCTGTGGTGCGGGCAGGGCGAATCGAAAACATTGCTAAATTATCGTGCCTCAGTGCTCGCCAGCTCTACCAAAACCTCATTGCGACGCAAAAGTGGCAGCGTCCAAGGCCCGTCATACCTGGCAAACATCACCTCTGATATTGGGGTGTAGCCGGCACTATTGACCGCTTCCAAAAGCTTTTTTGCCTTTGCCTCAAAGAGAGAATCCGATGCTGAACCACTGAATCTGTGGGCCGCCATGAGCTTTTGACCAACTTTCGAAACCCTCAGATTGGTATTTGGGGTCGGAGGCGAAGAGAGATCTTTAGGCATCACAAAAGAGACCTCAAACCCGTCTTTAGTCCTCTGCTGCAGAACCGGAGCGGTCATCGCAATCTTCACGCCCTCGGCGTTATTGCCAAAGATGTAGTCGGCCAAAAAGCCAAAAGCCTGGTTCCCGCTCTGAGAGAGGGAACCAGGCATTGGCTTGGTAACGATCATGTGAGGGGCATAGCGACGAAGTTGAAACCCGGGTAGGTCCTCAACAACCTCGTATTGCTGAACCTCGGTCAATTAGGCGACTGGCTCTTCCTCGCGAGTGTTGGTGACAAAGCTGAAGGCTCCGTCAACAAAGTCGACCAGAATATCCTGGGCGGCAGAGACCGTGCCGCTGAGGATGCGCTCTGAGATCTCGTCCTCGATCTCTCGCTGCACCACTCTTCGAAGCGGTCTGGCACCAAGCGTTGGATCGTAACCGAGTTCGATTAGTCGATCCTTTGCCGCGGTGGTCAGGGTGAGCTTGAGGTCGCGGTCGTCCAGGCGCTCCTGCAGTCGCTTCACAAACAAATCAACAATGAGCAGTAGCTCCTCACGGTTGAGCTGTGGGAAGACGATAACTTCGTCGACACGGTTTAGGAACTCAGGCCTGAAGTTCTTCTTCAGCTCTTCCATCACTCGAGACTTCATCTGGTCGTAGTCGTTCTCGGAGTTACCCTCGAGCGTGAAGCCGAGTGCGCCACGAGTGATCTCGCGGGTTCCCAGGTTTGTGGTCATGATGATGATGGTGTTCTTGAAGTCCACCACTCGACCCTGACCATCGGTCAGGCGACCCTCTTCCAGAATCTGCAACATTGAGTTGAAGATATCTGGGTGAGCCTTCTCGATCTCATCAAAGAGCACAACGGAGAAGGGCTTTCTGCGAACCTTCTCGGTTAGCTGGCCACCCTCGTCGTAGCCGACGAATCCTGGAGGGGCACCGAACAGCCTGGAAACAGTGTGCTTCTCGCTGTACTCGCTCATGTCTAGCGAGATCAAAGCGTCCTCGTCATCAAAGAGGAACTCTGCCAATGCCTTGGCAAGTTCTGTCTTTCCAACACCGGTTGGACCGGCGAAGATAAACGATCCCGATGGGCGCTTGGGGTCTTTCAGACCCGCACGCTGACGCCTGATGGTCTTGGACAGTGCGGAGATAGCTGCCTCTTGGCCAATCACCCTGCGGTGCAGTTCCTGCTCCATGTAAATGAGCTTTGCGCCCTCGTCCTCGCCAAGCTTGAACACCGGAATACCGGTGGCCTGTGCCAAAACCTCTGCAATCAGACCCTCGTCAACGATGCCTGGCTTATCGACATTGCCATCACGGAACTCTTTTTCCATGCGGATCTTCTCGGCCGTGAGCTTTTTCTCCTCATCGCGCTTGGCAGCGGCTGCCTCAAAGTCCTGATCGGCAATGGCCTGCTCCTTGGCGGCCTTCACAACAGCAACCTTCTCTTCCATCTCCTTGAGCTCCGGAGGAGCGGAGAGGAAACTGAGCCTCATGCGAGCGCCGGCCTCATCGATTAGGTCAATCGCCTTGTCTGGCAAGAAGCGATCGGTGACATAGCGATCGCTCATGCCAACAGCAGCCACGATTGCGCCATCAGTGATGGAAACCTTGTGGTGTGCCTCGTAGCGATCGCGAAGACCCTTCAAGATGTTGATTGCCATGGCTGGGTTTGGCTCCGAGACCTGAACCGACTGGAACCTACGAACCAGAGCAGCGTCTTTTTCAAAGTGCTTGCGGTATTCATCCAGGGTGGTTGCACCAATGGTCTGCAGTTCACCGCGGGCAAGCATTGGCTTCAAGATTGAGGCCGCATCAATTGCACCCTCGGCAGCTCCGGCACCAACCAAGGTGTGGATCTCGTCGATAAAGGTAATGATGTCGCCACGGGTGCGAATCTCCTTGGTTACCTTCTTGAGTCTTTCCTCGAAGTCACCGCGGTAACGAGAACCGGCAATCAATGAACCCATGTCTAGGGTGTAGAGCTGTTTGCCTCGAAGTGTCTCAGGGACATTGCCGGAGACGATTGCCTGGGCAAGCCCCTCGACAACAGCAGTTTTTCCAACTCCAGGCTCACCAATCAAGATGGGGTTGTTCTTGGTTCTGCGAGAGAGAATCTGCATCACGCGCTCGATCTCGCGCTCGCGACCAACAACTGGGTCGAGCTTGCCATCGGCTGCTGCGTGAGTGAGGTTGCGACCGTACTGGTCAAGAATCTGTGAACCCTTTGGTTGTGGCTGAGTCTCTCCGCCAACCGAGACGGTCTCCTTGCCCTGGTAGCCCGAGAGCAACTGGATTACCTGCTGGCGGACCTTGTTGGTGTCGGCACCGAGCTTGGTCAAAACCTGAGCGGCAACACCCTCGCCCTCACGAATCAAACCAAGCAGCAGGTGCTCGGTTCCGATGTAGCTGTGGCCAAGCTGCAGTGCCTCACGAAGTGAGAGCTCGAGAACCTTCTTGGCCCTCGGGGTGAAAGGAATGTGACCGGATGGTGCCTGCTGGCCCTGGCCAATGATGTCCTGGACCTGCTCGCGAACCTGCTCCAGGTTGATGCCAAGTGCTTCTAACGCCTTGGCTGCGACGCCCTCACCCTCGTGAATCAGGCCGAGCAGGATGTGCTCGGTTCCGATGTAGTTGTGGTTGAGTAGCTTCGCCTCTTCCTGAGCGAGCACCACGACCCTTCTGGCCTTATCGGTGAATTTCTCGAACAAGCGGCACCTCCTACAAATCTGTAATCAAGATGCTAAGGGGCGGTTGGTGTCAAAACTAGGGCTGTTCGCCCAAGGCGTTAGAGCGCTTTGCCTGATCGGTCAGAACTAGTGCCAGCCTCATGTCGTTAAGGAACGAGGAATTCTCCTGTTGCTCACTGCACAGTGCAACGAATGCATCAAAGGTTTCATCAATAAGTTTGGTTCCGGTCTTAGTCGGGGAAACAAAACCCGACCAGCTGAAATAGGCCAGTGCTAAGCCGGTTTCCAGGTACTCACCCAAGGGCTTGAGCTCAGCGTTCTCCCGGTGGTGAATCCAGAGGTTTGCCAGCAGCTCCCACTTCGAGTGATTGTGGTTCATGGCCGCAAGTTTTTGCTCTTTAGCTCAGGCCCAAAAGCCGGAAACCCCAATAGAAACATAAACCCATCCCCCTGAAATAAAGATAGGCCCAGCAAGCAAAAATGGACCGAAATTCGAAAGGAGCTGACCGGCTATATGGTCGTATTGGCCGAACAGTGAACGGTCACTGAACGCTGATGGAAGGTCTACTTATCTTGATTTTCATACCCTGTCCTATAACAGGGGGAAAGAGAGATCGAGGATTTGGATAATTCAACCTTCAAGCTCCTCATTGGCTCACTTCGCTCCGAAACGGGAATCAACGGCTACTGCCAGAACCTATTAGTTGGACCATTACAGAGCATTGGAGCTGTTGGAGTCTGGATCGCAACCCTGACCCCAAAAACAGATCTTCAGTTCATAGCTGAGAGCAATGTTTTGGGGATAAAGCTTCTCGGTAGTGAGGTTCCCCTGCTTGATAACTCCCCGGTCTCGACTGCGGTCAGGACCAGCAAGCTGTGCTCAAGCAACGATCTGCCAGGGAACTGGCTCGATGACCAAGAGCTGCCGGAAGACATTTGCTTTTCGGCCTTTCCGATCCAACGCGACTTTGTGGTTCGCGGAGCGATGATGCTGGGTCACCTAGACACCGCAGAGGTTAGAAAATCAGTTTCGAATATGCACGAAATCCTCGATACCCTCAGCGGGCTGTGCCTAGACATCGGTTCTGGCGCTACTCAAAGAGCGGCCAGAAAACCAGCCAAGGTCATCCATCAGCTAAGCCCAAGACAGCTCAGTGTGCTGCATGGCATCAGGGACGGATTCACCAACTACCAGATCGCCAGAATCCTCAACGTTTCAGAATCGACCGTCAAGCATGAGGCGATGCGCATCTATCGCTTTTTGGGGACCAACAACCGCGCTGAAGCTCTAGAACTCTCGCTCGAAAGAGGCCTTATCGCAGCTGCCGATCAAGATTTTGCAGCTAGTAGCGGCGCTGCTCACCAGCTCTAAAGACCCAACCGGCTACTGCTGCTCGCGCTTGGCGCGCTCTTCGGCCTCAATGCGCGCATAGGTGTTTCTTTCACCGCGATCCACCCGCAAAATTGCCCGCAGCATGATCCAGAAAATAACCCCGACCAGGGCAGGCGGAATCAGCGAAATCAGAACATCAAGAGTTGCTTCCCAAAAAGTCATCTGCGCCTCACTTCACCAACGGAAACAATATTGTTTCACGAATACCGAGTCCAGTCAGGGTCATCAACAACCGGTCAATACCCAGTCCCAGTCCACCCGATGGCGGCATGCCATACTCCAGAGCCTTCAAAAACTCCTCGTCGAGCTTCATAGCCTCTGGGTCACGAGAAGCACCAAGCTTCGCCTGGGCAATAAAACGTTCGCGCTGCACCACTGGGTCAACCAACTCCGAGTAACCGGTTGCCTGCTCAAAGCCGCGAATGTAGAGATCCCACTTTTCAACAACCCCAGGCTTTGAGCGGTGATC
>DATBNK010000084.1:0-4507 GCA_036554355.1 Aquiluna sp.
CATTGACCTACTCGTCGATGCCAGTGAGCTGGAAGCCAGGAGACAAAACTGGCAACCCTTGCCCCCGCGCTACACTCGCGGCGTTTTAGGCAAGTACTCAAAGCTTTTCCGTTCTGCCGCAGAGGGCGCCTACTGCGGATAGAAAACGCAGTTATCTAAGAAGGATCTAATGGCTACAGAAACCCTGACAGGGGCTCAGGGCATCATCCGTTCACTGGAGATGCTCGGGATCGACACGGTCTTTGGCCTGCCGGGTGGAGCAATCTTGCCCACCTACGACCCCCTTATGGATTCAAAGAAAATCCGCCACATTCTCGTTCGTCACGAGCAGGGTGCAGGTCACGCAGCTGAAGGGTATGCCGCTGCTAGCGGCAAGCTAGGTGTCTGCATCGCAACTAGCGGTCCAGGAGCTACCAACTTGGTTACGCCGATCATGGACGCGATGATGGACTCGGTGCCACTGCTGGCAATCACCGGTCAGGTGAACTCCCACGCGATTGGAACTGACGCTTTCCAAGAGGCCGACATCGTTGGTATCACGATGCCGATTACCAAGCACAGCTTCCTGGTCACCAAGGCTGAGGACATCCCAGGAGTCATGGCAGCGGCCTATGAACTAGCAACAACCGGCAGACCGGGACCGGTCTTGGTTGACGTTGCCAAAGATGCACAGAATGCCAAGTTTGAATTCAGCTGGCCGCCAAAGATTGATCTTCCCGGCTACAAGCCAGTCACCGACCCTCACGGCAAGCAGGTTCAAGCCGCGGCGGAGATGATCCTCGCGGCTGAGAAGCCGATCCTCTATGTCGGTGGCGGTGTGATTCGTGCAGGTGCTCACAAGGAGCTTTTGAAGCTAGCTGAGCTCATCGGAGCTCCGCTGACCACCACTTTGATGGCACGCGGTGCTTTCCCGGACTCTCACCCGCAGCACCTGGGCATGCCGGGTATGCACGGCACCGTCCCTGCGGTGACGGGCTTGCAAAAGGCAGACCTGTTGATCACGCTCGGCGCTCGCTTTGATGACCGCGTAACCGGAGACATCAAGAGCTTTGCCAAGGGCGCCAAGGTTATCCACGTCGATATCGACCCTGCCGAGATCGGCAAGGTTCGTCACGCCGATGTGCCAATCGTTGGCGATGCCAAGGTTGTCATTGGAATGCTTTATGAAGAGCTCAAGAAGCAGCTCGGAACCAAGAAGCCGGACTACTCGGCCTGGTGGGATTTCATCAATGGACTTTTGGAGAAGTACCCACTTGGCTACAACGATCTCGATGACGGCAAGCTCGCTCCGCAGTATGTAATCGAGCGCATTGGTGAGCTGTCAGGACCAGAGGCAGTCTTCGCAGCTGGTGTTGGTCAACACCAGATGTGGGCGGCGCAGTTCATTAGCTACGAGCGCCCCAACTCTTGGTTGAACTCCGGTGGTGCTGGAACCATGGGCTACTCAGTGCCTGCAGCGATGGGTGCAAAGGTCGCTCAACCCGAGCGTTTGGTTTGGGCAATTGATGGCGATGGCTGTTTCCAGATGACCAATCAGGAACTTGCTACCTGCGCCATCAACAACATTCCAATCAAGGTTGCGATTATCAACAACTCTTCACTGGGAATGGTTAGGCAGTGGCAAACGCTGTTCTACAACGAGCGCTATTCAAACACTGATTTGCACACCGGCACCGACACCGTGATGATTCCAGACTTTGTGAAGCTGGCGGATTCCTATGGCTGTTTAGGGATCAGGGTTGAAAAGCCAGAAGATGTAGATGCGGCTATCAAGCTTGCGATGGAAACCAATGACAGACCAGTGGTGATTGACTTCATCGTTGGAAGAGACGCCATGGTTTGGCCAATGGTTCCAGCCGGGGTTTCCAACGATGCTGTGCAGTATGCAAGAGATGCCGCTCCGATTTGGGATGGGGACGAGTAATCATGACTCAGCACGTGCTATCACTCTTGGTCGAAGACAAGCCAGGTATCTTGACCCGCGTCGCGGCCCTGTTTGCTCGTCGTGGATTCAACATTCAGTCACTGGCCGTAGGCACCACCGAGGTTGAGGGTGTCTCCCGCATGACTGTTGTGATCTCCTTGGATGGCCAGCCACTCGAGCAGGTCACTAAGCAGCTGAACAAGCTGGTGAATGTTCTCAAAATCGTTGAATTGGAAAACGACAATGCGGTTGCTAGAGACCACATGCTGGTCAAGGTTAGAACCGACGCCTCAACGAGATCACAGGTTCTAGAAGCCGTTACGCTGTTCCGCGCCAGGGTCATCGATGTCGTAAGCGACTCGGTGGTTATCGAGGTCACCGGAGACAGCGCCAAGTGCCAGGCCTTTATCAAGGTCTTGGAGCCCTTTGGCATTAAGGAATTGGTTCAGTCCGGCGCAATTGCTATTTCGCGGGGTTCTAAGTCAATGAGCGAAAAAGTCCTGCGCTAGCTGGGCAAAGAAACTAACAAGGAGAAAAACAAGTGGCAGAAATTTTCTATGACTCCGATGCAGATCTAAGCATCGTCCAGGGTCGCAAGGTGGCAGTTTTGGGCTTTGGCTCACAGGGTCACGCTCACGCACTAAACCTCAAGGACTCCGGCGTTGATGTCGTAGTAGGCCTTTTGGAGGGCTCAAAGTCCCGTCCAAAGGCCCAGGAGCAGGGCCTCACCGTGATGACTCCATCTGAGGCCGTGAAGTGGGCAAACGTGATTGTGGTTCTGGCTCCAGATCCAAAACAGCGCGATCTTTACACCAACGACATCGAACCAAACCTGGAGGCCGGCGACGCATTGGTCTTCGGACACGGTTTTGCCATCCGCTTCGGCCTTATCAAGCCTCCAGCAGACATTGACGTATTTTTGGTTGCCCCTAAGGGTCCAGGTCACCTGGTACGCCGCGAGTATGTCGCAGGCCGCGGTGTTCCAAACCTTATCGCTGTTGAGCAAGATGCCACCGGCAAGGCCATGGAGCTTGGTCTTTCCTACTCCAAGGCAATTGGTGGCACCCGTGCGGGAACCATCAAGACCACCTTCACCGAGGAGACCGAGACCGACCTATTCGGAGAGCAGGCAGTTTTGTGTGGCGGTGCTTCTCAGTTGGTCATGTATGGCTTTGAGACCCTGACCGAGGCTGGCTACCAGCCAGAGATTGCCTACTTCGAGGTTCTTCACGAGCTCAAGCTAATTGTTGACCTGATGTATGAAGGTGGCATTGCCAAGCAGCGCTGGAGCGTCTCTGACACCGCAGAGTATGGCGACTACGTCTCAGGCCCAAGGGTTATTGACCCATCGGTCAAGGAGAACATGAAGGCGGTGCTGAAGGACATTCAGTCCGGTGCATTTGCAGAGCGCTTTATCGGTGACCAGGATGCTGGAGCTCCAGAGTTCAAGGCACTTCGTGACAAGGGCGCTGCGCACCCAATCGAGGCCACTGGCCGCGAGCTGCGCAAGCTCTTCAGCTGGATTCAAAACGACGACGACTACCAAGAGGGTAACGCCGCTCGCTAGAGACTAAAGACAAAGGCCTCGGAGAAATCCGAGGCCTTTGTCTTTCCCTACTATTTGGTTTCTGGCAGGTGCTTTGCCATCGCCATGATCAGTGGCACACCGATTGCAAAGTGAGTTGCCTGGATCCAGAAGATGGCGGCAAAGTCAGTTGTGCCGGAAAGCGGGGTTGCGATTGAGGCGATCAGGACAAACCAGCCAACGATCTGGCCGGTCTTTTTTGGAGTGGCCGTCTTGAGCAGGTAACCGCTCACCAACCAAGCTCCCAGCCCGCCAACAACCGAGAAAATAACGAAGGCAGCAACAGGAATTGGCATGCCAAGGGTCGATACTGTGAAATCAACCCCCAGTGCTATTGCAATTGCCCAAACCGCCACCACGGCGACGATACCCAGGCCGGTCGCAATTGCGAAGGGCTTCAGAAGATCTTTGCGAGTCATAAAAACTCCGTTTCTTTGTTTGTAGTGCAACGGGTCTTGCACTATTATTGCCACTATACCCCTGGGGGTATCTATTGAAAGGTTATTTTCTAAATATGTGCTCAACAGTTATGTGCTACGAATGCTCAAAGCCAACCTGGCAGGGTTGCGGACAACACATCGAAGAGGCTCTCTACGGCATCCCAGAGTCCGACCGCTGCCAGTGCCAAAGAGACTAACTAAAACTTTTTCTCGCTAGACTTGGCCGCAATCCCATCACCGTAGATTGCACCGTTAGGTCAGCCATTGTCTAAGCCAGTCGTTCTAATCGCTGAGGAACTATCCCCGGCAACTCTTGAAGCCCTAGGCCCTGATTTTGAGGTGCGCAACGTCGACGGAGCTGATCGCTCCGCACTGTTGCCTGCACTCAAAGAGGCGAATGCGGTTCTGATTCGCTCCGCCACCAAGATGGACGCCGAGGCAATTGCGGCAGCTCCAAAGCTCAAGGTCATTGCTAGAGCCGGCGTTGGTCTGGACAACGTTGATATCAAGGCGGCAACTACTCACGGTGTGATGGTCGTCAATGCACCGACCTCCAAC
>DATBNK010000092.1:0-14228 GCA_036554355.1 Aquiluna sp.
CGAGCCGGGAGCGTTAGCATTGAATCCGAGCCCGCAGAAGAATATGGCGGGCTGGGTACTGGAGCAAAGACCGGGTTCGGCTTCGGCGAAGGCGGCAAGCGAGATAACGGAGTAGATGTTGGCAATCGAAAAGGCCGCAAGTAAGCAACTGGTAATCGCCTCTGGAAGGGCCCACCAGGCCCTGGCCCAAGAGGTTGCCGAGATCCTCAACACCGACCTGGTCCCAATGACCGCCTATGACTTTGCAAATGGTGAGACCTTTGTGCGCTACGAACGAAGTGTTCGTGGCGTTGACGCCTTCATCATTCAGGCACA
This sequence comes from Aquiluna sp., assembly GCA_036554355.1. Classification (GTDB taxonomy): domain Bacteria; phylum Actinomycetota; class Actinomycetes; order Actinomycetales; family Microbacteriaceae; genus Aquiluna. The sequence goes on from DATBNK010000092.1 coordinate 316, forward strand.
CCCGCAACCCATCAACCACTGGCTCATGGAGCAGCTATTGATGATTGACGCTATGAAGCGCGCCAGCGCTAAGCGCATCACCGTGGTTTCTCCGTTTTTCCCCTACGCTCGCCAAGACAAGAAGCACAAGGGACGTGAGCCAATCTCGGCTCGATTGGTCACCGACCTCTATCGCACCGCAGGAGCTTCCAGGTTGATGTCGGTGGATCTCCACACCCCTCAGATTCAGGGCTTCTTCGATGGTCCAGTGGATCACCTCTGGGCGCTGCCGCTATTGGCGGACCACGTCGCCTCAACCTTTGGAACCGAGAACCTAACTGTCGTTTCGCCAGACTCGGGTCGAGTTCGAGTAGCTGACATCTGGGCAGACCGCCTTGCATCACCGCTGGCCATTGTCCACAAGCGTCGCGATCCAGATAAGCCAAACCAGGTTCAGGTAAACGAGATCGTTGGTGATGTTTCTGGTCGCGACTGTCTCCTGGTGGACGACATGATTGACACCGGTGGCACGATCTTGGCTGCCGCCAAGGCTCTGAAGGCAAATGGTGCAGCGAGAGTGATTGTTGCTGCCACCCACGCAGTGTTCTCTAACCCAGCTGTTGAGCGCCTATCGGATCCTGTAATTGACTCGGTTGTTGTTACCAACACCTTGCCAATTACTCCCGAGAAGGAATTCGAGAGCTTGACCGTGCTGTCAATTGCACCACTGATTGCCAAGGCAATCGCCGCGGTCTTCTATGACGATTCAGTCAACTCCTTGTTCCCTGGCCACGCCTAAGAAACACCTTGAAGCGGCAACTAAGCCAGCTTGACGCTGTCTTTATTGGCCTAGCGGCCATGCTTGGCGCTGGTGTCTTTGTGGTCTTTGGACCGGCCGCCCTGCTAGCTGGCAGCTGGCTTCAATTCGCAATCGTGCTGGCTGCGATTGTTGCCTATCTCAATGCGAGCACGATTGCTCAATTAGCCGCAGTGGTGTCAAGACCCGGTGGCACCTATGCCTATGGCCGGCACTACCTCTCAAACAATTGGGGGTTCTTGGCGGGAGCGGCGTTCCTAATTGGAAAGATGGGTTCGGCCGCAGCTATTGCCCTGGTGTTTGCCAGCTATCTAACCCCGGGCTTTGAGATAGTGACCGCGAGCTTGGCGATTGTCTTGATGGCGGTTATCAACATCTTGGGAGTCAATAGAACAGCTTTTGGCTCCAAGATTCTTGCCGGCATCACGATCGCCTTTTTGTTGGTCTTGGTTGTTGCTGCTCTTTTTGCACCAGCGACGAATGTGCCATTGGAAGCACCCATTGGCATTGGTGTTTTGACCGCAGCAAGCCTGTTCTTTTTTGCCTTTGCTTGCTATGCCAGGGTTGCCACGCTCGGTGATGAGGTGAAGGACTCCCGAGTGGCTGTCCCAAGAGCAATCATCATTTCGCTCGGGATAGTTTTTGTCATCTACCTATCTGTTGGCTGGGTGGTGGAAAACCGCCTTGGAGCGTTAGTAGCGGGCTCTGTGACTCCGCTTGCGGATTTGGCAGCGGTCTCTTTTGGCAACGCATCCTTTGTCTTTGTTTTTGCCGCTGTTGCCGCGCTTGGTTCGTTACTTGCATTGCTGGCAGGCATGAGCCGCACCGCTGCCACCATGGCCGAGGATGGCGAACTGCCCAGAGCGCTCGCTACCAGGTCCCGCAACGGCACCCCCTGGTTGGCAGAGGCCTTCATTGCACTCATTGCAATTGTCTTGGCGGCCTCGGGTTCTTTCGCGCTGACCATTGGATTGTCCTCGTTTGCGATTTTGGTTTACTACGCAATTGCAAACCTGGCTGGCTATCGCCAGCCGGCGGTTGAGGCAAAAAGGAGCAAGGTCTGGAACATCCTTGGGCTGTTGCTCTGTTTGGTGTTGGCCTTTTCTGTTCCGCTGGAGGGGCTGGTAGTGGGTCTTGGGGTTTCATTGCTGGCGATGATTTTGCGCTGGGGGCTTTCCAAGCTGCGTTAGTGTCAGCTAGGCTATGGGTCGTTCAGCGGCGAGGGATGTGAAAAAACATCCGTAATCGACGGGGTCTTTTTTCCTCGCCATCTATGAAGAGGAAAAAATGTCAGAGAACAAAATGGCTGCAGAGGTTCGCGAGAGCTTCGGCAAGGGCGCAGCTCGCAAACTTCGCGCAGTTGGCCGCACACCCGCCGTTATCTACGGTCACGGAAATGCCACCCGTCACATTCACCTTCCAGCCCACGAGGTTGCACTAGCGCTTAGAACCAAGAACGCGCTTTTGGAGCTAAAGATCTCCGGAAAAGAAGAGTTGGTTCTGGTCAAAAGCGCCGCCAAGGATCCAGTGACTCAGATCATTGAGCACGTTGACCTGGTTGAGGTTCGCAAGGGCGAGAAGGTCCACGTTGAGGTTCCAGTTCACGTCATTGGTGAGCCAATGGGTGGAACCGTTGTGGATCTTGAGCACAAGACCGTCAAGGTTGAGGCCGAGGCCACCAACATTCCTGACTACGTTGAGCTTCACATCTCCAAGGAGAACGAGGCCGGACACCACTACCTGGTCTCCGACCTGATTATCCCTGAGGGCGTAAAGCCAGAGCTAGAGCCATCTGAGCTGGTAGCTTCGGTCGTAGAGACCAGAGCTGGAGCCGCTGAAGATGAGACAACTGCTGAAGAAGCTGCTGACGCAGCAGCAGAAGCACCAGCCGCTGACGCAGAGTAATACCTGGTTGATAGTTGGGCTCGGTAACCCCGGGCCCAACTATGCATCCAATCGCCACAACATCGGCCAGCAGGTGCTGGATGTAATGGCCGAAAAGCAAAACCTGAAATTCAAATCTCACAAGACCGGCAGCCTGGTTGCTGAGTATTCAACACATCCCCAAAAGCTCATCCTGGCCAAGAGCCAGGGCTTTATGAATCTCTCCGGATCCCCGGTTCAAAAGCTTTTGCAGTTTTATTCAATTCCCCTAGAGCGACTAGTGGTTATTCACGACGAGTTAGACATCGAATTTGGGGAACTGAGAAAGAAATTTGATGGCGGTCACGCTGGCCATAACGGGCTTAGAGATATCTCGGCAAAGTGTGGCAGCGGCTATCACCGGGTGCGCTTTGGCATTGGAAGACCGCCTGGCCAAATGTCAGTGAGCGATTTCGTATTACAAAACTTCTCGAGCCTTGAGCGTAAAGAGCTGCCCGTGCTAATTGAATTGGCAATCGACCACGTGTTGGAAATTACAACGCCAAAAACTGCCTAAGATTATCCGGTGACCCTGGGCCCTCTAATGCAGGTTGTGGCTTCGTCGCGCCCAAATCAAAAAGCCTCCGGCAAAAAACACCTCAATTTCTTTGCACCCGCTCCCACACATGCAATTGCACTGGCAGAGATCATTCGCTCTTCCACTGAGCCGGTAGCGGTGATAGTGGCATCGGGTAATCACGCTGCCAAGCTCTCAGATTCTTTGTATGAACTGGTTCCAAATCTTGAGCTAATTGACTTTCCCTCCTGGGAGACCCTCCCGCATGAAAGGCTCTCTCCTGCGGCTGAGACCGTTGGCAAGAGGCTCAAGGCGCTGCATCGCATGCTCGAGATTCAAAAGGGTGTTGATCACCCGGTCGCGCTTTTGATATCGATCCGTGCTGCATTGCAGCCGGTGATGGGAGGACTGGAAGACCACCCGCCCTTTACCCTCAAGCGCGGCAATGACTATTTGCTACCCGAGCTGTCTTTAAAGCTCATCGAGCTTGCCTATGAGCGGGTGGACATGGTGTCTCGGCGCGGGGAGTTTGCGATTCGAGGCGGGATTCTCGATGTCTTTCCCACCACCGCAAGCCATGCCCTGAGGCTCGAGTTCTTTGGCGATCAGCTTGAAGATATCAGAGAGTTCAACGTCTCTGACCAACGCTCAATTGCCTCTGAGGTTCAGAGCATCGATCTCTATGCGGCCAGAGAGCTGATCATCACCCCCGAGGTGGGCAGAAGGGCCAGGGAGATGGCGAGTGAGTTCCCAGGGCTCCAAGAGATGCTCTCCAAGATTGGTGAGGGAATCCCGGTTGCAGGAATGGAGTCACTGGCTCCGCTTTTGGGCGTGAAGCTTGGGCCAATAACGGACTATCTAAAAAAGACCAGGGTCGTGGTTTTGGAACCCGAGCGCATCAAGGCTAGAGCGCAGTCTTTGGTTGAGACCAATGAGGAGTTCTTACACGCGGCCTGGGATGCCGCGATCGAGGGCGCAAGCGCTCCCATCGATTTTTCTAAGGGCGGGTTCTATGAACCAGAGACCTTCTTTGATCTAATCCGCAAGGACCACGACATCATCGAGATCGACTCACTGCAAAAAGCAGATGCGGTGGATCTGGGCCTAAGGCAAATACCCGCGTTCACCAAGGAATCTCCTGCCATTGGGTGGCTACAAGATCAACTGCAGCAGGGAATGAGGATTGTGCTGGTGGCCAAAAGCCATGGCCTTGCAGAGCGCGTTTTGGAGATTTTAGACGCTGAGCAAATACCGGTTGTTTTGACCGAGGTCTTGGGTAACCCGGCAAGTGAGCAGATCACCTGCGTCGTGGGGAATCTAGAGAGCGGCTTTGTGCTGCAGGAGCAGCAGTTGATTGTTCTGACCGAGGCCGAGTTCTTTGGGGTCTCCGGTTCTTACGCCTCGCCAAAGGAGCGCAAGCTAGCAAGACGCAGGGGTCAGCAGGTGGATCCGCTGGCGCTGAAATCTGGTGACTACGTGGTGCACGAGATTCACGGTATTGGCAGGTTCAAAGAGCTAATCCAGCGCCAGAACCGCAATCAGGTTAGGGAATATCTCCTGATTGAATACTCCCCACCAAAGAGGGGTTATCCCGCGGACACGCTGTTTGTGCCAACCGACCAACTTGATTTCCTATCCCGCTACGTCGGTGCCGAGGCACCGGTGCTATCAAAGATGGGCGGCACCGACTGGGCTAGAGCTAAGGGCAATGCCAGAAAAGCGGTCCGCAAGATTGCAATCGATCTGGTGAAGCTCTACTCCGCCAGGATGAAAAGCAAGGGCTATGCCTTCGGAGCAGACACCCATTGGCAAAAAGAGCTCGAGGAGGGCTTCATCCACCAGGAGACCCCGGATCAGATGACCACCATCGACGAGGTCAAAAGAGACATGGAAAAGCAGATCCCAATGGATCGACTCTTGGCCGGGGATGTTGGTTATGGCAAGACCGAGGTGGCGGTCAGGGCGGCCTTCAAGGCAATTCAAGATGGCAAGCAGGTTGCAATGCTGGTGCCAACCACCTTGCTAGTTCGTCAGCATACCGAGACCTTTGAAGAGCGCTATGGCGGATTCCCAATCAAGATAGCGGCCCTGAGCCGTTTCCAAACTGCTAAGGAGTCCAAAAAGGTGCTAGCTGATTTGGAATCCGGTGCGCTGGACATGGTTATCGGCACCCACAGACTCTTGAGCCAAGGCGTGAAGTTTAGAGATCTGGGATTGGTGATAATCGATGAGGAGCAGCGCTTTGGGGTTGAACACAAGGAAAAGCTCAAGGAACTAAAAACCAATGTTGATGTCCTTGCCATGAGCGCAACCCCCATCCCAAGAACTTTGGAGATGGCGGTTACCGGCATTAGGGAGATGTCAACCTTGGCAACCCCTCCCGAAGAGCGGCACCCGATTTTGACCTTCATCGGTGGCTACAGCGAGAAGCAGGTTGCGGCTGCCATCAGGCGCGAGCTGATTCGCGAGGGTCAGGTCTTCTTTGTCCACAACAGAGTCGCAACCATCGAAAAGACCGCAGCCGATATCGCCAAACTGGTTCCGGAGGCAAGGGTTGCGATTGCTCATGGTCAAATGGGAGAGGCCCAACTAGAGCAGGTGGTGGTGGATTTCTGGGAGGGTAAGTTCGACGTGCTGGTCTCAACCACAATCATCGAAACCGGGATCGATATCCCCAACGCCAACACCTTGATAGTCGATCGGGCAGAGAACTTTGGGTTATCTCAGCTGCATCAAATTAGAGGCCGAGTTGGCAGATCAAAAGAGCGCGCCTATGCCTATTTCTTCTACGACCCATCGAAACCTTTGACCGAGACCGCCCATGATCGGCTTGCCACTATCGCAACCAACAATGAGCTCGGTAGTGGCATGCAGGTGGCGATGAAGGACTTAGAGATTCGCGGAGCGGGAAACCTACTTGGTGGTGAGCAGTCTGGCCATATCGCGGGGGTGGGGTTTGACTTGTATTTGCGCATGATCGCCGAGGCCGTGAACGAATTCCGCGGTGAGGAGATCTCCTCACCTGCCGAGCTAAAGCTAGAACTGCCGGTGGATGCCAGGATCCCGGTTGAGTATGTCGACTCCGAGAGACTGCGCCTCGAGGCCTACCACAAGCTCTCGGCAGAGAGCTCTGCCAAGAGCACCAGGGAAAAGCTAAACGAGATTTTGTTGGAGCTCGAAGATCGCTACGGCAAGGCCCCGAAATCGGTGCTGCAGCTCATAGAAGTGACATCGTTGCGCCAGCAGGCCAACCGACTGGGTTTGAAAGATGTAAACCTGCTTGGTGCAATGGCGAAACTGAGTCCGGTTGAGCTCAGTGACAAGGAAGTGGTTGAACTTAGCCACAAGCTCAAAGGTGTTCGCTACCTGCACTCCTCAAAGCTTTTGACTATCCCGGTCCCTATTTCTAGTGGCACTGAACCCAAATCCGATGACGAGGTGATTGACTGGCTCTGGCAGTTGTTCGCGATCGTATTTGGGACCAAAAATGGAAAAGCTGAAATCACTAATTGACACCGCTCACCAACTAAGGGCCCCGGGCGGTTGCCCCTGGGATGCCGAGCAGGATCACCGCTCACTGGTGCAATACCTGCTCGAAGAAACCCACGAGCTGATCGATGCCCTAGAAAAGGGCAATCGTGACGAGGTCCTGGAAGAACTCGGTGATGTTTTGTATCAGGTGATCTTCCATTCCGATCTTGCCTCCGAGGGAACCCTGGGTGAAGCGTTTGACCTGGAGGATGTCGCAGAGTTCATGGAGCAAAAGATGCGCTCTCGTCACCCGCATGTTTTTGGCACCAAGGAAGAGCTCGAGCGCTTTGCCGCCGAGACCGGTGATGATGTGATGCAGAACTGGGAGAGCCACAAGAAAAAGGAAAAGCCGGGCAGAACCTCGGTCCTGGATGGAGTTCCCCAGACCATGCCCGCTTTGGCACTGAGCTCAAAAGTCATGGCGAAGGCTGAAAAGGCGGGCATTTTAGAAGGGCTCTCAGAACCGGTAGTTGCAATGGAGTCCGAGGAGGATTTGGGCAAACTGCTATTGGCGATCGTGGCAAGTGCGAGGTCGCTGGGGCTAGATGCCGAAAGAGCTCTTAGAGAGGCGACCCGCGAGTTGCAGGTTGAGATCAGAGCGAAAGAGCTTGAAGAAGATTTTGACGCTGGAGTGGTTGGCCAGGGCTAGTTTTTCGAAAACAGCGCCTCAAAGTCTTGGAATCCCTCATCCAAAATTTGGGAGGGGGTTCTTGGGTCATCTGATTGTGCCCAGTGGATCATGATTGCCATTGAGGCCGAAACGATTGCAGCGGATACGGTCCTAGCTCTGAGGGTGTCACCACCGTTTTTCACAACCGAAGCCTCGATAACCTGCCTGACCTGATCGAGTTGACCCTGACCCCAGCCATAGACCTCGGGGGAGGAGCCAATCAGCTTGAGTCGAAGCCTGAGGGTCTCCAGGGATTCGTCCAGTCCCTCCATCGCCCCGACCCAGGAGCTGTGCAGGAGGGAAATCAGATCCGCGCTCTCAGAGTCGGAGAGTCTTTTCTCGAGCTCTTCTTGGAATTGGTGCACCCCACCCCAGACCACTGCGGCCTTGGAGGGGAAGAGCCTAAAGAGGTTGGAGCGAGAGATTCCGGCAACCACTGCCACCTCGTCCATGGTGACTGTTTCAATCCCACGCTCAGCAAAAAGCTTGAGGGCCGCAAGACTCACCGTGTTCGGGTCCGTAGTGACTGGGCGACCGCGACGCGGCTTAGCCCCCTGATTCAACATGGCCTAACAATAGCAATTCAGTCACCGGCATTTGGCCTATGCGTTAGCTGGCTAAGCCGTTCTTGGTGTTTGATGTGTCAAACTTGGCGCTATGGCCAATCAGGTAACTGCCCCTCGTGGAATGCGCGATTTTCTCCCGGCGCAGAGCACCCCTCGGCAGGAACTGATTGCAAAGATCTCCGCCAGTTACCTATCAAGAGGCTTCCAGAGCATCGAGACGCCACTATTGGAGGACCTAGATCGACTCCTTAGCGGGCAGGGTGGAGACAACGAGAAACTGGTCTTCAAGGTTCAAAAGCGCGGCGAGGAACTAGAGCGTGCAATGGCTAAGGGCGAAGAGCTTGCTGACCTAGGGCTGCGTTTTGATCTCACCGTTCCACTAACCAGGTATTACGCATCGAATCACGCCAAGTTGCCCAGGGTATTCAAAGCAATGCAGATCGGTCCGGTGTTCCGAGCAGAGAGACCTCAAAAGGGTCGCTACCGGCAATTCATGCAGTGCGATATCGACATCATTGGAGATGACTCTGTTTCGGCTGAGGCTGAGTTGGTAATTGCATCACTCGCGGCCCTGCAAAGTGTTGGCCTTAGTGGCGCAACCATCAGAGTCAACCACCGCGATCTACTAAAGAGCAACATCGAAGCCCTGGGCATTGCCGATAGCGATGCCCTAGCGGCAATGATCGTCATCGACAAGCTCGACAAGATTGGCATTGAGGGTGTTGCTAGCGAGCTTGGAGAGTTGTTCGGTGACACGGTTGCCGACAAGGCATCCGATTGGCTCAAGGCGTTGGACTCCAAAGAGGTTCCAGAACTACTAGGACCACTGGTCGAGGCGGTAGGGGACAGCGCTGAGTATTTGAGGTTTGATCCAACCCTGGTTAGGGGAATGGGTTATTACACCGGCACCATCTTTGAAATTGAACACCCAGATGCCAGCTCTTCTATTGGTGGCGGCGGTCGCTATGACGGCATGGTTGGCAAGTGGCTAGGTAAAGACGTGCCGGCGGTTGGCATCTCACTGGGCTTTGAGCGAATTGCAGACCTGCTTGGAGAATCTGGCTCCAGCTCGCAGTTTGAGGTTTTGGTTTATGAACCACAGCTCTTGGCAACCGCCATCAGGTTGCAAAGCGAGCTGGTCGCAAAAGGTAGAGCAATAAGGATTGAGAAAAAGCCAAAGAACCTAAAGGTATTGCTTGATGATATGAGCGTTGCCGGGGCAAACCAGTTTGCGATTTTGAGTGAAGAAATAACCAACATTGAGAGCCTGGAATTCAAGCCGCTTAGCTAAATCGCTAAGCTAGGGTCGAACACAGCGCGGTCTTCTCTCAATTTCTTTATCTTTTCAAAATCAATAGGAGATTACTTTTGTCTATCATCACCGCAATCGGCGCTCGCGAAATTCTTGACTCCAGAGGCAACCCAACCATTGAGGTTGAGGTCTTGTTGGCCGATGACAGTTTTGGCCGGGCCGCAGTGCCATCGGGTGCATCAACCGGTGCTTTTGAGGCTCACGAGTCTCGCGATGGCGACAAGAAGCGCTACATAGGCAAAGGCGTTCAAAACGCAGTCAAGGCAGTTGTCGAGAAGATCGACGAGGAGCTGGTTGATTTTGATGCAACTGACCAAAGGCTCGTCGATGCCGCTCTGATCTCAATTGATGGAACAGCCAACAAGTCAAAGCTTGGTGCTAACGCAATCTTGGGTGTCTCGCTAGCTAATTCTCGGGCTGCAGCTGAAAGCTGCAACCTTCCGCTGTATCGCTACCTGGGCGGCTCCAACGCATTTGTGTTGCCAGTGCCACTGATGAACATCATCAACGGTGGCGCTCACGCCGACAACGGTGTTGACATTCAAGAATTCATGATCGTGCCGCTAGGCGCCGAGAGCTTCTCCGAGGCGCTTCGCTGGGGCACCGAGGTCTATCACACCCTGAAAAAGCTATTGAGCGACAAGAGTCTGGCAACCGGTCTTGGTGATGAGGGTGGCTTTGCTCCTGATTTACCAACCAACCGTGCAGCGCTGGATCTAATCTCTGAGGCCATTGGCCTTGCCGGTTACAAGCTCGGCAGTGAGATTGCATTGGCACTGGATGTTGCATCCACCGAGTTCTATAGCGAGAAAACCGGTAAGTACTCATTTGAGGGCAAGGAGCTATCGGCTTCGGACATGATCGCCTACTACGAGGAGCTCTTGGCCAACTACCCACTGGTTTCCATTGAGGACCCACTGGCCGAGGACGACTGGGCCGGTTGGACCGAGATCACCGCAAAGCTTGGCGAGCGAGTGCAGCTTGTCGGTGACGATCTTTATGTCACCAACCCCGAGCGTCTGCAGAAGGGCATCGACCTCAAGGCCGGTAACGCGATCTTGGTGAAGGTGAACCAGATTGGAACCTTGACCGAGACCATGGACGCTGTTTCACTGGCTCAGCGCGAGGGCATGAAGGCCATCATCTCTCACCGTTCCGGCGAGACAGAGGACACCTTCATTGCAGACCTAGCGGTCGCTACCAACGCCGGACAGATTAAGACCGGTGCTCCTGCTAGGAGCGAACGAGTTGCTAAATACAACCAGCTATTGCGCATTGAAGAGGAATTGGACGATGCCGCAAGCTATGCCGGTCGCTCAGCTTTCCCTCGCTTCAACGGCTAGCTAACCGCCCAACCTTCAGCCTTGGCTTTAGACTTTTGAACCATGGCTAAAAAGCGCGAACCCAAGGTTCCGGTGTCAATGACGCAGGGACGCATGCTGGTTCGCATGCTCAGACTCAACAGCGTCTCGGTGAGCCTAATAGCGGTCATAGTGCTGGGTTCGTTCATGGTTGCCCAAGATGTTCAGACCTTTTTGAACCAGCGTCGAGAGATTGCCGAGATGGAGCAATCAATTGCGATGGCGGAGCAGTCGGTGGCGGATATGCAGGCAGAGCGTGACCGCTGGCAAGACCCGGTTTACATTCGCTCCCAGGCTAGAGATCGGCTCTACTACGTGCTCCCGGGCGAGGTCTCCTACCTGGTCATGAACGCCGATGGCATGGATCTCTCCGACACCTCCGGCACCCTCGGCGAGATTCTCTCGGAGCGCAGAAGCGCAGATGTGATATCTCTTGAGGTTTTAGCAGCCAGGGACAACTGGGTGGATTCGCTTCTAGAGTCATTCCTAAGGGCCGCACTGGACACTCCCGTGGAGGAAGATTGAGCATCTCGCAAGCGGACCTAGCTGAGGTCACTAGACAACTTGGCCGGCCAGCAAGAGACATCTTGGAGATTGCAGCTCGCTGTGTTTGTGGCAGGCCACTGGTTGTGAAGACCAATCCCAGACTCAGTGATGGCACACCTTTCCCAACCCTTTATTACCTAACCCAGCCCGCTGTCACAGCCGCGGTGTCGACTCTGGAGGCCACGGGCCTGATGGCCACGCTGCAGGAGCAGCTGCAGCAGGATCAGGGGCTAAAAGCTCAATACCTGGCCGCTCACCAAAGCTACCTAGAAGAGCGCGAAGCGATCTTGGAAGTCGAGGAAATCAAGGACTTCTCGGCGGGAGGGATGCCCGAACGCGTGAAGTGCTTGCATGCCTTGGTCGGTCATTCGCTTGCGAAGGGCAGCGGAGTGAATCCAATTGGCGACATCGCACTTGAAAACCTTGAGTGGTCTAAGGATCACTGCAGTTGCCAATAGCTAAAAACCGCAGTTGGCTTGCCACCTAGCAGGGCAAATCCGCTACTCTATTGGGGTTAGTTCCCCTTGCACCGATGCTCAGGCTGGCCTTGCGCAATGGGCGTGAGTAGCCGGATTGACAAACAAACCGAAGGTAAGCCGCAAAACATGACAGTTGCGACAACTACGTCTAGGACTCCCAAAGCAGTGCTGGAGGCCACCTTGAACAAAAGGCCACCGCAGCGGATTCTCATCATTGGTGGTGGCTACGCCGGCTTCTACACAGCCTGGAAGCTCGAGAAACTGCTCAGGCGCGGCGAGGCAGAGGTCACTTTGGTTGACCCGTTGCCGTATATGACCTACCAACCATTTTTGCCAGAGGTGGCAGCGGGCTCGATTGAGCCTCGTCACGCGGTGGTATCCCACCGCCAGCACCTAACCAAGACCAAGCTCATCACCGGTCGCATGCTGAAGGTTAGCCACAAGCAAAAAAAGGCGACCATCGCGATTGAGGGCACCAAGAACCTCGTTATTGAGTACGACCAAATTGTCATGACCGCAGGTGCTGTCACCAGAACCTTCCCAATCAAGGGCATCGCCGAAGAGGCGATTGGAATGAAGACCATCGAGGAGGCAGTCGAGGTCAGGAACCGCCTGTTCGGTAACTTTGACCGCGCCGCTTCGCTTCCAAAAGACGACAAGAACCGCCAGCGACTGCTGACCACCGTTGTGGTCGGTGGTGGCTTTGCCGGCATCGAAGCATTCGCGGAGCTTAGAAGCGCCGCAACATTTTTACTGCGCTACTACCCAGAGATTGACTTCGACGAGGTGCAGTTCCACCTGATTGAGGCGATGGGTCGAATCATGCCAGAGGTCTCACAGAAGACCGGCGAGTGGGTAATCAAGAACCTCGAAAAGCGCGGAGCCCACATCCACTTGAACACCCAGGTTGAATCAGCCGACAAGGGTGTGGTGAAGCTCTCAACCGGTGAGGAAATGCCATCAGATCTGATTATCTGGACCGCAGGTGTTGCCGCTGCTCCGGTTGCAAAGAACTGTGATTTTCCGCTTGATGACAGATTCCGCGTGCTGGCCAACACCATGTTGCAGATTGTTGATGGGGACAAGGTGATTGAGGGAGCATGGACCGCAGGAGATGTTTCCGCAGTTCCAGATCTCTCCGGAGGCGGTGTTGGCGGTTACTGCGTTCCAAACGCCCAGCACGCCGTTAGGCAAGCAAAGCTTTTGGCTAAGAACATTGTCGGCAACATCAGAGGTGATGCTCCAAAGCAGTACTTCCACAAAAACCTCGGTGCGGTTGCAGGTCTGGGTATCGGTGTTGGCGCAATGCAGTCCGGCAAGTTCGCCCTTACTGGGTTTATCGCCTGGATTGCCCACCGCGGCTATCACGGCCTTGCAATGCCAACCTGGGAGCGCAAGATCCGCGTGGTTGCAGGATGGTTGTGGAACCTGGTTCTGGGCCGAGATCTGGCAAGCCTTGAGGCTGTTCGCAGCCCACGATTATTCTTCTCGACCTGGGCAGCCAAGCCGAAGAAGTAGTTTCTTCTTAGGATTGAAGGCCCTGGTTACACCAGGGTCTTTTTTCTTCGCCCCGATAGCCCAATGGCAGAGGCAGACGACTTAAAATCGTCACAGTGTCGGTTCGAGTCCGACTCGGGGCACAACCAATTCTCTATTTTCTACCAGCCACATCTCAGCTACCCGCCATAATGTTGAGGGGTCTAATCAAGGAGAGTGGATGGAAGTCTTACTGGTAATCCTCGCGGTTGCCGCTGTTATTGGTATTTACCTATGGATCACCTACAACGCACTGGTAACCCTCAAGGTCCGCGTTGACGAGGCCTGGAGCGATATCACCGTTCAGCTAAAGCGTCGTGCGGATCTAATCCCAAACCTGATTGACACCGTCAAGGGCTATGCCGCTCACGAAAAAGAGGTTTTCGAGAGCGTCACCAGGGCCCGTGCCGCAACGGTTTCCCCCGAGGCACTAGAACACCCCGAGCAGGCCGCACAGGCAGAGGGCATGCTGCAGGGAGCTCTCAAAAGCCTGTTCGCAGTCTCCGAGGCCTACCCACAACTTCTGGCCTCCAATAACTTCCTCGAGCTGCAGCGCGAGCTAACCGACACCGAAGACAAGATCATGGCCTCCAGAAGGTTCTTCAACGGTGGTGTTCGCGAACTAAACACCAAGATTCAGCAGTTCCCAAACAACGTCTTTGCCAACTCGCTGGGC
>DATBNK010000135.1:0-5056 GCA_036554355.1 Aquiluna sp.
ACGTGGAGTTCTTGCTAAAGCTTGAGAAGTCGATGCCGGTACCTTCCGAGACTGACGGAGAATAACTTGCTTGATTCGCTTGCAGGCCTAAGAGCCGAGCACGCGAAGCTGCAAGAGCAGCTCAGTGACTCGGCCATCCACTCCAATCCCGGAATGGCCAAGAAACTAAACCGTCGCTATGCCGAGCTCAGCGCGATTGTTGCTGCGCAGGATTTGGTTCACCAAATCAACGATGACCTTGAAGCCGCAAAGGAACTCGCGAAAGAGGATGCCTCTTTCGCGGCTGAACTTCCCGTTCTCGAAGAGCAACTCGGCGAGGCTTCTGAGAAGCTCCGCCGCATGCTCATCCCACGCGATGAGTCAGATGGCCGCGATGTCATCATGGAGATCAAGGCCGGTGAAGGTGGAGCAGAGTCTGCGCTATTTGCGGGAGATTTGCTGCGCATGTACCTCCACTACGCATCCTCAAAGGGTTGGAAGACCGAGATCTTGGATAAGACCGAGAGTGATCTCGGGGGAGTCAAAGACGTCCAGGTTGCCATCAAATCCAATGCTTCAGATCCAGCTCAGGGAGTTTGGGCACACCTGAAGTATGAGGGCGGGGTGCACCGCGTGCAGCGTGTTCCAGCCACCGAGACTCAGGGGCGCATTCACACCTCGGCAGCCGGAGTGCTGGTCTTTCCAGAAGTGGACGTTCCCGAAGAGGTCGAGATTGCAGCAAACGATCTGCGCATCGATGTCTACAGGTCCTCAGGCCCTGGTGGTCAGTCGGTCAATACCACCGACTCGGCCGTGAGAATCACCCACTTGCCAACCGGAATCGTTGTGGCAATGCAGAACGAGAAGTCTCAGCTGCAAAACAAAGAGGCCGCGATGAGAATCCTGCGAGCCAGAATCTTGGCGGCCGAGCAGGAGGCAATCGAGGCCGAGCAATCGGCAGCGAGAAAGTCTCAGGTTCGTACCGTTGACCGCTCCGAGCGGATCAGAACCTACAACTTCCCAGAGAACCGGATTGCCGATCACCGCACCGGCTACAAGTCCTACAACCTCGATCAGGTCATGGATGGAGCGCTGGAAGCAGTGGTGCTCTCATGTATTCAGGCCGATGAGGAAGCTCGACTAAAAGCGCTGGGGAATGACTAATCTCCGCTCTTTTTTAGAGCAAACCGCCACCAGGTTCAAAGCCGCTGGGATCGAGAGCTTTCAAGCCGATGCCGAGCAGCTGATTGCCTTTTCCCTTGGAATATCCAGAGGAGAGTTGGTTGCCAAGGCATTTCTAAATTCGGAATTCACCGCCGAACCATCCCTCATTGCGCTGATTGACAGGCGAGCAAATCGCGAACCCTTACAACACCTCACCGGGGTTGCATTTTTTCGTCAGCTGACCCTGTCAGTTGGCGAGGGGGTTTTCATCCCAAGGCCAGAGACCGAGGCCGTGGTTGCGGTGGCCCTAGAGTTTTTAGAATCCAATCCCAATTCCAAAGTGCTAGACATCGGCACCGGGTCTGGTGCGATTGCGATTTCGATTGCGACCGAGGCCGGTATTGAGGTCGATGCCATCGAAAAAAGCGAGCCTGCAGCAAAGTTTGCCAAGGGAAACATTGATAGCAATCAGGCGAGGGTAAACCTGATGATTGGGGACTTTAGGGATCTAGAACTTGGCTTTGGTGAGTACGACCTCGTAATTTCAAATCCTCCGTATATTCCGATTTCTGCAGTGCCAATTGACCCGGAGGTGAGGGATCACGATCCCGATCTTGCGCTTTACGGCGGTGAAGATGGGCTTGATTTGATTCGAGAAATTGAAGAGCTGTCGCAACTGCTAGTTCGCACAGGTGGAATGTTGGTGCTTGAGCACGCAGACGGGCAGTCGGATTCGGTGTGTGAATTACTATTGGCTAATTGGCAAAATGTGAAGGCTCATCCAGATCCAACGGGAAGACTTCGCTTCGTTAGTGCCATCAGGTAATTGGGAGGCAGCATTGCAGCGAATCTATGACTGTGCGGTAGACACCGATCTACTCACCGGATTTCGCCAGGCCAAGGTCGCGTTGCAGCGCCACGAGGTTGTAGTCATTCCGACCGACACCGTTTACGGCATTGCGGCTGACGCCTTTAGCGCCAAGGGTGTTGAGGTGTTGTTGAACACAAAAGGTCGCGAGCGCACCATGCCGCCACCGGTATTGATTCCCAAGGTGGAAACCCTCTCAGCACTTGCTGCAGATTTGCCACTGGTCGCAAACCAGCTGGCAGCAGCGTTTTGGCCGGGTGGACTCACCATGGTCCTCAAGGCACAAGCTTCGTTGGATTGGGATTTGGGTGAAACCCGCGGAACTGTTGCACTCAGGGTGCCAGATCACAAGATCACCCTTGCCCTCTTGGAAGACGTCGGCCCGCTAGCTGTTTCGAGTGCGAATTTATCTGGGGAGCCAGCAGCTGTGAATGCCCAACAGGCCTTCGACTACTTTGGTGACAACGTTCCCGTTTACCTCGATGGTGGCGGAAGTCCCAAGGGCGAGGCGTCAACGATTTTGGATCTAACCCAGGTTCGAGCCGGAGAGCCAATTCGCGTGCTGCGTAAGGGAGCTATCTCACTCGAGCGAATCCGCTCGGTTATCGGTGATGTGGAGCTTGAGGTCGACTAGTGCGCGCTTACCTGTTGGTAGCACTCATCACCGCTCTGGTGACCTACTTCTCGACCTGGGGAGTTCGGTTCTTTGCAAAGCGCTACAACATCCACCCCGCCATTAGAGAGCGTGATGTTCACAAATCACCGACCCCGAGAATCGGCGGGCTTGCCATGCTCTTGGGCTTGGTTGCCGGACTGTACGCAGCTGGAAGTTTTGGTTGGTTTGAATCAATCTTCTTGGACCCGGCGCCCATTCTGGCCATTTTGGGGGCCGGCGGGCTGATCGTATTGGTTGGTTTACTCGATGACCTGATTGAGCTTGATTGGACAGCCAAAATGGGCGGTCAGATGGCTGCCGCCTGGATTTTGGCGTCCTCCGGTGTTCAGATCGTTTCTCTCCCGATTGGTGGATTGACGGTTGGAAGTTTTGGGGTGTCGCTGGCGGTGACCATTTTTGTGGTGGTACTTGTGATGAATGCCGTGAACTTCATTGATGGATTAGACGGTCTTGCAGCTGGAGTGGTCGGAATTGGAACCTTTGCCTTTTTCATCTACAGCTATGTTTTGGCGCAGCAGACCTCTCCCAGCAACTACTTTTCAACAGCCGGGCTTATTTCGGCGCTGATTCTGGGCATGGTGGCAGGCTTTTTGCCACATAATTTCAGGCCCGCAAAAATATTCATGGGGGATTCGGGAGCAATGCTGCTGGGCCTTCTGATGGCCGTGAGCGCAATTAGTGTCACAGGTTCGATTGACCCCGCCACAGTTACCCGAAATGACCTGCTGCCGGCCCTGATACCGCTGGCTCTCCCGGTGTTTATTTTGGTGTTGCCACTGCTAGACCTGCTGCTTGCGGTCCTGCGAAGAATTCGCAGGGGTAAATCTCCCTTTGCTCCTGACAAGGAGCACCTGCATCACCAATTGCAAGACATCGGGCACTCGCACCAGGGAGCGGTTTTGGTGTTTTATCACTGGACCGCTTTGGTTTCGACCACACTGCTGCTGTTTTTCTGGCTCGAGGCCCCGCCTGTTATGGTCTTGTTTGGAATTTGGTTGATCATCGCACTAATTCACACCTACTGGCCCGTGTTTGTTCGGGCTAGCCGAGCAAGGAGAAAAGTTGGCAATAAGTAGCGCCCAGGACCTATTCAAAAAGGCGATTGTTTATGGCACTTTCTTAGCGGTCGCAATTGCCGCGGTGGGTTCTTTGGTGTCGGTCCTAACCGTTGGCATTTCCGGGGTCTATGCCGCGCTGGTTGGCGCTGCTATTTCCACCTCGTTTAGCCTGATGACAATCGGTTCTGTCTGGTTTGGTTCCAGGCTTGGGCTCAATGGCTTTTACGCCTTGGTTCTTGGGGGTTGGCTGATCAAGGTGGTGCTATTTGGAGTCGTTTTGGCGATTCTGCAGGGGGCACAAAATTTCAACGGTCCGGTCTTCTTTTTCGCAATTGTTGCCGGTGTTTTAGGTGGTCTCGGAATTGATTCTTGGCTGGTTTTGAAGGCCAGAATCCCTACCGTGGACAATTAGCGATATTTTTTTCTAGTTTGGTGATTTTGTGAGCGAGATTTCTTATAAACTCGGGGTAAATTCTGTATCCACCCGCGACGACTTACGACGCCCGAGCCAGGAGAACGAAGCTGTTTAGTGTGCTAGGGCTTTTCGCGGCGGAAGAGGGGGAGTACAAGCCCCCGACAATTTACGAGTTCTACCCACCGGCGTTCCTTTTTGAGGGCACTCCTTTCGAAATCAACCGAATCATGATGATTCGTTTGATTGTCATGGTCGCGATCATCATTCTGTTCTGGGTTTGGACCTCAAAGTTCAACAAGGCCGTAAAGACCGGCAACGTTGTTCCTGGAAGGTTCCAGCTGCTTGGTGAAATGGCGCTGAACTTTGTTCGCAAGGGCATCGCTCATGACCAGCTCGGCGAGAAAGATGGCGAGCGATTCCTGCCGCTTCTGACGACAATCTTCTTCATGGTGTTCGGCATGAACATCACTGGAGTTATCCCATTTGCCAACATTGCCGGCACTTCGGTAATCGGTATTCCACTGGTGCTGGCAGCCGCTGCTTACGTAACGTTTATTTACGCAGGTATGAAAAAGCACGGCTTCCGCTTTTTCTCAAACGCCCTGTTCCCAGCTGGCGTGCCAAAGCCGTTCTACGTGCTGGTGACACCAATCGAGCTGCTATCAACATTCATTCTTCGTCCAGTGACTCTGGCTCTTCGTCTTTTGATGAATATGATCGCCGGCCACCTACTGTTGGTATTGACCTTCTCCGCTACGCACTTTTTCTTTTTCCAGACCGATGGTCTATTCCCACTCTTTGGAGCAGGAACCCTCGTTGCTGGATTCTTGGTCACACTGTTTGAGATCTTGGTTTCAACTTTGCAGGCCTACGTATTTACACTTCTGACCACTGTC
>DATBNK010000006.1:0-3320 GCA_036554355.1 Aquiluna sp.
GTTTCGGCAAGAACACTGATTGGGGTTATGGTCGAGGAGTCTGAAGGGCAGACGTATTCATAGCTTCCCCAACTGCCTGATTCTCCGTCAGCTTGGAGCACGGCGGCTCCCATAGCGGGAGAAGTCATTGACATAAACAAGGTTCCAAGAAGTGTGAGGGAGTATTTCGAGCGATTTGGAAACCCTGCGGTCTGGCTGGTCTTGATCTTCATCTCTTATTTATACCACATGGTATAAAAATCTCACCCAGACGAGTCTTGCGGACCTGATCAAACAAAAACATCCTCTCAAAAGACTTTTCATGTCTCTAAATCAAGGGAGCTGGTGGCGGAGAATAGGGGATTCGAACCCCTGAGGGCTTGCACCCAACACGCTTTCCAAGCGTGCGCCATAGGCCACTAGGCGAATTCTCCGAGGGAGAGTCTAGTAGCAATTGGCTATCGAAACTAACCCCAGATTCCTTGGGTAGAGTTCTTGGTGGAAAGGGTGATA
The DNA here is from genome assembly GCA_036554355.1 of Aquiluna sp. GTDB lineage: Bacteria > Actinomycetota > Actinomycetes > Actinomycetales > Microbacteriaceae > Aquiluna. The sequence goes on from DATBNK010000006.1 coordinate 493, forward strand.
GCAATGCGGCTAGTTCCTCACTGGATAAATGGCTCGGCAGTTCAATCAAAATCAGGCAGAGAGGGTCAAGTCTTTGACCCAGCCCTGGGCCAGCAAACCAAGTCTGTTGGCTTTGCCAACCAAGATGAAATCAATCAGACCATTGCAGCTGCAAAGGCGGCTTTTCCTTCCTGGCGTGACACCTCTGTCACCAAGCGCCAACAGGTGCTTTTTAATTTCCGCGAGCTTCTAAATGCTAAGAAACCTGAGCTAGCCGAGATCATCACCTCAGAGCATGGCAAGGTGCTCTCCGATGCTCTTGGTGAAATCACAAGAGGCCAAGAGGTTGTTGAGTTCGCTTGTGGGCTGCCGCACCTTTTGACTGGGTCATTCTCGGAAAACGCTTCTACGAATGTTGACGTCTACTCACTGAACCAGCCTTTGGGTGTTGTTGGCATAATTAGCCCCTTTAACTTCCCGGCGATGGTGCCGATGTGGTTCTTCCCAGTGGCAATTGCTGCGGGCAACACCGTTGTCCTAAAGCCCAGCGAAAAGGACCCCAGCGCTGCCATCTGGATGGCAGAGCTTTGGAAGGAAGCTGGGCTTCCCGATGGCGTCTTCAATGTCTTGCAGGGCGACAAGGAGGCCGTTGACGGACTCTTGACTCACCCGGACGTGCAGGCCATCTCGTTCGTTGGTTCCACGCCTATCGCGAGATACATCTACGAGACTTCTTCTGTCCATGGGAAGCGAGTTCAGGCACTGGGTGGAGCTAAGAACCACATGCTGGTTCTTCCCGATGCTGATCTAGATTTGGTCGCAGACAGTGCCATCAACGCGGGCTTTGGTTCTGCTGGAGAGCGCTGCATGGCAATCTCGGTTGTTGTTGCAGTCGAGCCGGTGGCAGACGAACTGATTTCCAAGATCGCGGATCGCATGAAGCAGATCAAGGTCGGCGACGGCAGGCGCTCCTGCGACATGGGGCCGCTAGTAACGCTGCAACACCGGGACAAGGTTGCCTCCTACATCGACATCGCCAAAAAGGACGGTGCTTCTGTAGTTGTTGATGGTCGGGACGTGAATCCAGATGGCGATGCCGGTGGTTACTGGCTTGGACCAACCCTGTTGGACAGAGTTCCTCTCACCTCTGCCGCATACAAAGAAGAGATCTTTGGACCGGTACTTTCCGTTGTTCGTGTCAACACCTACCAAGAGGGCCTGGATCTGATCAACTCCGGTGCCTTTGGCAACGGAACTGCGATCTTTACCAACGATGGTGGTGCTGCTCGTAAGTTCCAGAACGAGGTTGAGGTTGGCATGGTTGGTATCAACGTTCCGATTCCGGTGCCGGTGGCGTATTTCTCATTTGGAGGCTGGAAGCATTCGTTGTTTGGCGACTCAAGGGCGCATGGTGAAGAGGGCTTTAGGTTCTTTACCCGCACCAAGGTTGTCACTTCGCGTTGGCTAGACCCATCACATGGCGGATTGAATCTAGGTTTCCCGCAGAACTAGCCAAGAAAGTTACATCCATGATAAATTGAATTTATCAATTTATCATTGGAGCAAAAGTGCTAGTTGCAACACCGGAACTAACTCGGGCACACCTTGCCCAGTTGGATCGGATTTGGCTGTTGCAAAAGGAGCTTGCCCCGAAGCTCAATGAACCCAAGGTTTGGACTGGAACCCTGCGCAGGCAAGCTCTTGGCAGGGTGATTAAGTTCTCGGTAGGTATCGAGGGTTATCTAGCCGGTGAATCGGAATCTCAAGAGGTTTTGCTCTCGAGTGAGAGCTCGACTCTGACCCAGAGCACCATAGATGCAATCACTGGTTACAGGTTGGCCATGGGTTTTGTCTTGGCGCAGGCAACTAGGAAAGATTTCCTGCTGGATGAGACCTTTGTGAAATCCACTCACTTCATGACGCTAAGCGGGAATCCTCAGTTGGAAGCGGGAAATTATCGAACGAGTGCCATCTTCGTGCGTGACAATGCCACTGGAGAAATAGTTCATGAGGGAGCGCAGAGTGATGCTCTCCCAGGTCTAATGAGCGAGTTTGTCTCACGATATCGGCACCCGGGAAATGAACTCCCCATCGTTTCTGCCGCGATGGCCCATCTCAATCTGGTTTTGATTCACCCTTTTGCCGATGGCAATGGCCGAGTTGCCAGGATCCTGCAGAGTGCAATCTTGGCGGGCGAAGAGAAACCAAGCCCGTTGTTTCTCTCAATCGAGGAGTATTTGGGCCTACACACCCAAAGTTATTACGACATCTTGGCAACCGTTGGTGGGGGAACCTGGAACCCAAATGTTGACGCCACACCTTGGATTGAGTTCGTTCTCCAAGCACACGAGTCTCAGCTAGATCTCACCAGGTCTCACTGGCGCAGGCTCAATGAGGCCTGGGCAAAAGTTGCAGACCTCATTTCTGAAAAAGGACTCCTAGAGCGCATGGTTCCTGGAGTTGTGCATGTAGCCAGCGCGCAACGATTGACAAATACCCTCTACCGCGAGCTCCTAGCCGAAGCCGGCGATGCGGTTAGCTTGTTGACTGCATCAAGAGACCTCGCGCTGCTGGTTGAGAAAGAGATCTTTGAACCCAAGGGCGATAACAGAGCTCGGCACTATGTGGCAGGCACTCAACTTCGAAATGCGCTTTCGCAATGATTGCGAATAGACTTGACCCCGACTCCTCGCGTGGCGTCACCTTGGCTAAACCCCCCAGGATCGAGAGATAGCAAGGGTAACTGAGCTCTGACGGGTGCGCGGGGGGTCGCTTTTTTAACATCCAGCTGAGTCTGGATAAAGCTGTCTGTTTTCTCGTTAAGCTAGCGGGGTGACCACAGCCCTCTA
>DATBNK010000015.1:0-19581 GCA_036554355.1 Aquiluna sp.
TGTTGAATGTTAGGCATAGGCTTGCACGGTGAGCGAAACTAAGAAGCTCTCGCTACACCCAACTCAGATTGTGGTGCTGGCGTTCGGCACAGCTGTGCTGCTTGGCACAACCGTTTTGATGCTACCCATCTCAACCGCTGCAGGTAATGAAACTGATCTGGTAACCGCCCTTTTCACCGCCGTCTCCGCTGTCTGCATAACGGGTTTGACCGTTGTTGACACCGGCACTCACTGGTCGGCATTTGGTCAGACCGCGATCATGATCATGATTCAACTTGGTGGTCTAGGGATCGTCTCTTTTGCAACCATTCTGGGTCTTTTGGTCTCTGGTCGCATTTCACTTCGCGATCGTTTGAACACTCTCTCCGAAGCAAAGATTGTCGGCGCCGACTCGCTACCAAAGCTGTTGCGAGCCATCCTCTTGGTCTACTTCGGCTTCGAAGCTATTCTGGCCGCCTGGCTGACCCAGCGACTTCACTTCGAATACGGTTTCAGCTTTGGTGATGCTCTTTGGTATGGAGTTTTCCATGCAATCTCATCTTTTAATAACGGTGGATTCTCGCTTTTTAGCGACTACATGATCGGATTCAACTCCGACTTCTTCTTCATTGCGCCGGTGATGTTGGCGGTTGTCGTGGGTGGCCTTGGCTTTCCAGTATTGATTGAACTTCACGAGCGCATCTGGCGACTAAACCGCCAGTCCTCTGGAAAGCCAAGAAGATTCTCCCTTCACACCCGCCTGACCCTGGGTGCCACCGTCTTCCTATTGGTTGTCGGATCGCTCTTCATTGGTGCCCTGGAATGGAATAATCCAAACACCATCGGTGGTCTCAGTGGCTGGGACAAGATCTGGAACACCATTTTTGCGGCTGTCATGCCACGCTCGGGTGGTTTGAATTCGGTAGATATTTCACAGATGGATACGGCAACCTGGTTGGGCATTGACTTCCTGATGTTCATCGGCGGCGGGTCCGCCTCGACGGCCGGTGGCATCAAGGTCACCACTATGGCGGTGCTTTTCTACATCATCTATACCGAGATTCGCGGCGAGACTGCGGTGAACGTGGGTAACCGCAGGCTGCCAAGGTCTATCCAGCGTCAGGCACTAACCCTGGTTGCTCTGTCCACCATGGCAATCTTGTTCACAACGCTGTTTTTGGCAGCCACAACTGAATTCAGCCTTGATCAACTTCTGTTCGAGGTGATTTCCGCAACCGCAACGGTGGGTCTTTCCACGGGCATAACTGCCGATTTGCCAGACTTTGCAAAAGTCTGGCTCTCGGTTTTGATGTTTATTGGAAGACTAGGACCAGTGGTTGTCGCCTCGGCACTTGCCCTCAGGGTGACCAAGAGGCACTATGAACTACCAAAGGAAAGGCCGCTCATTGGCTAAGGAAAGAATCAAAAAGCGTAGGTTGCACACCAATGTGATTGTCATTGGTATGGGTCGGTTTGGATCCTCATTGGCTAGAGAGCTAATGGCAACCGGTCACGAGGTGCTCGGTGTTGACACCGATGAGCGCCTGGTTCAGCAGATGTCGCACGAACTCACTCACACCGTCAGGGCCGACACCACCGATGAGGCGGTTTTGAAGGAATTGGGTATCGAGGAGTTCGATGCCGCGGTGGTTGCTATCGGTGCCGACATTGAAGCGAGCATCCTGACAACCTCGCTGCTGTTGCAGTTGGGTGTGCCAAACGTTTGGGCCAAGGCCAACAGTCAGTCTCACGGTCGAATTCTGGATCAGCTCGGAGCTCACCACGTGGTGTTCCCAGAGTATGAAATGGGTAAGCGCGTAGCTCACATGGTCTCTGGAGAGTCTTTGGACTACGTTCCAATTGACAAGGACTTCGTGATGCTCAAATCTGAGGTGCCACAGTCCTTCCACGAAAAGACCTTGGCAGAGCTCAAGATTCGTTCCACCTACGGTGTCACCGTCGTTGCTGTCACCAAGGGTGATGGAGATTACAATCCCGCATTCCCAGAGACCGTCCTGCACGCTGGTGACCAGATCGTGGTCGCAGGTCAGGTTGACCCGCTCAACAAGTTCTGCCAGATTGCCTAGCAATGTTGAATTCCGAGAGAGCACTCCCACTTATCGCTGCGCTGGCAGTTTGGTTGCCGCTTAGCTACTTCTACCACCCCACCACCGGCACCATATTGGCGGGAGCCGTTATCGGTGTTGGGCTGAGCGCTTTGATCTTTTGGTCGGGCGAACGCATCCCGTTGGGCAAGACTTGGTGGATAAAGATTTTGGCGGTCTCCACCGTTGCCGGTCTAATGAACTCGTCGGCCCTGGATGTTGCCTACTCGATTATGTCGGCTCCCTTGGGAAACCGGTTCGGAGTGGTAATCGAGATGATTATTTCCGGTCTGGTGCTAACCGGGTTGGCTTTAGCCCAGGTTTTTCTTGGGCCGAAGAAGGAAAAATAATCCCAGGGCCACAAGCCCTAAGGACCCGAACAAAATCCAGTAGATGAATTCTGGGTTCTCAAACTCGATCTCAGTTGTTTGCGGGTTGTAGGGGTTTGCGCAAGTGGTAAAAACGTAATCCGGGTCTGATTCATACCCGGTGCTGTTTATCACCTCAAAGAAAAAGCTGTCACTAATCGGGTGGCCATCTGAAGAAACTGCGCGCCAGCCCACCTGGTAGGCCCCGGGTTCAGAGATATCCGCTTTCGCTGTCGCGATATTGCCATCAACCACGGCGCAGCCGTTGTTGACTGGATCTCCATCAGAGTTCAGAATCACAATCTCACTGCCCGAACCATCGCCAAGAGCGATCAGATCGTTACTAAATGTGAGCTCAATTGCAATGATGCCGGCCTCAACGACCTCGTTAGCTCTGGGTGATTGGTCCACTAGTTCGTCATGCGCGAACGATGGCTGCGATAAGCCCATTAGGGCGATTATGAGGGCTGCAAGCCATCTAAGCTTCATGGTGTAAGTGTAGGCAGGTTCTATGAAGCAAGCATTACTGGGCATAGCCGGGGGGCTCTTTGCCGGCTTGGCAACGCTCGGAATCTTGTTCACAGGCCCACTCTCACTATCCGATGAGAATCCAGTGGCCGAGCCCAGCGTTGAGGCCACGCTGGAGGCACAACCCGCTCCCTCTCAAACTCCAACCGAGTCCGAGGTGGTGGAAGAAGTTGAACAGCCAATTCAGTGCAGCGTGAGTGAATACGAGGACAGCGAAGACATCCTGGTCTTCCAGGCAGAAGTGCTAGACGCTTCAACCGGCGAGGTCTTGTTTGAGCGCGGAAGCGATACCCCGGCTAGAGCCGCCTCTGTTATGAAGCTCTTCACCGCAGCTGCGGCCCTAGAGACCTTAGGTCCTGATTACCGAGTGACCACCCGGGTCTATGCAGATGCGCAAGACCCTGGCATTTTGTATTTGGTGGGGGCTGGGGATGTAACTCTTAGCCGAACGGGCATCAACCAGGACTCGGTTTACGAAGATGCCCCGAAACTCTCGAGTCTTGTCAGGCAGATCTCCAACGAACTCAGGGGTCAGACCTTCTCTCAGATTGTTCTAGACAGCACCGCTTATGGGTCTGCAACGGGTGAGTATCAAGATGTCTGGGATCAGCGCGGTCTCACAAATGGCTACATGTCCTACGTGAGCGCGCTACAGGTCGACGGGGATAGAAATGACCCTACCTTCAAGGACTCACCGCGCTCAAATGACCCGGTAATGAGAGCCGGCACCTGGTTCCAAGAGGCGCTTGGTGAGAGCGCATCTGGTTCTGCGGTCGTTAGGGGAATTGCCCCGCCGGATGCGGTTGAGGTGGCCAGGGTGCAGTCGGCCCCGATGTCAACCTGGATTGACTACATGTTGATTGTGAGTGACAACACCCTCGCTGAGGCCATGGCAAGACTCATTTCACTGGATGTCGGGCTAGATGGCAGCTTTTCCTCGCTAACCGAGGCATACCAAAGGGCTTTGCGAGGAACCGGGCTAGACCTTGGCGGCATGAAGGTTGAGGACGGTTCCGGGCTTTCGCGCTACAACCAAGTTTCCCCAAGTCAGGTCAATGAGCTGCTGCAGCTCATTGATGCAGGTTATGGCGAGTTTGAGCTGATCGAAGAGGGCATGCCGGTTAGCGGAACCCCGGGTTCCCTAAGCAATAGGTTGCTAGACGCGGTTGGTTCGGTGACCGCTAAGACCGGTTGGATCAGAACCGGTTACTCGCTAGCGGGTTTTGTTGATGCCCCCGATGACACCAGGTTGATCTTCACCGTCTACAACCTCGGTGATGTGAGGGCGGCAAACCGTGAGGCTATGGATGATGTTGTTCTTGGTTTTTACAATTGCGGCAAGAATCTAGTGAATAGGTGATGGATGAAGCGAGCACTTCTAGTAATCGATGTTCAGGTTGATTTTTGCGAGGGCGGAGCTCTTGCCTGCAGCGGTGGCGCGAGCGTTGCAACTGCGATCACCGAGCACATTAGGGCAAATCGGCAAAGTTACGACTACGTGATTGCATCTCGTGACTGGCACACCCCTGGATCACTAAATGACGGCCACTTTCCCCCAGCGGGTGAGGAGCCAGATTTTGTCTCCACCTGGCCGCTGCACTGTATCGCTGGGGAAAAAGGAGCTGAGTACCACGAGAACCTGGATGCATCGCTTATCGATATCCACATCAAAAAGGGCCAGGACGCCAATGGTTACTCGATCTTTGATGGCACCGATGAATCCGGCAAGAGCTTTTTCGATCTAGCCCAAGAGCTTGGCATCACCGAGGTCGATGTCGTTGGAATTGCCACCGACTACTGCGTCAGAGCATCTTCGCTGGATGCCAACAAGCACAACTTAGATGTTCGCGTCATCACCAGTTTGACCGCCGGGGTTGCCAGAGACAGCACGGAGGCAGCCATTGATGAGATGGTGGATGCTGGTGTGGAGGTAGTGCCGGTTTTCTAGGCTTCTTTTCTCGCACCCTGGGATGGGATAACCGCAAAGACCCTGGGAGCTCCAAAGCCGCTTTCTTCAAAGGCCGCCTCGACTTGGGTTTCTAGCTGAGCAAGCTTTGCACTATTGATGATCGCAATCGCCGCTCCACCGAAACCACCACCGGTCATCCTTGAGCCAATCGCACCAGCCTCCATGGCGGTTTCAACCGCCAGGTCTAACTCGGGTATCGAGATCTCAAAGTCATCGCGCATCGATGCGTGAGATGCCAGAAGCAGTTCGCCAAGTTCGTCGAGCCTGGCATCGGCCAGTGCGGAGACCGTTTGCAGCACTCTTTGATTTTCGGTGATGATGTGCCTTACGCGCCTGAAGGTGACATCGTCCATCGCCTCTTTGGCTCTTGGGAGATCGCCAACCTCTAACTCTCTGAGAGATTCGACACCCATGATTTCCGCACCCTTCTCACACGACTCACGGCGCGAGCGGTAGCCACCGTCTGAGTGGCGGTGGCTCACCTGGGTGTCAATCACTGCAACCACCAGGTCCTGTTCGTTTAGACCGAGTGGGATTTGGGTGGTTTCCATGGTCTTGCAATCAATCAGCACCGCACCATCAGAGCGAGCGAGCATCGAAGCGGTTTGATCCATGATGCCGGTTGGTGCGCCAACCACCTCGTTTTCGGCTCGCTGGCCAATTAGTGCAAGCTCAATTGGGGTTTTGCCAGCGTCCCAAACATCGTTGAGTGCAAGAGCCATTGAGCACTCCACCGCAGCCGAAGATGACAGCCCCGCTCCGATTGGAACATCGGAATCAATAAAGACATCAAAACCGGTGGTCTGGCTCTCACGCATCACCCAGGCAACACCTAGGGGGTAGAGGGCCCAGTCCAAGCCGGTTGGCCTGTCATCTCCAAGTTCAATTTCAACAACCTCGGAGCTAAAGCTCGATGTCACCCGGCATATCTTGTCTTCTCTTGTGGCGAGCGCGACATAGGTTCTACGGTCGATTCCAAACGGCAGGACAAAACCGTTGTTGTAGTCGGTGTGCTCGCCAATCAGGTTTGCTCTTCCCGGGGCCGACCAGACGCCAACGGGTTCATACCCGTAGGCCTCCTTGAATCCCGCAAGAGTCTGCTGGGTCAGATTCACAGCATTACCTCTCGAATCCGCTCGGCGGTTTCCTCGGGGGCGATATCACCAACAAAGGCGCCCATTGCACTCTCCGAGCCAGCCAAGTATTTGAGCTTGTCGGAGGCCCTTCTAGGCGAGGTGATCTGCAGCATTAGCCGGATTTGCTCGCGGTTTTCAACCTTGGGGGCCTGGTGCCAAGCCGAGATGTATGGGGTTGGTGAGTCGTAGAGGCCATCAACCGCCATGAGAAGCTTTTTGTATTGAACCGCTAGGTCGTCTGCCTCTTGGTCAGTTAGCTGGCTTAGGTCTTGAATGTGGCGCTTTGGGAGCATGTGTATCTCCACTGGCCAGCGCGCCGCGTATGGCACAAACGCGACAAAGTGCTCGCTTTCCAATACCTTGCGCTCGCTTGCGGATTCGAAGTCGACTAGGTCCTGGAAGAAATCACCTTTGTGCTCAGCCATTGAGTTCATCAGCGAGCGAGTTCTTGGCGAAACAAACGGGTAGGAGTAGATCTGACCGTGCGGGTGGTGAAGGGTGACCCCAATCTCCTCGCCGCGGTTCTCAAAAGGGAACACCTGAACCACACCCTCGAGCTCGTAGAGCTCTTTGGTGCGGTTCATCCAGGCTCCGATAACAGTCCTCACTCGCTCGACCGGCATTTGGGCCAGTGAACCCTCGTGCTCGGGGCTAAAGACCACCACTTCGCAGCGACCAAAGGCGGTGGTGGAAAAACCAAACCTGGGCCTGCCATTGGGGTGCTCGATTTGCCCTAGGTCAGGCCCAAAGGCAGGACCCTTGTTTTCAAAGACTGCAACATCAAACTGGTCGGGAAGTTCACTGAGATTTGTTTTCGTGGTTGGGCAAAGCGGGCAAGAGTGTTGCGGCGGCAAAAAAGCCCGCTGCTGGCGGTGGGAGGCGACTGTGATCCACTCGGCGGTCAGCGGGTCATACCTCAGCTCAGCGGTCTGAGGTCGCTTGTCCTGTTCGCGCTGGTCTGGTTTACGGGCTTCTGGCAGGCTGGAGTTCTGATCATCAAAGTAATAGAGGTCACGGCCATCAAATAGCTTGCCGTCGATACGTGGTTTACTCACCAAGACTCCGTCTACTCCTACTTCGCTAACATACATGGGTGCGCCAAAGCGAACCTATAGAGCAACTGAGTCTTTCTCGCGTGACTGAGAATGGCACAAGTATTGCAGTTATTTCCCCCAGGGGCGGGGCAATTTGCAAGCTTTTATTCAACGATTTCGAATTGATTCCCGATTTTTTGGCAGCAGACCCTTTGGACTACGTTTATGGCCACACCCTTGCCCCCTGGCCCAACCGCCTCGAGGACGCCTCTTATGAATTTCGTGGCACGAGCTACCAATTCGAGGACCAAGATGCTCAGCACAACAAAAACCACGGGCTGTTGCTGACCGAAGACTTTGAGATTAGAGAGCACATCAAAGACCGGCTCACTCTTGGTTATCGATTTGGCGAACACCCCGGCTATCCATTTGAGATTGACCTAGAAATCCAATACGCCCTAACCGGCCAAGGGTTTGAGGTGTCGGCTACAGCTAAAAACCTTGGGAATGATGCTCCCTTTGCGATTGGATTTCACCCCTATTTCCTCACCCGCGATCACTTTAGGTTGCAGGCAAAGTTTTCTAGCAAGAGCATCCAAAACGAGCGCATGCTGCCAGTTGGTTCAGAGGTCATAGCGGGTTTGGATTTAGATCAGGACTCCAAAGAGCTTGCAGATTTAGATCACCTGTTCGAGGGCGCCAATCGGGTGAGTCTTGCTCGTGAAGATGGCGCACTTGTCATTGAAGCCACGGAGAACCTGCCATTTTTCATGGCATATCGACCAAGGGATCAAATAGCTAGCGGACCCGTGTTGGCCATTGAACCCCAAAGCGCGAAGGCGAATATCTTTAGCACCGACATCGAGTCGGTAGTGATTCCATCAGGCGAGCAAAAGACCTACAGCTTCCAAATTAGAAGGCTGTAGAGGGTAGGTCTTTCTCGTCACTCTCAATGGCCTCAATGATCTTTGTTGCCACGTGCTCGGCAGTGAAGCCCTGCGGGAACTGCGGGGCTTCGCCCTGAATTGCTCTTTGAGCTAGACCGGTTTCGGTGTGGCCGGGGCGTGCTGATAGCACTCGAATGCCATCCCTTCTCCACTCTCTGGTCAGACCCTGCAGCATGCCATGGATTGCGGTTTTGGAACCGGAATAGGCAGCCAGCTGTGGCATGGGAGTCTCTGCAACCACGCCGGTGATGTTTACCAAAACCGGCTCGTTGCCAGCCTCGGCACTGGCCTTTAGAGCTGGGTGCAGTTCTGCAAATAGCTGCAGTGGCCCGGCAAAGTTGATTTTGGTTAGAGCGTTAATGGTTTCACTCTTGAGCTCTGACACTGGACCAAAGGCCACAACGCCTGCGGCATTGATGATGCCGTCAACCCCGGAGGCAGCGACCAGATATTCGGTCAGGGTCGTGATGCTCTCTGGCTCAGTGAGTTCAAGTAGCAGCCTCACTTCGGCAACCGCCGGAATCTTGGCCGCCGAGTCATTTGAGGAGGCGGTGCCCATGACCTCGGCACCCTTTGCACGCAGCTGCTTGGTTAGCTCTGCACCTAAAACGCCAGAAGCGCCAACCACCAAGAATTTTTTGTTCGCTATTTCCATAGCGATAGCAACAAGCTCAGCGCTCGAGGTATTTCACAATGCGAAATAAAGCTGATTGGGGGACGAACCCCGCCTAGAATTGAGGATTCCTAGAAGGAGTTATTCCAAATGCGATTCCCCCTAATTCTTTTGAGCCTTAGCGCGCTAGTCCTAGCTGGCTGTTCCAGCACCAGCGAAGACGGTTATAGCGCCGATGGCTCCTGCGATGGCGTGGTGGTAGAGGTGAACTTTGGTGAGCTGGGGGAGCGAATCAATTCATGTGTTGCCATTAACGGAACTTCGGAGGTGGCCAAGGACCTGCTTAGCCAAGCCGGTGTCAGCATTGAGGGCACCAGAGCATACGGCGATGCGGTGGTGTGTCGAGTAAACGGCATTCCGTCCAGCACCGAACCCCTGATAGTTGAGGGCGAAGAGCCACACCTCGAGTCTTGCGATGAGTTCCCACCCGCATTTGCCTACTGGGCACTTTGGGTCAAAGACTCCGATGATGCCCCCTGGGATTACGCCATGGAGGGCGTGAGCTCACTGCAGCTATCTAAGGGCCAATCAGTAGGTCTAGCCCTTACCCTAGGTGGCAACGTAGTGACCCCAAGCGAGTAAATGTCTAGAGCTACGAAGATCCTGCTGTCGGGCTATTTAGCCCTGGGTTTTCTTGCGCTAAGGCTTCTCTACGCACTTGTTTTTGCCGGGCTATCCGGAAACGAAGTCTTGTTCACCCTGCCCGAGATCAGGCTTTCAGGACCCTTTGCTCACGTTTCACTTTTTGGTGAGGTGAGCGTCGATGGTATTTTGCGCAACCTCGAAACCGCAATGCCGTTCGCGCTTTCGATTCTGATTTTTGGCATCGCGGCAAGTTTTGTCTCGGCTCAGAACCTAAGGGCTTTTGCCAAAAAGGTCCCACCGCTTCGAAACCTAGTGAATGCCATTGCAATTGGCCTTATCTCACTACCGGCACTATTTGATGCCACCCGCAAGGTTTTTGATGCCAGGGCACTGCGTTCAGAGAAGCGCTCAAACCTACTGGTTCCAATTCTTGAGCGCTCGGTGGAGCTTGCAAACTCGATCGGTCTGAAGATAGCGCTTGAACCCAGCGGCACTCACCGAGCTAAAAAACTCAGCGTTAGTCAGCTCAGCGTTCCAGATTGCAACCTGGGACCAATCGATCTAGAGATCTCCACTGGCGAGTTGATTGTGCTGAGCGGTGCAACCGGGTCGGGGAAATCCACCCTGCTCGAGGCAATCTCAGGCATTCTCTCTGAGTATCGGGGGAGGGTAACTACTGGCTCGGTGAGCTTTGAGGGCCAAGATGCTCTTTCGATTTCGGAAGTGGCTAACTTCCTTCGCTACATTCCCCAAAACCCCAGGGAGCTGCTCTGGGGTTTTCAGGCTCACGATCTAATAGGCGAGATTTCCAAAGAGATCTCAGATCTGCTCGGAATAGCAGAGTTGGCTAGCAAAGACACCCAGTACCTGAGCGAGGGAGAGGCTCTCAAGCTTTTGCTCGCCGAGAACCTAGCTGCAAACCCAACCATGTTGCTCCTGGATGAGCCCTATGCACCGCTAGATGCAGCATCTCGGGAACAGCTGACCAAACTTCTAAATGATCTTGCTGCCAACGGCATGGCGATAGTTGTTGTCGAACACGAACCAAACCACTCCGCTGGTCTAAAGGCCAGACACCTCAAGTTCAATCAAGGAAGGCTCGAACCCGGCCAGTATCAGCCGGCAGCCGCTGAGATTGTGAGAACGAATGTCGTTGTCGGCAACGAGGTTGTGATCACTGCAGCGCTAGAGGACATTGGTTTCGATCGAGTGTTGATAAAGGCTCCAAAGATTTCCATTCGCCAGGGCGAGCGAGTTTGGCTCGCTGGCGATAACGGCTCTGGGAAGACTTCATTGTTGAGGGCCCTGGTTTCCAACAGGGGCGTCTTGGTCTATGGCCAAAGGCCAGACCAAGTTGCCAAGTTGGCGTTGGTTCCAGAGAACTTTGATGACTTTTTTGTTTCCGACTCGCTATTGGCCGAGCTGGCAAGAGCGGACAAGGTTGCCCGCGTTGCACCTGGTTTCACCCTGACCACTCTGGAGTCGATTTTGCCCAAGCAAGATCTTTCTTTGTGGCTGAGGGTTCACCCAAGGGATTTATCTCGTGGCACGCGGTTAGCACTGGCGGTAGCGATGCAGCTCAGCCACAAACCACAGGTTTTGTTGGTTGATGAACCATTCCGTGGGCTGGATGTTCATGCCAGAGAGCTCATGGTCGAGAGCCTGAGGTGTGTGGCAGAGACCGGTTGCGCACTGCTTTTTGCCTCTCACGAGCAAAACTGGTCTGCAACTTTGGCTTCCAGGAAGCTAACCATCGATAACCAGCAGCTCATCGAGAGTGTCGAGGTGAGCGCGTGATCAAGACTTTGCAACCCATAGCTCTTAGCGCGCTGTCGCTTTTGGCGCTCACTATTTTTGCCTGGCCCTTTTTACCGTTTGCACTCTCGGCGGATATCGCAAGCTGGTTGGCACTGGCGGCTATCGGCGTGGTGTTGGTGCTAACGCTGATGCTACTGGATGGCGAGCTAATCGGCCCCAAGCAGGTTGCTCTGATTGCAGTTTTGGCCGCGGTTGGGGCGAGCGTGAGGATTGCCACCGGTGGCACCGGAGGCATTGAGCTGGTGTTCCTAACTGTGATCTTGGGTGGCAGGGCATTTGGACCCCGGTTTGGGTTCTTGCTTGGAGTTGTAACCATCGCGATTTCATCACTGTTCTTTGGAGGCTTTGGCCCCTGGACCGCCTACCAAATGTTTGCAACGGCTTGGGTTGGTGCGGGAGCAGGGATGCTGTTTGGCAAGGGTCGCAGATTCGAAAACGTTTTGCTCGCTGGCTATGGGGTTATCTCCGCTTACGTCTTTGGCCTATTGCTCAATCTCTGGTTTTGGCCGGTGGCAATTACTGGAGCATCACTTTCCTATAGCGAGGGCGCTCCAGCACTTGAGAACCTTTCGAGCTTTTTGTTGTTCAGCTTGGCCTCCTCAACCCTGACCTGGGACACGGTTAGGGCAGTCAGTGTTGGGCTGGTGCTATTACTGGTTGCCAGGCCAGCGCTCAGAGCGCTGGCAAGGGCAAAGCTCTAGACCGAGAAGTATTTTGCTTCTGGGTGGTGGAAGACAAAGGCATCGGTGGACTGCTCAGGGTTCAGCATTAGTTCATCGGAGAGCTCAATACCCACGCGCTCTGGCTTGAGTAGCTCCATGATCTTTTTGCGGTCTTCCATCTCGGGGCAGGCTGGGTAGCCAAGCGAGAACCTGGCTCCGCGATATTTGAGATCAAAAAAGCCCTCAATTTCCTTGGGGTCTTCGCCACCAAAACCAAGCTCGGCTCTGATTCTTGCGTGCCAGAACTCTGCCAAGGCCTCGGTGAGCTGCATGGCCAGGCCATGAAGCTCCATGTATTCGCGATAGGCATTGGCTTCAAAGAGCTTTGCGGTGTGCTTATCTACCTCGGCGCCAACCGTCACCAGCTGGATAGGCATAACGTCAATCAGCCCGGTGTCCTTCCCCTTCACAAAATCCGCAAGGTTTAGGTGACGGTCTCTTCTTTGGCGGGGGAAGCTGAACCTCAGTCGTTCCTGGCCGATTGGCCCTGATGCTCCATCCGGGGCCAGTAGGCCTGGAACCCCAAGGACTCCCTCTGGGTCATCTGCGTGATGCAGAACAACAACATCATCTCCGTCTGAATAGACGGGGAAGTAGCCATAGACGACCTTGGCATCGAACATGCCCTCGGCCAAAATCCGATCAAGCCAGTAGCGCAGTCTTGGTCGACCCTCGGTTTCAACAAGTTCTTCATAGCTGGCACCATCCTCGGCCCTCGAGGGCTTGAGGCCCCACTGACCCATGAAGGTGGCTCGCTCATCCAAAAACTCCGCGTAGTCGGCAAGCTTTAGACCCTTGACCATTCTTGTTCCCCAGAACGGGGCGGCAGGGACCAAGTTGTCGCTTGCAACATCGCTGCGCGCTGGAAGGTTCTCTGGTTCGGTGAGAGTTAGTTGACTCTTGGCATGAATGCGCTTTTTGAGTGCTGGTAGACCAACGCTCTCGGGATCCGCTCCTCTGGCAACTTGGACCAGTGGTTCCATCAGGTCCAGTCCCTCAAAGGCGTCTTTGGCATATCTAACGACTCCGGGGAACCCAGAGGCCAGATCGTCTTCGACAAAGGTCCTGGTGAGGGCTGCGCCGCCCAAAATGATTGGCCACTTCTTCTCTAGCCCTCTAGAAACAAGCTCTTCTAGGTTTTCCTTCATGACAAGTGTGGACTTCACCAGTAGACCGCTCATACCAATCACGTCTGCGTTGTGTTCTTCAGCGGCAGCGATGATGTCGTTCATGGGCTGCTTGATGCCGATGTTGATGACCTTGTAGCCATTGTTCGTGAGGATGATATCGACCAGGTTCTTGCCGATGTCGTGGACATCGCCTCGAACGGTTGCTAAAACTATCGTGCCCTTGCCGGCCTCAGAGCTCTTCTCCATGTGAGGTTCTAGAAGTGCGACGGCGCTCTTCATAACCTCGGCGGACTGCAGCACAAAAGGTAGCTGCATCTCACCCTTCCCAAAGCGCTCACCGACTATCTTCATGCCCTCCAGCAGGTGGTTGTTGATGATATCCAGTGGCTTGACGCCATCGGTGCGAGCAAGATCAAGGTCTTGCTCCAAGCCCTTGGATTCTCCATCGATAATCCTGCGCTCTAAGCGCTCGGTGACACCCATGGCTGCAAACTCTTGAGCTCTGGCATCTTTTAGTGCTGCGGAGTTGACCCCGGCAAACATCTCCAGCATCTTTTGCAGTGGGTCGTAGGTCACGTTGCCCTCGGCATCAAACTCTCTGCGGTCATAAATCAAATCAAGCGCAACATCAATTTGCTCTTGGGGGATCGATGCCAGCGGCATGATCTTGGCGGCATCGATGATTGCGGTGTCAAGACCGGCCTCATAGGCCTCGTTCAAAAACACCGAGTTTAGAACCGCACGAGACACCGGGTTCAGTCCAAAAGAGACATTCGAGACACCCAGGGTGGTGTGGATTCCGGGGTAGAGCCTATTCACCTCACGAATTGCCTCGATGGTCTCAATCGCGTCTTTTCGAGTTTCTTCTTGGCCGGTGGCAATCGGGAAGGTGAGGCAGTCCATGATTATGTCCTCAACCCGCATGTCCCAGTCTCGGATCAGGGTGTCAATCAGCCTGGAGGCAATCCTGACCTTGTCCTCTCGAGTTCTCGCCTGACCCTCTTCATCGATGGTCAGAGCGATCACGGCTGCGCCGTGCTCGCGAACCAGCGGCATGCTCTTTTGGAATCTGGAGTTTGGCCCATCGCCATCTTCGAAGTTAACCGAGTTGATTACGGCCCTGCCACCGATAAGTTCAAGCCCCGCCTGCATCACTTGGGGTTCGGTGGAGTCAATCACCAGCGGCAGGGTTGAGGCCGAAGCGAACCTCGAGACAATCTCCTGCATGTCCTTGACGCCGTCTCTACCGACATAGTCAACGCTGACATCCAATAGGTGCGCGCCATCGCGCACCTGCTTCTTGGCAATCTCAACGCACTCGTCCCAGTTCTCCTCGAGCATTGCGTCTCGGAAGGCTCTTGAGCCGTTGGCGTTGGTGCGCTCGCCAATGGCCAGATAGGTGTTGTCCTGGTTCAAAGGTACGTGTTGGTAGAGGGATGCAACACCCGGCTCTATCTCGATGTTGCGCTTGGTAAGAGTCTTGCCACCGACTCGGTCGACAACTGCTTTTAGGTGTTCAGGGGTGGTGCCGCAGCAGCCACCGACAAGGGCAAGGCCATATTCCTTAATGAACTGCTCGTGGGCGGTTGCTAGCTCATCCGGGGTTAGCGGGTAGTAAGCACCGTCGCCCTGCAGGATGGGCAACCCCGCGTTTGGCATCACCATGACTGGAATCTGGGAGTGCTTTGAGAGCTGTCTGAGGTGCTCACTCATCTCTTGAGGACCAGTTGCACAGTTCAAACCGATCATGTCAATACCAAGTGGCTCCAGGGTGGTCAGTGCAGCACCAATCTCGGAGCCCATGAGCATGGTGCCGGTGGTCTCGACCGTCACTTCAACAAAGATTGGCAATCTGATGCCGGCATCTACTATTGCCTGCTTGCAGCCATTCACCGCAGCCTTGGTCTGCAACAGGTCCTGGCTGGTCTCAACCATGAAGGCATCCGCGCCGCCAACGATTAGGCCCTTGGCCTGCAGGGCAAAGGTATCCTTCAAATGCTTATAGGTGGTGTGGCCTAGGGAAGGCAACTTGGTGCCAGGACCCATGGAGCCCAAGACCCAGCGTGGCTTGCCGTCTTTTTTGGTGAACTCATCGGCAGATTGTCTTGCGAGCGCAGCTCCGGCGCTCGCTAGCTCTTCGATGCGGTCGTCAATGCCGTAGTCGGAAAGGTTGGACCAGTTAGCGCCAAAGGTGTTGGTTTCGACGCAGTCGATGCCGGTTTCGAAGTAGGCGTTGTGGACATCTAAAACAATGTCGGGTCTGGTGACATTCAGAATCTCGTTGCAACCCTCGTGACCTTCGAAGTCCTCAAGGGAAGGCTTGCGGTCTTGCAACATGGTGCCCATGGCGCCATCGGCAATAACCACACGCTCCTTTAGAGCGCTGACTAGTTCTTGGGCTCGGGGAGTCAGATCCACTGACTTGAACTGGTGCAAGTGCAACGAAAAACCTTTCAATTTTGGGGTTTTCACGCAGGCTTGCGGTTTGAGAAGTTTAACACTGCAAAAGCAGTTATTCATTGTTCACTCAAATGTTTCAAAAGCTCAATAGCCTTGTCGGATGCAACTAATTGGGATTTGGGCAGTTATCGCCGCAACCATTGGGCCGATTCAGAACTTGACGGGCTGGAATCTGTCGGCTTATTTATGGCCGGGGTATGACCCAATTTCTCAAACAATCTCAGATCTCGCTGCCGATGACTCTCCGGTGAAGTGGGTGCAGACCAGCTTCTTCATCCTTGGGGCAACCCTGACTCTGATTGCAGCCTGGAGCGCAAAGGCTTTTGCGCTTCCAGGAAGAATCATTTTGTTTTTGGCTGGGCTTAGTTCCTATGGTGTTGCCTATTTCGCTGTTCCAGATATCAAGTCGAATACTCCCGAGCACTTGTTCTTTGCAACGGCGGCGTTTGTGCTTTTCTCCGCCTGGCCACTGTTTGCAATGCGATTCGACAAGCGATATCACTGGAGCATTAGGCCGCCGGGAGCAATTGGTGCGACTTTGGTGATGACTTTAGTCACATTGATTTTCTTGTTGACATGGCTAGATCCTGAGCGAACCTTCACTGGCCTTGCCCAGCGGGCAATTGTTGTGATGCAGGTGATTTGGTTATCGGCGGCTATCTGGATGCAGTTCTTGCATCAGAGAAAGCAATCAGGAAGCGCTGTCAACTAGGCCAGATTCCAAAATCTCCACCGAAATAGAGATCTCTTTTTCAGGTTCTCCAGTCAAAAAAGCAAGAGCTTCCTTGATAACGGTGACATCCTCAATTTTTCTGACCTGACTGATTGCACCTGGAAGCTCTTTGGCTTGGAGAGACCACCAGGCGCCATCGCGCTCGGCCATGATTGTGTAGTGAGTCATCGCCACCATCCCTTTCCCAATTCATCAGAATACTGTTCAAAAAACTTTAGTGCGGTCCCATCAGGAATTTCTGAATGACGCCCCAGAGTCTTGGTGGTTTTCCCCACACGCACTCCAGTGTGCTTTGTTAGCTCAAAAATCTGAAATTCGAGACCCTGTTGGCGGGCCTCTCTCTTGAGCTTTTGCAGTACGTGTCTTCGCTTCATGTTTTTGAAGCTAAGTGAAATTTAGCTCGGGAGTTTTTGGTCAAGCCAAAGCTGTGGAGAAATGGCTCTTATCTCAAGTTGTTAGATCCCTATAGATAAATGTTCAATCTCGATTCAACCAATCTCTCAAAGGACTTGACGCTTCCCTTTGAGGTCTTGAGTTCGACGTAGTCGAGGAACATAGAGATTGATCCATCTTCATACTGCAACAAGACACAGGGCTCTCGGCCCTTAGAGGCAGCAAGCTCGGCCTCGGTGCGCTCATTCATGTGGACAAGGCGAGTGCGGATGTTGCGCTCCTCGAGAAGTTTTTTCTCGAAGGCTTTGAAAGCGCTCTTTTTCTTCACGGGGGAGTGGGTGATGTCACAAAGACTGCAGTTCTTCACTCCTACCAGGTGACCAAAGAAGTAGGAGATCTCCCCAATGATGCCGCCATCGGCTTTATAGACACCTATTAGGGTTTTGCCACTGTTGCTCATCTGAAACACAACCTTCCCCATTGGTTTTGGCTTCCCTCAAAGAGCTATCCTGTGAACCTAGGAAGCGGGAATCAGTGAAGTATCTACGGATTATTGCAAGGCTGCTATTGGGCGGAGCATTGATCTTTGCTGGCATTAGTCACCTAACAACTGCAAGACAAGAGTTTCAGGCGCAGGTTCCTGTTTGGTTGCCGCTAGATCCTGACTTTGTAGTTGTTGCCTCTGGGGTGGTTGAGATCATGCTCGGTCTAGGGATCGCATCTTTTGGTGCGCTGGTTCCTGTTGCCGGCCTGGCTGCAGCAGCGTTCTTCATTGCAATCTTCCCGGGCAACATCAATCAATATGTTGAGGGCATTAGCGCATTCGGTTTAGACACCGATCAGGCCAGATTGAATCGACTCTTCTTCCAGCCGGTGCTGGTTGTTTGGGCACTTTGGTCAACCGGTGCAATTGGTTATCTAAAGAACAGGCTTTCCAAGCGGGAATCTTGACCCTTAGTCCCATGTTCCTTATCCAATGCCGGTAACAGGGAAACTAGCTGCCTCAGCGCTTTTACTTGCGCTCTTGTCCGGCTGTGCCCAGGTTGATGATGCGGCAAGCTCAACAGCAAGCACCGAGTCTGAGATCACAGAGCCCGAGATCACTGAATCTAAGACCCAGGCTCCGACACCAACCCAGACTGAGAGCCAACCAGAACCTGAGCAGGAAGCAGCACAGCCAGAGGCTTGCTCGACTGAGATTCAAGAGCTGATGGAAGGCACTATCAACTCTCAAACCGGGGCCTTTGCCGATGACGAGTTCGAACTCGCCTACTCGCTAGCGTCGCCGAGCTTCAGGGAGGCCGTGACCCTGCAGTCTTTTGTCGCACTCATCTCCGCAAGCTACGGACCACTAATTGAGTCATCCTCACTTGGCTTCAGCGAGTGCTTGATGGATCAGGATGAAAGCTTTGGTGTTATCGACGTGAGTTTTGTCCAGGGTGGTGAAGACGTTTATGCCCTGAGGTATCTGATGGTTTCAACCCCGGAGGGCTGGAGGGTCGAGGGGGCCAGCAACCTTGAGGTGATTGGCAAAGGCGCCTAGTTTTGTAAAAGTGCGGGTAAGTTAGAAGCAGCCAACACAGTAGAGGAAACCCATGGAATATCCAATCAATGAAAGCAGCATTCTGCTGGTTGTTGCTGGCCTTGCCACCACTGTTTTGATTGGAATGCTTACCCATTTTGCAGTGGCAAGTTTCTTTAGCAAGCGAGCCAATGCAATGGACGACGCCCACTACAGTCGCGACTAGGGTTTGCGAAAAGTAGGGCAGATCAGTCCCGCGAGTTGCAGAATTCCGAAAGTAGGCCCCGTGGGATTCGAACCCACGACCCACGGATTAAAAGTCCGTTGCTCTAACCAACTGAGCTAGAGGCCCATAACAGCATCAGAGTCTAACAGCGCTCTAGCTAAGGATGTCCTTGGTTGTGAATCTGCCATAGGCAAGCGACCCAAATACCGCGACATAGCCAAGTTGAAGAAGCAGGTTGTCACCAAAACTTGAGAGCTCCATGGGTTGTCTCAAAATGTCAGCAAAGTCCAGCCAGTAGTGCGTAAACAGCCATTCGTGCAGCCAAGAGAGCTGTGGCAGGTTATCCAGGATCTGGCTCACACCGCTGGCAATCAAGACACCGGTCATGGCTCCAACCGGAATTGTCGTCAGCGTCGAGATGAAGAGCCCAAGTGCCAACATGCCCATCATCGAGATGGTCGTATAAACGGCAACCAGGGCCATCCGGCCCAGTGCCTCGGGAATTTGTATCACATCACCACTTAGCAGCGTCACCGGTCCAACCGGGAACAAAATGGCACCAATCATGGCACCAGCTGCCATCAGGGTGAAGGTGCCGGCTAGTGCAAACACCAGAGTCCCTAGGTACTTCACAATCAGCAGTCGCGCCCTGTTAACAGGTGCAATCAGAAGGTATCTCAGAGTTCCTAGTCCCGCTTCGCCCGCAATGGTGTCACCTGCCACAACAGAAATTGTCAGTGGCAAAAACAGCGGCAAAGCCAACAGCATTGCAGTGAAGCCGGTGAACAGACCGTTCTGAGTCACTCGGTCCAAAAACGGCGGACCCTCTCCCGGGGCGAGTCGATCAGAAGATAGGTAGACGGCGATAGCCAAAAGAATTGGAATCATCGCAATTGCAAAGAGCATTGCCCAGGTCCTGCGACGAGTAAACATGACCCTGAGCTCTGATGCCATTAGTGAGAGGCTTAGCGATTTAGCGAACAACTTCAAACCCCTCTCCGGTTAGGTCAACAAAGTACTCTTCGAGCGAAGGGTGCTCGAGACGAATTTCTGAAACCTTGATCTTCTTTTTCACCAAGACCTCGTTGATTTTGGCAACATCGAGATCTTCGGCAACCGGAGCAATCATGTTCTCTTTCGAGAACTTGATCTTGCCGATTCCCTGAGTCTTGAGGATGTCAACTGCCTCATCAATCTGGTCGACCTTCAGAATCAACCTGGTTTGGCCATGCGAGCGCAGCTCGGCGAGCGAA
>DATBNK010000021.1:0-2118 GCA_036554355.1 Aquiluna sp.
GGTTGAAGTTTCGTTGTGTGGGTATACGTAGAGGTCAACATCAGCCTCGGGGACAAACTCTCCTCTGGTGCCAGGCTCCGCGTTGATCACGGTTGGAGCATCCAGCCAAGGAGTGTTCAAGATCTTCGCGAACTTGCCACCGAATTCTCCATGCACTAGCGCCTGGCCCTTTTTTAGGGCAAGGGAGTGGGTTGCGACATCCCAGAACGCGGATGCGCCGCCGTTACCCAGGATGATTTCATAGCCCTCGGGGGCATGGAACATCTCAAGAAGCCCTGCCTTGAGTTCTCCGACCAGGGCCTTGATCGGTCCCTGGCGGTGTGAGGTTCCCATGTATTCGGCACCGAATTTTGCAAAGGCCTCAAACTGTTCTTTGCGCATGCGGCTGGGGCCGCAGCCGAATCTGCCGTCTAGTGGTTTTAGGTTTTCGGGAATTACAATCTGGGCCATGGGCCAAAGTTTACTGGCACAACTAGGCTGTTAGCTGTCCTGAAGGGGGCAAAGTGACTGACCTTATCGACACCACCGAGATGTATCTCAAGGCAATCTACGAACTTGAGGAAGAGGGTCTAAACCCAATGCGGGTGCGTATTGCCGAGCGATTGGATCACTCTGGACCAACCGTTTCCCAGACCGTTGCCCGCATGGAACGCGATGGACTACTCAAGGTCAAAGACGATCGGCTCCTGGAATTCACCGATGAGGGCAGACTCACCGCAATCGAGGTGATGCGCAAGCACAGGCTCGCAGAGCGCTTGCTACTAGAGGTAATTGGCTTGCCCTGGGAAAAGATTCACGACGAGGCTTGCCGTTGGGAACACGTGATGAGCGAAGAGGTCGAGCGGCGACTGGTGGAGCTGGTATCCGACCCCAACATCTCTCCTTTTGGCATGCCGGTTCCAGGCCTTGAGCTGATCGGACTTCCGATTCGGGAAAGCATCAGCTGCCAGCCGCTTCCCGAACTTCAAGACGGGAAATACACCCTGTGCCGAATCGGTGAACCGTTGCAGGTTGACTCTCAGTTCCTGGTTCAGCTCAGAGACCTTCAGCTTTTGCCAGGCAAAAACGTGCTGGTCACAAAGAACAACAAGAACTGGTTTTTATCAAATCTCGAGCTCGAAGAGGGTCTTGTTGTAGACAACCTTGTGGCTCAGCACCTGTTCCTCAGTGAAATCTCATAAATCTGGCTATAATTCTCAAGCGGAAGACCGAAAGACCTATCGGAGGATTCCTTTTGACAGCAACACTTGCTGACACCTCATTACCCTCACGCCGTTCGCTGCGCGTGCAGGAGAAGGCAAAGCCCAAGGCCGGCCCCTCTCCAATGAGGACAATCATGACCATGGCCGCAGCCACTGGTTTGATGGCAACCTTTGCGCTTCCCTCTTACGGATTCACCCCAGATGTCACAGCCGCAGCGGGTTTGACCCGAGATGGTGAGTTGGTTTCCAAAACCTCGCAGGTTCAGGGCCTAACAATTGCAACTGTCAGAGCGGTCGAGTTCACCCGCGGAGATTTCCAGCCAGCAGATGCCTCTGAATTTGAGGTGAGGCCATCTGGTGGTTTCCGCTACACCGGACCTAGAGCTGCCGACTACCTGGCCAATCCAAGATTTACCTCAATCACCAGTGCCAACCTCATGAAGTCGGCAGCTGAATTGGTTGGCACCCCATATGTCTATGGTGGTCAAACCCCGGGCGGCATCGACTGCTCCGGTTACGTTTTGTTTGTTTACTCTCAGTTCGGCATTGATCTACCACACAGCGTTTACCAGCAAGCTCGCATGGCAACCCGCATTCCTGAATCTGAAGCGGTCCCCGGTGACATCGTGGTTTTCAACGACTTCTCACACAACGGCATCTATGCGGGCAATGGAAACTTCTATCACGCCCCCCAGCCAGGTGACCGCGTGAAGCTAGCTCCAATCTTTACCTCTAGGTACCACATTGTCCGCCTTGCGGATATCGAGAACTAAAACGCAACCAAAACTTCACCTTTAGGCTCTGCGTTTCTAACTGGCTTTTTATAAAAAACCTCTTACTCTTTCCAGCAAGTATCGATTGACGGGTATTTAGGGAGGTGTCTGATGCCGGGAATCATGCATGCCAAGCACGGTGA
>DATBNK010000023.1:0-10072 GCA_036554355.1 Aquiluna sp.
GCGCCTCCACCCCAACAGATGCCGCCAAGCGAGTGGTTCCCGATGTAGTTGAAGAGCGCAAGAACCTCAAGCTGATGCGAGAGCGAGCCTGGTATCGAGTTTCAAGCTACGTGGATGCTCAGTTGCAGTTGATCACCTCGATTCGCACGAGGCCAGTTCTTGCGTCACCTTTTGGTTTTATTGACGCCCAGCAAGAACAACTCACCATGTTGACCAGGCGAATCAGAGAGATCTTTGATTATCGCTTGAAGGTTTCTGCCTCAGAGATCAAAGAGCTCAGGGCCAGCGCTAGTGCGCTGAGCCCGAAGTTGACCCTAGAGCGCGGCTACAGCGTTCTGATGGATGACAAGGGCAACCGGGTCTCCAAGCTCAAAAAGGACTCAAAGTTCACTGTTATTACAAAGGATCAGGAAATTTCAGCAAGCGCTGATGCGGTTAAGGAGAGAGATGTCTAAGGAAATTGCAAAGCTCAGCTATGAAGAGGCCCGAGACGAGCTTCAGAGCGTCGTGTCGCAGCTTGAGCAGCAGAACGTGAGCCTGGAGGCATCAATGGCGCTCTGGGAGCGTGGTGAGGCTCTTGCCAGTCACTGCGAGAGTTTCCTAGCCGGCGCCAGAAAGAAACTTGATGGCGCGGCTAAGGAAGAAAACTAAGTGAGCGATAAGGCAGCAGAGCGCAGAGCAAAGGCCACAGTTCGAAACCTGATCTACTCAATGCTCGTGACCTTGGGCATCGTGCTGCTGTTGATCCTTGGAGTGCCAAGAGATGACTCAAGCAGATTGCAGCCGGTTGAGTATCAAGAGATTGCCATTTCGGCAACGGAGGCTGAGGGATACCAAGCCCTAGCTCCTGAGATCCCTGAGGATTGGTTTGCGATCGCTGCCCGACTGGATAACACCCTGGGTGTTCGAGGCTGGTATGTCGGCTTTGTGACAGATGAGAACCAGTTCATCGGACTCTCTCAGGCTTTCCAAACCAATCCTTCTTGGGAAGCAGAGCTCCTCAAGACCAACCTGCAAGATGGTGAGATTGAGATTGGCGGATTGGCTTGGGAAGTCTGGCCGACCCGCAGTCCTTCGAACCCTCCTGGCACCAAGGAATTTGCCCTCAAGCACAGTTTTGGCGAGAGCGTAGTTGTAATCTATGGAACGGCTCCACTGGCGGACTTCGAACTGGTGGCGCAGTCGATAGCTGAACTACTGGAGTAGAGAAAATGGCCCGTCCCCAATCCGCCGCCGAGGCCTGGGACGCACTTCTAGCTGGCAACAGAAACTTCATGGCGGACACGCCAAGCCACCCAATTCAAACCTCTTCACTGAGGCACGACATTGCCAATGAACAGCACTCATTTGCCGCAGTTCTTTGCTGCTCAGACTCCAGGCTGGGTGCAGAAATGATCTTTGATGTCGAGCTTGTGGAGGGACACTCCAAACAGCAAGTCAAGCACCTTCAAGACTTGGTCTTTAAGCTCCTCCCCACTATTGAAAAGGGACGAGCTCAGGGAGACACCACTGCAGATCAGTTCAGTGATCGGCATGTGGTTCAGAACCTGACCGAGCTCTTAGAGAGCTCCGAAATCATCGCAAACTCAGTTTCAACTGGCAAACTTGCCTTGGTTGTTGCAAATTACCGACTCGAACAGGGCCAAGTCGCCCTTCTAGCAAAAGAGGGAAGCCTCTAGGGCTTCAAGAAAAAGAGGAACCAAATGGAATACCGCATCGAACACGACACAATGGGTGAGGTAAAGGTTCCAATAAACGCCCTCTATCGAGCTCAGACTCAGCGTGCAGTGGAGAATTTCCCCATCAGCGGCCAGGGCCTCGAAAAAGAGCACGTCATCGCACTAGCCCGAATCAAAAAGGCTGCCGCACTAACCAACCACAAGCTTGGAATCATGGATGAGGCAATCGCCAAGGCCATTGTTCACGCGGCTGACCAGGTCATCTCAGGCGATCACCTGGAGCACTTCCCAGTGGATGTCTTCCAGACCGGCTCTGGCACCAGCTCGAACATGAACATGAACGAGGTTTTGGCAACCCTAGCCACCAACCACTCAGGTCTTGATGTCCACCCCAACGACCACGTGAACATGTCACAGTCCTCCAATGACGTATTTCCAACCTCGGTTCACGTTGCCGTCACCAATGCTCTGGTCAACGACCTGCTTCCTGCCCTTGACTACCTAGCCAAAGCTCTCGAAGACAAGGCAAAGCTTTGGGCTCAGGACGTGAAGCCTGGGAGAACCCACCTAATGGATGCCACCCCGGTGACCTTCGGCCAGGAGTTTGCAGGCTACGCCGCTCAGATCCGCTATGGCATCGAGCGCATTAACTCAGCCCTGCCGAGAGTGGCCGAGGTTCCGCAAGGCGGAACAGCAACCGGCACCGGCATCAACACCCCCAAGGGTTTCCCGCAAGAGGTAATCAGACAGCTTGCGCAAGAGACTGGTTTGCCAATCACCGAGGCTCGCGATCACTTTGAGGCTCAGGGAGCAAGAGACGCTCTGGTTGAGGCATCGGGAGCACTCAAGGTGATTGCTGTCAGCCTCACCAAGATCAACAACGACATCCGCTGGATGGGCTCAGGCCCCAACACCGGCCTTGCCGAAATCAGCATTCCAGATTTGCAGCCCGGCTCCTCGATCATGCCAGGCAAGGTGAACCCGGTTATCCCGGAGGCAGTCCTGATGGTTTGCGCACGTGTCATTGGTAACGATGCCACTGTCACCTGGGCTGGGGCCAGCGGAAACTTTGAACTAAATGTTGCAATCCCTGTAATGGGCAATTCACTCTTGGAATCAATCAGGCTGCTTGCTAACTCGATGCGAGTACTGGCCGACAAGACCATCGTCGGGCTCGAGATAAATTCAGACCGAGCAAGGGCCCTCGCCGAGTCGAGCCCATCGATTGTCACGCCACTGAACAAATACATTGGCTATGAGGCCGCGGCAAAGATTGCCAAGCACTCGGTGGCGAATGGCTTGACCGTCCGAGAGGCAACCATCGCTCTTGGCTATGTCGATGGCGAGAAGCTGACCATGGAGCAGCTAGATGCTGCTTTGGATGTCTTGCCTATGACCCGCCAGCCACAGTAACAACTGGCGCAAAGAGTTCTAGAGCCACAAAAGCAAAGCCCAGCATCAAGAACGGCCCCATGGCTATTGGGGTCTTTAGGTTTGCCCGACGGGCAATTATTAGCCCAAGACTTACCAGCGAGGCCAGGGTGAAGCCAATGGCGAGCATCGGCAAAATCAGCCAGGGCGAGAACCAACCCAGCAAGATATTCACCGCCACCAAATACTTCACATCACCCATGCCGATGCCATTCACCATTGCGATCAGATAGCCAAGACCCAGAGTGATGCCACCAGCCAACAGCGAAACTACTAACTGAAACCAACTCTCGGTCAATGTCCCGGCCACTAAGACCAGTGCAGTGCTCACAAAGATCGCCAAATAGGTGAGGGGGTTTGGGAGCCGGTGTTCGCGAATATCGGTCAGTGCCAGCGGGATGCTCAGTGCTAGGACTAGGGCAACTGCGATTAGAGGTAGGTATTCCACCCGCCAAAAACTAGAGCAATTGCAAATTGCTCGCTTTGAGTTATCCCCAGCTAGTAATCCAGCAGGTCGGTGACCAGTGCTGCAATCTCGCTTCGCTCGGAGCGAGTGAGGGTGATGTGGCTGAAGAGCGACTGGCCCTTCAGAGTCTCGACAACAGATGCAATACCGTCATGGCGTCCGACTCTGAGGTTGTCACGCTGAGCAACATCGTGAGTGAGGACGACCCTGGACTTTTGTCCGATTCTTGAAAGCATTGTTAGTAGCACGTTGCGCTCAAGCGACTGCGCCTCATCGACAATTACGAAGGTGTCGTGCAGGGAGCGACCCCTGATGTGGGTAAGGGGCAGAACTTCCAAGATTCCACGATTCATTACCTCTTCGATGACCTCTTTAGAAACCAAGGCTCCGAGGGTGTCAAACACGGCTTGGGCCCAGGGGTTCATTTTCTCGGCCTCGGTGCCTGGCAAGAAGCCAAGCTCCTGACCGCCAACCGCGTAGAGAGGTCTAAAGACCATGATCTTCTTGTGTTGGCGACGCTCTAAAACTGCCTCTAGCCCAGCGCAGAGCGCAAGAGCGCTCTTACCGGTTCCAGCCCGACCGCCTAGTGAGACGATGCCAATCTCCGGGTCTAACAGCGCGTCAATTGCAAGTCTTTGCTCAGCAGAGCGGCCGTGAACACCAAAGAGCTCTCGGTCTCCGCGCACGAGCTTCACGGTCTTGTTTTCGGTGACTCGTCCCAGAGCGCTGCCGCGCTCCGAGGAGATAATCAAACCGGTGTTTACCGGCATGGCCTTGGCGTCTTGATGGATTAGCTCTTCGTTGTCGTAGAGGTTTGCCATCTCGTCGCCTGAGAGTGCTAGCTCTGCAACACCATTCCACTCATCGGTTGCAAGCTCGTGCAGGTATTCCTCGGCCCTAAGTCCAATTGAGGAGGCCTTGACTCGCATTGGTAGGTCTTTTGAAACCACGGTGACATCAAAGCCCTCGTTGTTTAGGTTTGCCGCTACCGCAAGGATTCTCGAGTCATTGTCACCAAGCTGGAAGCCGGTGGGCAAGATCGCCTGGTCAATGTGGTTAAGTTCTACGCGCAGTGTGCCGTTGTCCCCGACCTCAACCGGGAAATCTAGTCGCTCGTGTTTTGAACGAAGTTCATCTAAGAACCTCAGGGCTTTTCGTGCGAAGTAGCCAATCTCGAGATCGTTGCGCTTTTTCTCAAGTTCGTTGATCACGACGATTGGCAGCACCACCTCGTGCTCTGCAAAGCGGAACATCGCTCTTGGGTCGGAGAGCAGGACGGAGGTGTCCAAAATAAAGGTTCTGACCTTGGTGGATTTGCCTGTTTTTTTCACCGCCTCAGCATTCTCAAGTTTCTTTGTCGCATTTGTCTTGGAATTAGCGGTATTTGGCACCTGGGCTCCTTCTGGGGTGAACCTGGTGTCAATTTACGCCTGAGGTTTAAGGTTTATTTCCTTCAACACGCCCAAACATAAATCGTTTACCTAAGTGTTGTTTACGCACCAAAACGTCTGTGACGACGCTGGAAATCCCTGATTGCTCGCAGGAAATCAACTCTTCTGAAATCTGGCCAGAGCGCCTCAGCGAAGTAGAACTCACTGTTTGCCGACTGCCAGAGTAAAAAGCCACTGAGTCTTTGCTCACCGCTGGTACGGATTAAAAGATCTGGATCAGGCTGCCCTCCTGTGTAGAGGTTCTCGGCAATCAGCTCAGGGGTCATAACCTCTGCCAGCTGCTCGATGGAGCTGCCGGATTTGGCGTGCTTTTTGAGAATCGAACGCATCGCATCGGCAATCTCCTTGCGACCACCATAGGCAATAGCCAGGTTTACATGGGTGCCATCATTGTTAGCGGTTTCGCTCTCAACTCGGCTGAGCCTGGAAGCTGCATCAAATGGTAAAGCTTCGATGTCTCCCACAACCTGCAGCTTCCACCTGGCTCTGCGCTGCAGCTCTTCGGCGAGCTCGACGATGATGTCAATCAGCTCCTGGAGCTCATTGGGCTTACGACCCACCAGGTTGTCCGTTGAAAGTAGATAAAGGGTGACGTGCTGAATCCCTAAGTCAGAGCACCAGTCCAAGAATTCCACGATGTGCTTCGCCCCGGCTTCGTGACCAAAGCCGGCCTTGTCTACTCCCTTACCCTTTGCCCAGCGTCGGTTGCCATCGACCATGACACCCACATGCTTTGGCAAGTCTTCAGGCCTTAGGCCTGACTCAATTTGCTTTTCATAAAAGCGGTAGAGCAGATTTCGCACTCTCAAAGGGTAGTGCAAGTAATTTGCAATCTTGATGTCGTAGGGTTAGCGACATGGTTGTAGCAGAGCGCCCAGACCCCCTCCACGTCCCTCTCGCTGAGCTAAAAGGCTCGGTTCAAGACGATGATTTCCGCCCGTCTTGGCGAGGTTGGATCCACACCGGCGTGCTGCCATTTGTGGTGGCAGCCGGAGTGCTGCTCGTGGTGTTCTCGGATGGCCTTGCGGCTAAGGTTGCCGCGGCCGTTTACTTCGCATCCTCTGTGCTGCTTTTTGGAAACTCCGCGCTTTATCACCGCTTCCGCTGGAAGCCCTTCACAAAGAAACTTCTAAAGCGCATTGACCACGCCAACATCTTTTTGCTAATCGCCGGCACCTACACCCCAATGGCTGTCTCTGGCCTAACCGAGGACAAGGGTTGGTTATTGCTAATTGCCGTTTGGTCGATTGGCCTATTGGGAATTGGCTTTAGGGTCTTTTGGCTCTCGGCTCCGAGATGGTTGTATGTGCCGATCTATCTAGCCATGGGCTGGATTGCGGTTTTCTACGTGGTCGATTTCTTCAACGCCAACTGGGTGATGATGACCCTGGTCATCATCGGTGGAGTTTTCTACAGCGTTGGAGCGGTGATTTACGGTGCCAAGAAACCAAACCCTGTTCCTGCGCACTTTGGCTTCCACGAGATCTTCCACGCACTAACGGTGGCGGCGTTTTTCTGCCACTGGGTGGCGGCCCTACTTATTGGTCTTGATCCGGTTCCCGGTTCGATCGGTTCGGCTTCTTAGGGGGTTCGGGCCGCTCGGGCTTCTCCACGGTTAGGTTATCGAGCTCCTCTTGAGCCAGTTTTTCGCGGATCTCTGAGCGATACCTTGAGACTCGAATCCTGCGACTCATGTCAAAGATCAATAGCACCGCAATAATCGCGACGCCAAAGGTGACTAAGAAGCCGATTGTGCCGGGAGAGTTGTAGGTGTCATCTGCTACTGGAGTTGGGGAGGTGGTGACATCAAGCAGAAATCCGAGCAGTAGGTTCATGCCCCCAAGTATTCCACCTTTGGCTTAGCCTTATAGGACGATGGAATCAAATGCCGAGCTTTTAGCCGATCGCTATGGTCAAAAACCAGCGAGCGATCCAAAGCGTTTTCGCGTTTTTGCAATAGTGGGCGTAGTCCTAATGACAATCACCGCGATGTGGTTTGGGTTTGCCAACTACTCCCCCGTCTCCCACCAGGATGTTGGCTTCAGGGTTATCTCACAGTGGCAAACCGAGGTTGACTTTGAGCTCACCAAACCAACCGATGCCACAGTTATTTGCTCGATTGAGGCGCTAAACAATTCCTACCTGGCAGTTGGCTATATCCAGGTGGAATTGGGGCCCAGTGATTTTCAAACCAACCGCCACACCGTGTCTTTGAACACCACGGAATTGGCCGTAACGGGCTTGGTTGATGAGTGCTGGTTGAGATAACATATCTCGAATGGCTCGCTAAGCGAGCCTTTATTCATAACCAGGAGATTCACTATGAGCGATTCTTTGCTACTTACTCAGGCGGCCTATGACCGCCTCCACAAAGAGCTGGAAGACCTGATCCTGATTGAACGTGGTGCAATTGCCAAGAAGATTCAAGAGGCCCGAGAAGAGGGTGACCTAAA
Organism: Aquiluna sp.; assembly: GCA_036554355.1. Lineage (GTDB taxonomy): Bacteria > Actinomycetota > Actinomycetes > Actinomycetales > Microbacteriaceae > Aquiluna. The sequence continues at coordinate 7,481 of DATBNK010000023.1, forward strand.
GGAAAACGGTGGCTACCACGCAGCCAAGGAGGAGCAGGGCAAGCTCGAGGCCAGAATCAATCGTCTTGAGATCATCCTCGCCAACGCCGAGATCGGCACCGCCGATGCCGCTGACGGCATTGTGAAGCAGGGCCTGATGGTTCACTGCAAGCTAAACGGCAACCCAATGGAGTTCTTCCTAGGCTCTCACGAAATCTTTGAGGGCACCAAGTTTGAAGCGCAGATCGCCGAAGGCGATCTGGATGTCTTTTCTTCAGATTCTCCAATTGGAAGCGCAGTCACCGGCCACAAGGTCGGAGACAAGGTCAGCTATAAGACCCCAGCGGGCAAAGAGATTGCGGTTGAAATCACCGGAATCAAAAACTTTGAGTTTTAGGAATTAAACAGCCTTGGCCGAAGGCCAGCCTTCTTCAAAGACTCAATGACCTCATCGCGGTGTTCCTTGCCGCGGGTCTCAACACTCAAATCCAGTTCAACCTCGCTGATTTCAAGTCCATTGCCGTGACGGGTGTGAAGCACCTCCACCACGTTGGCGTGAGCTGCTGCGACCGCCTGTGCGGTCCGCACCAGCTGGCCTGGACGGTCCGGAAGCATCACAGCGATGTTGGTGTAGCGATCTGATGCGACCAAGCCGTGACGAATGACGCGCTGAAGCAACAGCGGATCGATATTGCCACCGGAGAGAATCACGCAGGTGTTGCCCTTGAGCTTTAGCTTCTTGCCCAAAATCGCGGCAACACCAACTGCTCCGCCGGCTTCAACCACCAGGTTGTGATTTTCCATAACGCCGAGCATGGCTTTGGCCATCTCGTCCTCTGAAACGGTAACTACCTTGTCTACAAACTCTTCGATGATGTCAAATGGCACCTTGCCCGGCTTGGCAACCGCGATACCATCGGCGATGGTTGGTTGCACCTTGACCTCAATTGGCTTACCCGCCTTCAAAGACGGCGGCCAGGCAGCGGCTAGCTCAGCTTGAACGGCATAGACCTTGACCTTTTTGCCGAGCTCTTTGGCTTTCAGCTTTGCAGCAGCTGCCACTCCGGCGCTTAGACCACCCCCACCAAGGCAGACGACGATGTTGTCAACCTCTGGGAATTGATCCAAAACCTCAAGGGCGACCGTGCCCTGGCCGTTGATGATGTCGATGTGATCAAAGGGTGGGATGAAAACTGCCCCGGAGCCCTCAGTGAACTCTTTGGCAGCCTTCAGGGTCTCGTCGAAGATTGCACCGGTGAGGACAACGTTTGCGCCATAGCCAACAGTTGCCGTGTATTTGGGTAGCGATGCGCCTACCGGCATGAAGATGGTTGCTTTGATGCCGAGTTCTCGAGCCGCCATCGCAACGCCCTGAGCGTGGTTACCGGCCGATGCCGCAACGACACCTCTGGCCTTTTGCTCATCAGTGAGTTGGGAGATCATGTTGTAGGCACCGCGGAGCTTGTAGGCGCCGGTGCGCTGCAGGTTCTCACACTTGAACCAGATGTTGCTGTCGGTCTGCTCTGAGAGCCAGTGAGATTGCAGCATTGGGGTCTGAATAGCAATACCTGAGATTCGCGTCTGTGCTTGCGTGAAATCTTCCAGGGACGGCATGGATGCCTTTGCCATAACTAAACCTTCAATCTAAGAATGAGAGAAAGTCTAGCGATTTAGAAGCTGGTGCCGATTTTCTGCAGGCGTTCGATGCGCTTCGGGATTGGTGGGTGGGTCGAAAAGGCACGCTCGACCAGCCCTGGCTTTATGGGGTCATTGATATACATGTGGGCCATAGCGCTGTTTGCACGCTGCATCGGACGACCGTAGTCACCAAGCTTCTTGAGTGCCGAAGCTAGACCATCTGGGTAGCGGGTCATTGCCACCCCGGAAGCATCAGCCAAATACTCGCGCTGGCGCGAGATTGCGGCTGACACCAAAGGACCTATAAGGGCCGCGATTATCCAACCGACAACACCAACCAAAATCAAGATCATGCCCAATTGCCCGGAGTCTCGGCTGCGGCTCATTGAGGAAAACCAAGCCATGCGAATCGCGAAATCAGCCAGCAGTCCAATGGCAGAGATCAAACCAAAGACAATCATCGAAACCCTGATGTCGTAGTTCTTGACGTGACCTAGTTCGTGGGCCATGACGCCCTCGAGCTCATTGTCATCCATGATCTCCAACAAACCTGTTGTCGCCGCGACGATGGCCTTATCCGGGTCTCTGCCGGTTGCAAAGGCATTTGGTGCGGGGTCATTGATTATGTAGACCTTGGGCATTGGCATGCCCTGCGAGATTGTCAGGTTTTCAACTATGTTCCAAAGCCTGGGGTTATCGCGCTTTTGGATCTGCTGAGCACCCGACATTCTGAGCGCTATTGAACCGGCTGCGTAGTACTGGAAAAGTGCGTAGCCGGCTGCAAAGACAATAATGAAAATTGCACTCGAGCCATTGCCCGAGGCCTGGCCAAAGAGCCATGCCAACCCTCCAATGAGCGCAACAAACAGCGTGATAATAATCACGGTGTTGCGCTTATTGGCAGCTATTGCCGAATACAACTAGACCCCTAGAACTGAGCCTTGGGAGGCTCTGAAATAGCCGCGAGGTTGTCCA
>DATBNK010000048.1:0-2027 GCA_036554355.1 Aquiluna sp.
TAGAGCTTTCTCAATCTCTTGAGGGGTGTAGTGGTGGCGGTTCACATCTCTACCCTGACCGGTTTTCTCAAACAGCTCTTTGTCGTCCATGCCATTGAGTAGGCCGACGTAGTAGACCTGGGGCTCTCCCGGCAGGAAGAATTGAACCGCACGCATGAGCAAATAGGCTTCGTCATTATTCACAATGGCTGGCAGTGTGGCATTTATCTGGTGGGGGAGGGTGAACCACTGCGGCACCACGCTCGCTATTGCTGAGTGGCCGCCGGTGTTCTTTTCTGCAACATCAAAAATGTGCGCCATTTCGTCTTGAGTTATTAGCCCTGGCCTGCCACCAATCGGACCACCATCGATAACGCCATAGCCATCGTGGGTGTCTAAGACATTCAGGCAGTTGTTGGGCCTGATTTTGAACCAGTCGGCTAGCCGGTCAACGGTGCCAGTGAAAAGAGAGTGCAACAGCAGCGGTGCGGTCTGGAAGTCATAGATCAAATCAACCAGGGGAGCAATCTCTAATTGCTGGGTGTAGTGGGCATGAACCTCAACTAGAACTCGCATGTCGTAGGAGTGAATTAGGTCTGTGATCTCCTTCACAAACTCCAGGGTTTCCTTGGTCATAAAGGAATCAGTTCCCGGGGTCTTTACTGCGTAGCCAACGGCGTCCAATCTGACTACCTTCACCCCACCGGACTTCAGAGCCTCGAGCACCCTCTTGAGATAGTCCATGCCGCGCTCGTGCTCGATATCGATATCGACCTGGCTTGGCATAAATGTCGTCCAGACCAATCGGCGCTCGCCGGCAACCTCGTAGGCGGTGAATGGGAAGCCAGGTCTTGGTCTATAAAAAGAAGTGATGTCTTTTTCGGAGCCGCCATTTGGAAAAACCTTGTCAAAGGTCAGGAACATCCCTGCGTATTTACTTGCATCTCCCTTTTCTTGCCAGTCCAGAAATTCAGGGGAGAGATTAGAGGCGTGATTCACAATCAGATCAGCAGTCAGCTCATGGGTGGCTGAGATGCTTTTGAAGTCGGCCCAGGTGCCCAAACGGGGGTCAACAATGGTGTGGTCAATTGGGTCAAAGCCAGCGTCATCACCGTCATAGGGGTGGAAAAAAGGCAGCACGTGAATGCCATCAAAGTCTTTGAGTGCTCCGGCTAAGAGCTTCTCAACCTCTGCTAGGTTTCCGCCTACCCGCTCGGCATAGACCAAGATTGATGTCCCAGACACAAAGACCTCTTCTCATGATTGCAGCGCCAGATTGCTGTCAACCAGCCAAGAATACTGCTAATTGTTAACGCTTACAGCCACAAGAACAGAGAGCTTTTTGGTTGCAGTGCCTAGCTAAATGTTTGGGTTGAACTTGCCCCTTTAGCCATTTGCCGATTTGCGCTAGACTCTTCCCTCGTTACAAATGCGCTTGTGGCTCAACGGATAGAGCATCTGACTACGGATCAGAAGGTTGGGGGTTCGAGTCCCTCCAAGCGCACGAAACCCACGAAGAATTCACGACTTCGTGGGTTTCTTTTTGACTGTTCACCATTGTCAACATTTCTTTCAAGATCCTTGGCAAAATTTGCCGAGCGGCTTCAGAGCTACAGGTGAGGGAAAATCAATGGGCACAAGCGACCAAATAGGCTTGGCATGATGAAACTGAAACTTCTTGGGCTTGTAGCCATCGGAATCTTGGCGCTTACCGGTTGCACTGCAGCTCCTGTAACCCCCAGCACACCTCCGGCAATAGAGAACTATGTTGGGGATGCTGAATCGACTGAGCGAGTCATCGGCTATGCCGAGGCCATCGAGGCTAGCTACCAAAAGCTTTATGAAACCGGCATGGCCGAGAGCGTTACCTCCGCTGGCGATCAATACATCTTGAGCTATGCGCCAGGAGATGAGTTTGTTGCAGGTCTTTACAACGTCGAGATCGACGATGTGATCTTGGTAAATGACGAGCTGTTCTTCACTGTCGCAACTGCGTACCAGGCGATTCAAGACCCCGTGACCGAAGTAACAGAAACCGAAACCGGTGT
>DATBNK010000057.1:0-9762 GCA_036554355.1 Aquiluna sp.
TGTTCTTGGTCGTGGAGTTCAGACTCTGATCGACACCGGCCTATTGCCACTGGCTTCGATTTTGGTTGAGCCAGCGCAGATTTTGTTCTTGAACAACGCGATCAACCACGGTGTTCTAGCTCCAATTGGTGTTATTCAGGCTGAGGAGATGGGTAAGTCCATCATGTTCATGCTTGAGACCAACCCAGGTCCAGGTCTTGGTATCTTGGTGGCCTTCTGGCTAGCAGGTCCAAAGATCCTTCGTGGTAGCGCACCAGGTGCGATCATCATCCACTTCCTTGGTGGTATCCACGAGATCTACTTCCCATACGTGCTGATGAAGCCACTATTGGTTCTAGCTGCCATTGCTGGTGGTGCAACCGGTGTTGCTGTCTTCTCGTTGACTGGAGTAGGACTGGTTGCAACACCATCCCCAGGTTCGATCTTCGCCTACCTAGCGGTTACCCCTCCAGGAAACCACTTCGGCGTTCTCCTAGGTATCGCACTCTCCGCAGCAGTTTCCTTCGTGGTCGCATTCTTGATCCTGAAGGCAACCGGCTCGAACGAGGGCGAAGCTGACCTAGAGGCAGCTCAGGCTAAGGCTCGTTCCATGAAGACTGGCGCAAGCGAGTAATCATGGCAAAGGTGTCAGCAGACTCTGTAAAGAACATCGTGGTCGCCTGCGAGGCGGGTATGGGCTCATCGGTGATGGTTGCCAAACAGCTGGCCAAGCAGCTGAAGGCCAACGGCATCGAGGTAACGCACGCCCCCGTGAATCAGCTCGCCTCAACGACTCACGACCTTGTGCTTTGCCACCGCTCGCTCTCGCAGCGGGCTAAGCAAGCAGTACCAGAGTCAGTGGTTGTCGCGTTCGACATGTTCCTCGGGGACATGAACATCGCGAAACTTGTTGGCGCACTTCAAACCGGTCAAGAAATTTCAGATGACTGATCTGATTGTCCTTGACGGCATTTCGTTAGACGCTGCGGCCTCCTCCAAGGAGGAGGCCGTGGCGCTTAGCGGGAAGCTGCTGGTTGAACTGGGTGCCGTGAGCCAGGAATATGCCGATGCGATGTGGGAGCGGGAGCAAAAATTCTCCTCAGCAATCGGGTTGGGGTTTGCAATTCCTCACGGCACCGATGAATCACGCGTTCATGTGAAATTCGACCAACTGGTTTTTCTTCGTCTTGCTGAAGAGATTCAGTGGGGGGACGAGATGGTGAAATGCGTCCTTGGGATTGCATCCCAGGGCGATGGTCACGTTGAGATTTTGGGAAATTTTGCGGAGTTGGTGCAGGACGACAAGAGCCTAGAAATGCTGGTCTCGAGTGGCACTGATGTGCAGGTGCGGGATCTGATCCTGATGCGCACCAGCGATAACTAGAACTGAGAATTTGATGTTTACAGCTAAGGACCCGATTGCGGTCCACTTCGGAGCGGGTAACATTGGGCGCGGCTTCATCGGAGCGCTGCTGCAAGACGCCGGGTATCAGGTGATATTTGCCGATGTGAATCAGGACCTGATTGATTCGATGCGAGCCAAAGGCTCCTACTTGCTAACCGAGCTAGACGAAGAGCCAGTCACCAAGGTCTATAAAAACTACAAGGTCCTGCACTCCGTGAATGAATATGACGATCTGGTCAAATGGATTGCCAAGGCCGAAATCGTAACCGCCTCCGTGGGAGCGAACGTGCTCACCAGAATTGCGCCGATTATTGAGGCGGGGCTTAGTGCCAGGTCAATAAAGGAAAAACTAGTTGTGATGGCTTGCGAGAATGCGCTCGGCGCCTCCGAGATCATCAAAAGGGCAATGCAGGATCAAGATCTTGCCAGCGCCAAAGCAGTATTTTGCAACACCGCGGTCGACAGGATTGTCCCGCTTCAGCTTGAGCACTCCGAACCAGATGTGGCGGTCGAACCGTTTAGCGAGTGGATTATCGACAGCGCTCCGCTTGGAAATCGAAAGCTAAATCTCCCCGGGGCGATTTTCGTGTCGGAACTGGATGCGTTTATTGAGCGCAAGCTCTACACCGTCAACACCGCACACCTGTCAATCGCATTGACCGGTCAGCGCTTGGGGCATGAGACGGTAATTGAGGCGATTGCAGACCCAGAGGTTTTGGCAAAGACGCTTGCGGCCATTGAGGAGACTTCGGCAGCGCTGATTCACAAGCACGACCTCGATGCCGATACCCACAATCTCTATGTCGAGAAGACTCTTGCGAGATTGGCTAACCCCGCGATCGATGACGAGATTGTGCGGGTGGGCAGAGACCCAATTAGAAAGCTCTCCCGCTACGAGCGACTTATTGGTCCAGCCGCCTATTACGCGGAGCACATTGGAGAACCCAGCGCGCTTTTAGAGGTGATTGATGCGGCGTTGAGTTTCCGATCGCCCGGTGATGCCGAGGCGGCCAGGTTGCAACTGCTGTTGGCAACGCTCAGCTCGGCTGAATTCCTCTTGGAAGTTTGTGGAATTTCCGCTAGTGACGCGCTCTATCCGGCGCTAATAGAGCTGGTTGATTTGCACAAAAGTTCCTATAGCGCCCAAAGCCACTTCGGATAGCCCGCAGCCCACTAAGTTGCTAGCATCCCCATTACTAGGAGAACAACCATGTCCACCATTTCAGCTCAGGTAGTTATTGAGGATCCAATTGGCTTTCACGCCAGACCCGCCGGTCAGATTGTCAAGCTGGTAAAGGAGTCCGGGCTTGAGATTCGTATCGGCAAGCCCAACGAGAAGATGGTCAAGGCCAACTCCCCGCTGAGTCTGATGGCCCTAAAGGGCAAGAGCGGTGAGACCCTGGTGGTTGAGATCGACACCGAGGACCAGAGCGTTGCCGACGGTATCGTTTCGCAAATTCAAGAGTTTCTAAGGGGCTAGCTCGTTGTCCTCGAACCACCAGGTGCTATCAGGTCTTGGCGTTGGCCTTGAGGCAGTAGCGGCCGAGGTCTTTAGGGTCGCTCCAGCAAAACCGCTCCCAATTCCTGCGAATCACACCGGCGACAAAGAAGCTGAAACCCACAAAGTTCGCAGCGCCGTTGATGCCGTGTCTTCGCAGTTGCAAGAACTCGGGGCGAAGTCCGAAGAGACCACCAGGGAGATCTTTGAGGCGCTGGAAATGATCTTGCAAGATGAATCGCTGTTTGAACAGGCGATCGAGCAGATCGATCAGGGCTTTGAAGCCGGCACGGCTTTTGTGAATGCGGTTGAGACCTTTGCAGAGTTGCTCGCGGGCGATGAGACCTTTGAGGAGCGGATCGCGGACATTCGCGATCTAGGTCGCAGGGTCGCAGCTCACGTTCACGGCATCTCACTGGGCCTCGATCTGCCAACTACCGGCAGCTACGTCCTAGTCGGCGAGGATTTCTCACCAGCTGATACCGCTCAGTTCACCGATGCCGTTGTTGGGGTGGTGACAATTGCCGGAGGGCCTACCTCTCACACCGCAATCATTTGCCGCTCAAGATCGATTCCGGCAGTGGTGTCTTGTCAGGGAGCAAAGGATATAGTCTCCGGTCAGTCGGTATTGGTGGATCCGGTTGGAGACCGTGTGGTGGTGGGTGCCGATCTATCAAGTGCGACCAGAGCATTGAGTTTTGTTAGCAAGTCACAAGAGCCACTGGTTTCGGTGCGAGCAAACATTGGCTCTTTAGAAGATGCGGTGACAGCTGCGACCTCGGCCGCTAAAGGGGTTGGGTTATTTAGAACCGAGCTTTTGTATTTGTCTTCGAAGCAAAAGCCAACCTTGCAGCAGCAGATCGATAGCTACACCGAGATTCTTGCCGCCTGCCCCGAGGGTCCGATTGTGGTTCGGACTATTGATGCAGGTAGCGACAAGCCGGTTCCGTTTTTGAACATGGCCCACGAGGAAAACCCGGCTCTGGGAGTTCGTGGTTTCCGCCTTATCAAAGAGCACCGAGAGTTCATCACGGAGCAGCTAAAGGCTATTGAGAGCGCCAGGGCCAAAACCGGAAGAGATGTCTGGGTAATGGCTCCGATGATTGCGAGCTACCAGGAGGCAGTGGAGTTTTCAGAGCTCGCTCGCTCGCTGGGTGAATACAAGATCGGCATCATGATCGAGACCCCTGGAATCATCAGTGCGATAAAACACCTCGGGGGAAAGCTGGATTTTGTCTCGGTTGGGACCAATGACCTTTCTCAGTATCTGTTTGCAGCAGATCGCATGCACTCCCAGCTCGGAGCGCTCATGAACCACTGGCAACCGGGGTTGATCTCGGCGCTCGCGGACATTGCCAACCTCAGCGCAATGGCGGGCATTCACTCGGGGGTTTGTGGCGAGAGCGCATCGGATCCAGCCTTCAGCATCGTGTTGGCCGGACTCGGATTCAACTCAGTTTCGGCATCACCCTCACAGGTCGGTCAGGTCCGCAGCGCTCTGATGAGCGTTGACAAGGACCAGGCAATTCTGGTTTCAAAGGCAGCGCTAGGGGGATTGAGCGCTGAGCAGTCAAAGAGCTTGGCTTTAGAGAAACTGGCAAGTTTCGAAGGCTAAACTTGCCAGCATGCCGCTAGCCCAAAGCCAAATCGAACCAGCAAAGAAACTGCTTCGGTATTTCAAGATCTCCTCTTATGTGACGGGGGTCTTCCTGATTCTGTTGATGATCACCTGGGGCATCAGAAGGCTTCCCTTTTTGGGTTTTGACCTTTGGTTATTGGGCCCAAACGGCTTTATCACTTTTGAGAGCTATGGCATCGAGGGCGAGGGTCTTCCAGATGTTGGTTTCAATCTAACGGTCTGGATTCTGATTGTTCACGGCTGGCTCTACGTTGTTTATCTCCTGGTTGATTTCCGGTTGTGGACAATCATGAGATGGTCGGTGATTAGGTTTTTGCTAATTGCCCTGGGTGGTGTCGTACCACTTTTGAGCTTCATCACCGAGGCCCACTACCAAAAGCTTGCCAGGCAAGAGATTGAAGATGCGGAGCAAAAATCTTGAGCACAGTCCTAGTAGTTGATTTTGGTGCTCAGTATGCGCAGTTGATCGCCAGGCGGGTCCGAGAGGCGAACATCTACTCTGAGATCGTTCCCCACACCATTTCGGCTCAGGAGATCAAAGAGAAAAACCCAGCCGCCATCATTCTTTCTGGTGGCCCGTCGAGCGTTTATGAAGCAGGTTCGCCTCAGCTCGATAGAGAGATTTTGGAACTGGGAGTTCCAATCCTTGGCATTTGCTATGGCTTCCAGGTTCTCGCTCAAGCCCTGGGCGGCAAGGTGGATCAAACCGGTAAGCGCGAGTATGGCGCTACCGACTTAGAAGTCTCCTCCTCTGGCATCTTGCTCAATAACCAACCCAATGTTCAGGTTTGCTGGATGAGCCACGGCGACCAGGTGGTTGCCGCTCCAGCTGGTTTCGATGTTCTTGCTTCGACCAGCACCACCCCGGTCGCCGCCTTTGAATCCAAAGAGAAAAAGATCTTTGGCGTTCAGTGGCACCCGGAGGTAAAACACTCACCCGAGGGTCAGAAGGTGCTCACCAACTTCCTTTATGAGGGCGCTGGACTCAAGCCAAACTGGAACTCGGGCAATGTGATTGCGGACCAGGTCGAGAAGATTCGCGAGCAGGTTGGCGATGCCAGGGTGATCTGCGGGCTTTCCGGTGGTGTTGACTCGGCGGTCGCCGCAGCCCTGGTCCACAAAGCCGTGGGTGACCAGCTGGTTGCGGTTTTTGTGGATCACGGTCTATTGCGCAAGGGTGAGCGCGAGCAGGTCGAGCGCGACTACGTCGCCGCCACCGGCATCAGGCTGGTCACAGTCGACGCCGAGGACACCTTCTTGAGCGCATTGGCCGGCGTCTCGGACCCGGAGCAAAAGCGCAAGATTATTGGCCGCGAGTTCATTAGGACTTTTGAGCAGGCCGAGGCGCAGTTGATCGCCGAAGCCAAGGCCGACAATCGCCCAATCAAGTTTTTGGTGCAGGGGACTTTGTATCCGGATGTTGTCGAATCTGGAGGCGGTGTCACCGCAGGCATCAAGTCCCACCACAACGTCGGCGGCCTACCCGAGGACATGCAGTTCGAACTCGTTGAACCACTTCGAACCCTTTTCAAGGATGAGGTTCGGGCAATCGGTGCAGAGCTTGGTCTTCCCAAGGAGATTGTTCAGCGTCACCCATTCCCAGGCCCTGGCCTCGGCATTCGCATCGTTGGTGAGGTAACCAAAGACAGGTTAGAACTGTTGCGCGATGCTGATGCAATAGTTCGAGAAGAGCTCACCTTGAGCGGCATGGACCAGGAGATCTGGCAGGCACCGGTCGTGCTTTTGGCAGACGTTAGGTCGGTAGGGGTTCAGGGTGATGGCAGGACCTACGGCCACCCAATAGTGTTGCGTCCGGTCTCCTCGGAGGATGCCATGACCGCAGACTGGTCAAGGCTTCCCTATGACCTTTTGGCAAGAATCTCCAACCGCATCACTAATGAGGTTGAAGGCGTGAACCGAGTGGTCTTGGACATCACCTCAAAGCCCCCTGGCACGATCGAGTGGGAGTAGCGGTGCTGGTATTTGGACATCGCGGTGCCTGCGGCTATTTGCCAGAGAACACCATGGAGTCCCTAGAGCTCGCCTTCGAGCTCGGCGCAGACGCAATTGAATTTGATGTCGTCATGACAAAAGACGGCCATGCCGTCATTTCTCACGACAGAGATCTCACTCACGTGACCAATATTTTGGAAAAGGCTTTTCTCTCGACAAAAGTCGACGAGCTAAACCTTGAAGACATCTCACAACTGCGGGCAATCGAGCGCTATCCCGATGGCAGGGTGCAATCCGCTCAACGCTCGGGTGAATTCAAGATTCCGACCCTGCGCGAGGTGTTTACAAATCCGGTCTTTGATAACCGGCACCTGATCGTGGAATTGAAATACGGTGAGCAATTTTTTGCAAGCGGCCTTGATGTCGCAAGTGTTACCCAAAAGGAGCTGGAGCAAAGCGGAGCTCTAGAGCGCGGTGTAAAGGTGACCATTGAGAGCTTTGAGTTTGAAACCCTCAAGCGGGCCAAAGAGCTAATTGGGGATAAGGCAAGCTACGTCTTTTTGGTTGCCCCTGAGACTCTCCCTACGGGCCAAAGCGAACTCAGCGATGACTACTTGGCATTGATTCGCTCTGAGTTCGATGGTTTGTCAGTAGCAATTCCAATGGTGTTGCAGTCAGATTTGGTGGCACGAACCAAGGCGCTGGGGATGCCGATTTACACCTACACCGCAAGAGTCGAGACAGCCGAGGGCGATGTTTCCGGTTGGTTCCAGCGCCTTATTGCATCGGGCGCGGACGGGATCTTTGCCGATCAGCCCGACGAGCTGATAAAAGTCCGCGACGCCCTCTAGGCTTTTGGGCGTGCAGCTAACCCCCCTTTTCCCAAATGACCCCGAGCAATTACTTGAGGGTCTAAATCCCGAGCAGCGCAAGGCGGTTGTGCACAGAGGACCCGCACTTTTGATTGTTGCCGGCGCTGGTTCGGGTAAGACCAGGGTGCTGACCCATCGCATTGCGCACCTTTTGGCCAACAAGGAACTCTGGCCCTCCCAGATTCTGGCAATCACCTTCACCAACAAGGCAGCTTCTGAGATGCGCGAGCGCGTTGAGCAGCTGATCGGTGCATCGAGTGAGGGCATGTGGATTAAGACCTTCCACTCCGCTTGCTTACAAATACTCAGGCGCGAGGCGGATCGCCTCGGCCACGATGCGAACTTCAGCGTTTATGACACCGGCGACACCAGAGCGCTACTAAAGAGGTTGCTTCGCGAAGCCGGTGCCGAAGATGCCGACATCAAACCCCAGCAGGCGGCAGCGATCATTTCCAATGCCAAGAACGACCTCAAGGATGCCGAGGACTTTGCTAGGAACGCAGATCGATCTAATCCAAAGGAACGAATTGTCTCCGAGGTCTTCTCTGCCTACACCCAAGAGCTAAAGCGCAATAATGCTTTTGATTTCGATGACCTAATTGCCGAAACCGTTCACCTCTTTAGGGCTTTTCCAGAGGTGAGAGCCAGGTATCAAAAGCGGTTCCGTCATGTTTTGGTTGATGAGTATCAGGACACCAACCACGCCCAGTACGCGCTGATTCGCGAGTTCACCAGAGTGCTACCCGATGAATACGCCAACTACGACGAGAAGACCGGCGAGCAATTGCCTCCTGCCGACCTAACCGTCGTTGGTGACTCCGATCAGTCGATTTATGCCTTTAGGGGAGCGGATATCCGCAACATCACCGAGTTTGGACGTGATTATCCCGGTGCCGAAACTGTTTTGCTGGAGCAGAACTATCGCTCCACGCAAAACATTCTCTCGGCGGCCAATGCCGTGATTTCCCAAAACCCATATCGCCCGGCCAAGAACCTTTGGACCGACCAGGGTTCGGGCGAGAAGATCAACCTCTTTACTGCCTTTGATGAGAGAAACGAAGCCGCTTTTGTTGTGGATCGGGTCAAATCACTTCACGCAGAAGGGGTGAACTACCGAGATATGGCGGTGCTTTATCGCACCAACGCTCTGACACCTTCTTTGGAGGCCGAGCTCAAGGTTCAGCGCATCCCATACGCAGTTATCGGTGGCCTGAAGTTCTTTGAGCGCAAGGAGATCAAGGACGCTCTTGCCTATCTCTCGGCAGTTTCTAACTCGAGAAACGACGAGGCGGTTAGAAGGGTCATTAACCTCCCCGCTCGCGGCATTGGGGATAAGACCGAAGTCAAGATCGCCCAATTTGCCAGAGCAAATGAGCTCTCGTTCCGCCAAGCCCTAGTTCGTTCATCAGAGTTAGGGCTGGGACCAAAACTCACCGCAGCGGTCCAGGGCTTTGGCGAACTGTTAAATGAGATGGAAGCCCTAACGGCAACAGATGGCCCTGCGGATATCTTGAAGTTTGTGCTGCAGCGCTCCGGCTACCGCTCGGAACTTGAAGCATCGCGTGACCCGCAAGATGAGGCCAGGGTCGAAAACCTGGATGCACTATTGGGTCAGCTCTATGAGTGGCAGGCACAGTTCCCAGAGGGAACTGTTGCCGACTATTTGGCGGAGGTCACTCTGGCTGCAGCAGCTGATGAGATTGAGGACGAATCCGGAACACTCTCGCTGATGACCCTTCACACCGCCAAGGGGCTCGAGTATGAAGTGGTGTTCCTAATCGGTCTTGAGCAAGGAACCCTCCCGCACATTCGCTCCTTTGATGAACCCGGTGGGCTGCAGGAAGAGCGCCGACTTATGTATGTCGGTATGACCAGAGCACGTCAAAGGCTGGTTATCTCGAACGCCCTGCAGCGAACCCTGTTTGGCAACACCGCAAGTTTTATCCCCTCCAGCTTCCTGTCTGATATTCCTCAGGAGCTGGTGGAAGCCGAGGGCACCGAGCGCTCGATTTCAACCACCACCTACTCAAGACCCAAGGAGCGCACCAGCTGGGCTGGTGCCATCAATGCGCCAAGTGCGGTCAGAGACAACAAGGACCTAGCTCTCGCTGTTGGCGACAAGATCGCTCACGATGCTTTTGGTCAGGGTCAGGTGATATCTGTCAGTGGAAACCCACCAAAACAGACCGCAGAGATTCGTTTTGATAACGGGACTACCAAGCGGTTATTGGTCAAAATGGCGCCAATTAGCAAGCTTTAGGGCTTTAGCGCCAAGATGCTTCACTAGACTCTAGGCATCACCCGTTGGCTCAAGAAATGAATTAGTAATAGTGGATCTTTTTGAATATCAAGCCCGCGACCTGTTCGAAGCATATGGTGTTCCAGTGCTGCAGGGAGCTATCGCAGACACCCCAGA
>DATBNK010000073.1:0-3739 GCA_036554355.1 Aquiluna sp.
GGCCGCATCACCTACCGCTACAAGTAGAAAGTAAGAGCATGAAGGTTAACCCCAGCGTCAAGAAGATCTGCGATAAGTGCAAGGTCATTCGTCGTCACGGCAACGTGATGGTGATCTGTGAAAACCCTCGTCACAAGCAGCGTCAGGGCTAATTAGCCCTAAACCTCACAACTAAATAGCAAGGGCAAAACCAAGCACCAAAGGTGCTCACCCCCGGTTTGAAGGCCGGGGCCCAATTGCCAGATTGGGATGGATTTGCTGAAGACCTTCAATCAAAACAGGAGATAAATCCAACATGGCACGTATAGCAGGAGTAGATATCCCTCGCGACAAGCGAGTGGTGATTTCACTTACCTACATCTATGGAATTGGCCGCACTCGTTCATCCGAGATTCTGAAGGCCACCAAGATTTCAGAAGAGATCAGAGTAAAGGACCTAAACGATGAGCAGTTGATTGCTCTTCGTGACGAGATTGAGAAGAACTTCAAGGTTGAGGGTGACCTCCGCCGTGACGTAGCAGCCGACATCCGCCGCAAGGTTGAGATCGGTTCCTACGAGGGAATTAGACACCGCAAGGGCCTACCGGTTCGCGGTCAGCGCACCAAGACCAACGCTCGTACCCGCAAGGGTCCAAAGCGCACGGTCGCCGGTAAGAAGAAGGCAACCCGCTAGTCGCGGCTTAGGAATTTAGGAGATAAAAAATGGCAGCACCTAAGGCATCCGCAGCGGCTAGAAAGCCACGCCGCAAGGATAAGAAGAACATCCCAGTCGGTCAGGCACACATTCGCTCGACCTTCAACAACACCATCATCACAATCACCGACCCGACCGGAGCAGTTATCTCCTGGTCGTCCTCCGGTGATGTCGGCTTCAAGGGTTCACGTAAGTCAACCCCGTTTGCCGCTCAGATGGCAGCCGAGTCTGCAGCCCGCAAGGCCCAGGAGCACGGCATCAAAAAGGTAGAGGTATTCGTGAAGGGTCCAGGATCCGGTCGCGAGACCGCGATTCGTTCTCTGCAGGCCGCAGGCCTAGAGGTCGGTTCGATCTCTGATGTGACCCCACAGGCCCACAACGGTTGCCGCCCTCCAAAGCGTCGCCGCGTCTAACTAACAAAACTCAAGATTCACGCATTCAGGTGCCCGCCTGGGTGTTTCAAAACGAGTATCAAATAGCGGATGCTCAGATGAAAGGAACCAAATAGTGCTAATTGCACAGCGCCCCACTCTGCACGAAGAGGTTCTCGGACCAAATCGCTCACGTTTCATCCTGGACCCACTGGAGCCAGGCTTCGGTTACACCCTAGGTAACTCACTGCGCCGCACCCTGCTCTCATCGATTCCAGGTGCTGCAGTGACCAACATCCGTATTCAGGGTGTGAGCCACGAGTTCTCGACCATCCCAGGTGTCAAGGAAGACGTTGTTGAGGTAATCCTGAACATCAAGAACCTAGTTGTTTCCTCGGAGCACGACGCTCCTGTGGTTGCTCACCTCTCCAAGAGTGCAGCTGGTCCCGTGACCGCTGCCGACATTCAGGTTCCTGCCGGTGTCGAGGTTCACAACCCAGAGCTAGTTCTTGCAACCCTGAACGCCAAGGGCAAGCTAGAGATCGAGTTCATCATTGAGCGCGGTCGTGGCTATGTCCAGGCTTCCCAGAACCGCAACCCAGATGCAGAGGCTGGCGTAATCCCAGTTGACTCCATCTACTCTCCAGTTCTGAAGGTCTCCTACCGCGTCGAGGCAACTCGTGCCGGTGAGTTCACCAACTTCGACAAGCTGGTCGTTGACGTTGAGACCAAGTCCTCAATGGAACCAAGCGATGCAGTTGCATCCGCCGGTTCCACCCTTGTTGAGCTCTTCGGTCTAGCCAAGGAGCTAAACGAAGAGGCTGAGGGTGTCGAGATTGGTCCAGCACCTGTCGAGGTTGCTGCATCCAACGAACTTTCCACCCCGATTGAGGATCTGGACCTAACCGTTCGCTCCTACAACTGCCTAAAGCGCGAGGGCATCAACACCGTTTCAGAGCTAATCGCTTTGAGCGAAGACCAGTTGATGAACATCCGCAACTTTGGCTCCAAGTCGGTTGACGAGGTTCGCGACAAGCTTGCAGGTCTAGGCCTGCGCTTCAAGGACGCCGTTCCAGGATTTGACTCCGCATACTTCGGTGGCGGCTTCGACGACGACCAGATCTAATTCTTAGAAACTCAAGGAGAACATAATGCCTACCCCAACAAAGGGCCCACGTCTCGGAGGCGGTCCCGCCCACGAGCGCTTGATGCTCAACAACATGGCAACCTCGCTTTTCAAGCACAGGCGCATCGTCACCACCGAGACCAAGGCAAAGCGCCTGCGTCCGATTGCCGAGCGCCTAGTGACCTTCGCAAAGCGTGGTGACCTAGCTGCTCGCCGTCGCGTGATGCAGCAGATCCTAGACAAGGGCGTTGTCCACGAGCTATTCGCTGAGATCGCTCCACTGGTTGCCGACCGTCAGGGCGGCTACACCCGCATCACCAAGCTTGGCTACCGCAAGGGCGACAACGCTCCAATGGCAGTCATCGAGCTAGTGCTAGAGCAGGTAGACCCAAAGCCAAAGTCCAACAAGGTCAAGCTGACTAACAACATTGCCACCACCGCAGCTGCAGAGGTCGCCGAGGAGGTAACCGAGGACGCAGTTATTGAGGAAGCAGTTGTCGAAGAGGCTGCAACCGAGGCTGTTGTCGAGGAAACTCCGGTAGCGGAAGCTGTTGCTGAAGAGACCCCAGTTGCTGAGGAGACTCCAGCTGAGGAGGCTCCAGCAGAGGAGGCTCCAGCAGAGGCTGTTGCTGAGGAAGCACCGGTTGCCGAAGAGGCACCTGCCGCTGATGCAGAGCCAACTGAAGAGCCAAAGGCCTAAGTAAGAGGTAATTATGAGTAAGCCCGCTGGCGTGACCGGCGGGTTTTCTCGTTTCCGGATCGACCTCGGTTATGACGGAACCGATTTTCAGGGCTGGGCCAAACAACCCGGTTACAGAACCGTGCAGGGCGAGCTGCTGGCTGCTCTGGAGAAGATTTTTGGCCCGTCAGAAGACGATTTCGGAATGCGAGTTGGCGGTCGGACCGACGCCGGGGTTCACGCACTCGGTCAGGTTTGCCACATCGACATCACCCCTGAGCAGCAAAAGCGATTGGGCAGGACGCCATTTGGTGCAGTGAGGTTGCAGTCGCTATTGCCATCGGAGATTGTGATTTATGCAGTGGCGCCGGCAAAGCCGGGCTTTGATGCCAGGTTCTCTGCAATCGGTCGCAGTTATCGCTATCTAATTGCAGATGGAAAATCTCCAAGATCACCTCTTTCCGCTAGGTATGAACTCTGGGTCCACAACGATCTGGATGTTAGCGAGATGAAAAAAGCCGCTAAAAAACTCACCGGTCTTCGTGATTTCGGGGCATTTTGCAAGCCAAGAGCCGGTGCAACTACTATTCGAGACCTAAAAGAGCTTCGTGTTACAAGGTTTTTAGACAACATCGAGGTCTATTTGGTGGCAGATGCCTTTTGCCACAACATGGTCCGATCTTTGGTCGGAGCACTGATTCGCGTTGGTGAGGGCAAGCTCAGCGCCGAGGAGCTATCAAAGCTCCAACTTTCCGCCAAACGAGAGTCAAAATTCAAGGTGATTTCGGCTCACGGCTTGGCACTGACCTCAATTGACTACGTTCCGGATGAGCTTTTGGGAGAGCAGGCCGAAAAGACCAGAAGGCGGC
>DATBNK010000081.1:0-22887 GCA_036554355.1 Aquiluna sp.
TTATCGCTAGGCGCCAAATCCACTAGACTTGCCTAGCTTGCCGGGATGGCGGAATGGTAGACGCGTCGCACTCAAAATGCGATGTCCTCTGGGCGTGTGGGTTCGAGTCCCACTCTCGGTACAAAAAATTTAGGGCGATGGATCACCATCGCCCTAAGTCTTTTTTGGCCTAAATGGCGTAGCCGGGGGCAGCCATATGCACCGCGTCACCGACTCGGTGAACCCTTAGTGCATTGGTTGATCCAGGGATTCCCGGAGGGGATCCAGCGACAATCACAACTTCATCTCCAACGCGGCACTTGCCCGTTGAGAGCACTAGCTCGTCCACCTGCTTGACCATGTCGTCGGTGTGCTTGACCTTCTCTACCAAGAACGTTGAGGCGCCCCAGACTAGGGAAAGCTTGCGACGCACGTCCTGGTTTGGAGTGAAGGCAAGGACCTGGACTCTCGAACGGAGTCTGGAGACTCTTCTGAGGGTGTCACCGGACTCGGTGAATACGCAAACATACTTCGAGCCCAAAAGCTCGGCAATGTCCATTGCCGCTCGGACCACAGCGCCGGAGTGGGTGTGGGGCTTGGTGCCCAGTGCTGGGATGCGCTCCAGCCCGTTCTCTTCGGTTGACTCGATGATCTTTGCCATGGTCTGGACGGTCTCAATCGGGTACTGGCCAACCGAGGTCTCTCCAGAGAGCATGAGGGCGTCTGCGCCATCTAGTACGGCGTTGGCAACGTCGGAGGTCTCCGCACGAGTCGGCCTGGAGGCGCTAATCATGCTTTCAAGCATCTGGGTGGCAACGATTACTGGCTTAGCCCAGCGCCTGGCGAGCTCGACTGCACGCTTTTGAACCAGTGGTACCTGCTCGAGTGGCAATTCGACTCCAAGGTCGCCTCGAGCAACCATCACGCCGTCAAAGGCGTCGATGATCTCCTCTAGAGCTGCGACCGCCTGAGGCTTTTCAATCTTGGCAATCACCGGGATGAAGCGACCCTCTTCGGCCATGATCTCATGCACTCTAACGATGTCTTTTGCGTTGCGCACAAAGCTCAGCGCGATCAGGTCTGCACCGAGCTTTAGTGCCCAGCGCAAATCACCCTCGTCCTTTTCGCTGAGCGCGGGCACGTTCACTGCAACACCTGGCAGATTGATGCCCTTGCTGTTTGAGCATGGGCCGCCAATCTCAACTTCGGTGACAACCTTGTTGCCCTCAACCTTGGTGGCACGAAGCTCTAGTCGACCATCATCGATTAGCAGCATGTCGCCAACCTTGACGTCTCCAGTAAGGCCCTTGTAGGTGGTGGAGCAAATGGTCTCATCGCCGAGAATGTCATCGGTGGTAATGGTGAAGGTCGCTCCGGCAACAAGTTCAATCTTGTCGTCTTTGAATTTGCCCAGACGGATCTTCGGTCCCTGCAGGTCCACCAAGATTCCAACGGCTTTTCCGGTTTCATCGGAGGCTTTGCGAATGGTGGCATAGGTGCCCTCGTGAACCTCGTGGCTGCCGTGGCTGAGATTTAGTCTCGCGACATCTGCACCAGCTTCAATTACTGCCTTGGTCTTTTCGTAGTCCGCCAGGGCAGGACCAAAAGTTGCGACTATCTTTGCGCGTCTCATTAGTTGCTAAATACCTTTTCTTTAGCTGTAAACCGCAAGCGGCTTATCAGTTGGCTTCACAGGGAATGGCAGCTGTGTCTCGCCTTCGAGATACTCATCAACCGCTGCGGCAGCTGCCCTGCCTTCAGCGATGGCCCAAACAATCAGGCTCTGACCCCTACCAGCATCCCCGGCTACAAAAACACCATCTTGGCTCTGGTAACGATCGTCTCTGGACACATTAGTGCGTGAATCCAATTTCGTGCCAAGTTGAGACACCAATTGTTCCGATTCGTTGCCGGTGAAACCGAGTGCGAGTAGGACCAAATCCGCCGGAATTACCCTCTCGGTGCCGGGAGTTGGGACTCGCTTGCCGTCCACAAACTGAGTGTCGGCAACCTTGAGTCCAGTCACCCTGCCATTTTCTGAAACGAACTCCACGGTTGAGTGCAAGTATTTGCGCTCCCCGAACTCTTCGTGGGCGCTAGCCACCTCGAATAGGTTTGGCACCATTGGCCAGGGCTGATCCTCACTGCGGTCCTCGGGTGGCTTGTTGCCAATTGCAAGGGTTGTAACGCTCAGCGCTCCCTGCCTGGTGGCTGTGCCAAGGCAGTCCGCTCCCGTGTCACCACCACCTAAGATCACAACGTGCTTCCCCTCGGCGCTGATCTGGTCCTCCACCGTATCCCCAGCAACCGCCTTGTTTGACTGAGCCAGGTACTCCATTGCAAAGTGAATGCCCTGGGCATCCCTACCCGCAACATCCAAATCCCTTGGAACCAGCGCACCGGTTGCAACCACCACTGCGTCATAGCGGCGTTTGATCTCATCCCAACTGATGTCAACACCGATGTTTACTCCGGTGCGGAACTTGGTTCCCTCGGCCTCCATCTGCGCAATACGCCTGTCGATGTGGTGCTTTTCCATCTTGAAATCTGGAATTCCGTACCTGAGAAGTCCACCAATTCGATCGTCACGCTCAAATACTGCAACCGTGTGGCCGACCCGGGTGAGCTGCTGAGCCGCGGCTAGACCTGCGGGGCCAGAGCCGATGACGGCAACGGTTTTACCGGTAAGACGCTCGGGGATACTCGGAGTGACAAAGCCCTGATCAAAGGCATCATCAATGATGGAGACCTCAATCTCCTTGATGGTTACCGGCGGCTGGTTGATTCCCAGCACGCAGGCACTCTCGCACGGAGCCGGGCAGAGCCTGCCGGTGAATTCCGGGAAGTTGTTGGTCGCGTGAAGCCGGTCGATAGCGTCCGCGGAGCGTCCTAGGTGAACCAGGTCATTCCACTCGGGAATCAAGTTTCCAAGGGGGCAGCCCTGGTGGCAGAACGGGATTCCACAATCCATGCAGCGTGACGCCTGCTGCTTTACAACCTCACCGTTTCGCTCCGCATAGACCTCTTTCCAGTCCTTGATTCTGACCGGAACTGGTCTTCTGGGCGCGGTTTCGCGCTCGGTGACCTTGAGAAATCCTCTTGGATCAGCCATTACTCACCTCCAGGATTTGGGTCCAGACCTCATCACCATCGGGCTCATAGCCAGAGATGATGGCGTTTTGCTGAATCTCCATAACCCTCGCGTAGTCGCGCGGCAAAACCTTAACGAAGTTGGAAAGCTCCTGATCAAAGTTGTCGAGAATGCTCTTGGCCAAAACCGAACCGGTCTCATTGAAGTGCTCCTGGATGATTGCTCTTAGCTCCACCGCGTCCTCACCAGATGTGCCGGAGAGGGTGATTTCGCCAAGCTGGAGTGCTTCACGGTTGACCCTGGCCTCAGAGAGTTTGTAGACGTAGGCAATGCCGCCACTCATTCCCGCACCGAGATTGATGCCGGTCTTGCCAAGAATGATCGCTCTTCCACCAGTCATGTATTCCAGGGCGTGGTCTCCCACTCCCTCAACCACCGCCGTTACACCGGAGTTGCGAACCAGGAAGCGCTCGCCAACGATGCCGTTTAGGAAAATCTTGCCCGAGGTTGCGCCATAACCGATCACGTTGCCCGCAATCACGTTCTCGCTGGCAATGAAGCCCGCGCCATCTGGTGGTCTCACGACAATGGTGCCACCGGAAAGGCCCTTGCCGACGTAGTCGTTGCAGTCCCCCACCACGGTGATTTTCATGCCTCTTGGCACGAAAGCACCAACTGACTGTCCCGCGTGACCTGCAAGCTTGAGTTGCAAAGTGTCAGGGTTCAGACCCTGCTCACCCCAGCGCTGGGTCAACTCATTGCCGAGCATGGTGCCGATGGCCTGCTGAGTGTTATTGATCTCCGCCTCAATCGTGAAGGGCTTGCCCTCCTTCAATGCGGGAGCTGCGCTCTCGATGTATGGGAAGTCAAAGTGGCTCTCGAGCTCGTGGTCTTGGTGGGTGGTGCGACGCATGTTTAGCTCGGTGCCCAACTCCTTCGAGGCAAAGATTGGACTTAGGTCCAGTCCATCTGCCTTCCAGTGTTGAATAGCCTCGTTCACATCGAGCAGCTCAACGTGACCGATCGCCTCATCGAGGGACCTAAAGCCCAGCTCCGCTAGGTATTCGCGAATCTCCTGAGCCAGGAACTCAAAGAAGTTCACGACGTGATCTGCCTGACCCTTGAACCTTGCTCGCAGGTCCGGGTTCTGGGTTGCAACACCGACAGGACAGGTGTCGAGGTGGCAAACGCGCATCAGGATGCAGCCTTCAACCACCAGCGGCGCGGTTGCAAAACCATACTCCTCTGCACCCAGTAGGGCTGCAACAACAACGTCACGGCCGGTCTTCATCGAACCATCGACCTGCACGGTTATCCGATCACGCAACCCATTCAGCAGCAGGGTTTGCTGGGTCTCGGCCAGTCCAAGTTCCCATGGGGTGCCGGCGTGCTTGAGCGAGTTCAGTGGGCTGGCTCCAGTGCCACCATCGTGCCCGGAAATCAGCACAACATCGGCCTTGGACTTGGCAACACCAGCTGCCACTGTGCCAACCCCAAACTGGCTAACCAGTTTGACGTGGACACGAGCCTTGCGGTTCGCGCGCTTGAGGTCAAAGATCAACTGCTTCAGGTCCTCAATCGAATAGATGTCGTGGTGAGGTGGCGGGGAAATCAGTCCAACGCCCGGGGTGGAGTGGCGCAACTGAGCAATCCACGGGTAGACCTTGTGCGGTGGTAGCTGACCACCCTCGCCAGGCTTGGCACCCTGTGCCATCTTGATCTGGATGTCATCGGCATGGGTGAGATACATCGAGGTCACACCAAATCGACCGGAGGCAACCTGCTTCACAGCAGAGCGGCGCTCCTTGTCCAAGAGCCTTTCAACAGACTCTCCGCCCTCGCCAGTGTTTGACTTGCCACCGATTCTGTTCATTGCAATTGCCAGGGTCTCGTGGGCCTCTGGTGAGATTGCGCCCAGGCTCATCGCACCGGTTGAGAATCGCTTCACAATCTCCGAGATTGGCTCGACCTCTTCGATTGGAATCGGGGTTCTTAGGTCATCACGGAATTTAAACAGTCCACGAAGCGTCATTAGGCGCTGGGCTTGATCGTCCACCGCCTTGGTGTATTCCTTGAAGATCTCGTAGCTCTTTTGCTTTGTGGAATGCTGCAGCTTAAAGATCGTTTCTGGGTTAAACAGGTGTGGTGGGCCTTCACGGCGCCACTTCATCTCGCCGCCAACCTCCAATGGGAGGTGAACGGTTGAAGCCGACTCCAGAGGATATGCCGCTAGGTGGCGCTTCTCAATTTCGATGTGCAGGATTTCAAGACCAACTCCACCAAGTTTGGTGATGGTTCCAGTGAAGTAGCGATCAACCAGCTCCTGGCTGAGGCCAATCGCTTCAAAACACTGAGCTCCGCCATAGCTCGCAATGGTTGAGATACCCATCTTGGACATGATCTTGAGCACGCCCTTACCGAGCGCCTTCACCATGTTCTTGCTGGAGCGCTCCGGGGTAATGCCCTGCACTACTCCACGAATAACCATGTCTTCCGCGGTCTCGAGTGCCAGGTATGGGTTAATTCCTGAAGCGCCAAAACCGATCAGTGTTGCCATGTGGTGAACGTCTCTGGCATCGCCGCACTCGACCACTATTCCAGCTCTTGAGCGGGTTCCCTTGCGGATCAGGTGGTGGTGCATGGCAGAGATGCTCAAAAGCGAAGGAATCGGAGCGAGCTCTCGGTTCGAGTCGCGGTCCGAGAGAATGATGAAGGTCGCCCCATCCTCTAGCGCCTGGTCGATCTCGTTAGCCATTTCATCGAGCCGCGCCTCCAAAGCCTTGGCTCCCTGGTCAACCCGATACAGACCGCTAATCGTTACGGCCTTGCCGATGTTATTTCCGCGATCGATGTTCTTGATTCTCGCCAACTCGTCGTTGGTGAGAATGGGGTAATCCAGCACCAGCTGCTTGGCGTGCTCGGGAGTTGCTTCCAAAAGGTTCAACACCGGCCCAATGCTGGTTGTCAGCGACGTGACAACCTCCTCGCGGATTGCATCTAGTGGCGGGTTTGTGACCTGAGCAAATTGCTGGGTGAAATAGTCAAACAAGAGCCTTGGGCGATCCGAGATCGCAGCAATAGGAGTGTCGGTGCCCATGGCACCGATTGGCTCCTGGCCCATTCGGGCCATCGGAGCGATGAATTCCTTCAGGTCCTCCTCGGTGTAGCCGAAGACCCGCTGGCGCCGGTTCACCGATGCCGATGAATACCTGACGTGTTCGCGCTCAGGCAGGTCTCGAAGGTTGATCCTTCTCGACTCCAGCCACTTCCCCCATGGTTCGAGGGCTGAAACCTCGCGCTTGATCTCCTCATCCTCGATGATTTGACCTTTTGCGGTGTCAATTAGGAACATCTTGCCCGGCTGCAGCCTGCCCTTGCGGACAATGCGGTCGGCAGGAATGTGGGCAACGCCAATCTCTGACGCCAGGATGACAAAACCATCCTCGGTAACTACAAACCTTCCAGGTCGAAGACCGTTTCGGTCCAAGGTTGCACCAACAAGAGTGCCATCGGTGAACACCACTGCTGCTGGACCATCCCAGGGCTCCATGATCATCGAGTGATACTCAAAGAAATCGCGCAGCTTGGGTTCGATGTCCAGCTGCTTCTCCCAGGCTCCTGGAATCATCATCATCATGGCGTGAGGGAGAGAGCGACCGGAGAGCACCAGTAGCTCTAGCACCTCGTCAAAGGTTGCCGAGTCAGATGCTCCGGGGGTCACGATTGGCTTGATCTGATCCAAATCACCCAGTAGTTCGGACTCGAGTAGTGACTCCCTCGCTGCCATCCAGTTGGCATTTCCCTTGACGGTGTTGATCTCTCCGTTGTGAGCAATAAACCTAAAGGGGTGAGCCAGTGGCCAAGAGGGGAAGGTGTTGGTGGAGAACCTGGAGTGCACCAAGGCCAGCTGAGACTCAAAGCGCTCGTCAGAGAGGTCTAAGAAAAATGGCTCCAGCTGCAAGGTGGTAACCATGCCCTTATAGACGATGGTCCGCATCGATAGTGATGGGTGGTAGATGCCTATCTCACGTTCACTTCGCTTGCGCAGCCTAAATAGCCTGCGCTCTAGCTCTAGCCCATTTGCTCCATCACTCGCTGCAACGAACACCTGCTCAATTAGCGGCATCGCCTCTCTGGCCTGATCGCCCAAAACAGCTGGATCAGTCGGCGGCACGCGCCAACCCAGAACCTTGAGATTCTCTTCGAGAGCAATTTTTTCGAAGCTGGTCCTGTCTTTGTCTGCTGATTCGGCTTCGAAGAAGACCAGACCAGCTCCGTAAGAGCCAAGGAGCGGAAGTTCAAATGAAACCACGTCGCGGAAAAACTTGTCTGGAAGCTGGGTGAGGATACCGGCACCATCTCCCGTGCCAGCATCTGAGCCAACAGCACCGCGGTGCTCAAGGTTTCTTAGTGAGGAAAGCGCCATGTCGACAATGTCGTGGCCGCCATAACCCCTCAGGGTTGCGACCATGGCCAGGCCACAGGCGTCCTTCTCGCTCTCAGGGCTGTAAAGCCCCTGTGCGTCGGGGCCGACGTTGAATCGCGTAAAGGGACTCAATGTGCTCATGCCACTCTCCAATCAAATTCCATTGATGGGGACTTCATTGGCCCGCAGATTATTGCGTTAGTTAGTTTCTTCCGCAGTCGTATCTTCTTCGACTGGTTCCTCGGTAACAGGTTCTCTGCCCGGGGTGAAGACTGATGGTTCGAGGCCTGGGTGTCGGCGCGTTTGAACAAAGAAAATTATCAGTCCCACAGCAATGCCGATCAGCGCTGACCAGACATTTATGCGTAGGCCAAGAATAATCTCACTTGGGTCAATTCGGATACTTTCTATCCAAACTCGGCCTAGAGAATATGTAACCAGGTAGAGGGCAAAAACCTTTCCCCACTGCAGCTTTAGCTTGTTGCCTAGCCAGATAAGGGCTAAAGCACCGGTGATATTCCAGATCATTTCATACAAAAATGTTGGGTGGAAAGTTAGCCCATCGGGCAAGCCCGAGGGATATGCCGGGTTCGAACTCGGAATCTCTAGCCCCCAGGGCAGCTCGGTTGGAAGGCCAAAGAGCTCTTGGTTGAAATAGTTACCCAAGCGACCAATTCCTTGGGCCAGCAAAATCCCAGGCGCAACCGCATCGGCAACTGATAGGAATCTAAGACCTGCTTGTCTGGTGCCGATGTAGACACCAACCGCACCGAGCATTAGGGCGCCATAGATCGCCAGGCCACCCTCCCAGATTCTGAATACTGCCAATAGGTCAGCACCCTCATAGAAGTAATCGCGCGGGTGTGTGATGACGTGGAAGAACCGGCCACCAAGAATTCCAAACGGCACTGCCCATAAAGCAATGTCCAAAAAGACACCCTTTTGCGCTCCACGCCTCGAGAGTCTGTAGTCAGCCAGGATTGTCGCCACCACGATTCCGGTCAAGATAAACAGCGCGTAAAAGTGGATTCGCACCGGACCCAGATCGAAATAGCTAATGTCCGGGGAGGGGATGCTCAAAAGAAAATTCACGTGTTCATCCTAGACCGCGAGCTAGCTCGCGGGTTTTCTCGGTAAGGCCCTCAAGTCCCCCCGACTCATAGGCCTTCACAAATGCGGTTCCGACGATCGCACCATCGGCGTAGGAATTGACTTCTCTGACCTGCTCGGCGCTGGAAATGCCAACTCCAACGCAGGTGGGAGCAGTTCCCAGGTCCTTGACCTTGCCCACAACCTGGCGTGCAAGCTGGTCCAGGTTTGCTCGCTCCCCCGTGATGCCCATTGTTGAAACCGAGTAGACAAAACCCTGTGAGGCAGCGCTGTTCGCCTTGACTCTGGCATCAGATGAGGAGGGTGCGACCAAAAACACGTGGTCTAGGTCCCTCTTTGTAGCCGAATCGATCCAGCTGGCGCCCTCATCTGGAATCAGGTCGGGAGTGATCATGCCCTGAGCCCCAGAATCTTCGATTGCCTGGGCGAAATCGTCAACCCCGTACCTCAGCACTGGATTCCAGTAGCTCATCACCAGCATTGGGGTGTCTACCTGCTCGCGAACCTTTTTTATTACCTCGAAGGTCTGGCTTAGTCGAAAACCGTTGGCAAGCGCTTTTTCTGTTGCTTGCTGAATAACCAGCCCGTCCATTACGGGGTCTGAGTAGGGAACCCCAACTTCTAAAATGTCGCAGCCGTTTTTAGCCATCGCGACAAAGGCCTCGACCGACTCATCCACCGTTGGATATCCCGCCGGGAAATACCCGACCAGGGTGCCGCGGCCGCTGTCGCGATTTTCACGAAGAATGTTTTCAACTTTGCTCATGGCTAGATCAGTCCAAAGTATCGAGCTGCGGTCTCCATGTCCTTATCTCCCCTGCCAGAAAGATTCACAAGAATGTGTGCGCCCTTTGGCAGCACTTTGGCTAGGTGCTCAATGCCGGCTAGGGCGTGGGCCGTTTCAATGGCCGGGATGATTCCCTCGGTCTGACTCATTAGCTTCATGGCCTCCATGGCTTGAGAGTCGGTGATACCAAAGTAGTTTGCTCTCCCCAGGTCCTTTAGCCAGGAGTGCTCAGGCCCCACTCCCGGGTAGTCAAGACCCGCAGAGATCGAGTGCGACTCCGAGGTTTGACCATCGGCATCTTGCAGCATGTAGCTCATGGCACCGTGCAAGACTCCTGGAACGCCCTTATTCAATGTGGCTGCGTGGTGCGGGGTGTCAATACCGTCTCCGGCGGCCTCAAAGCCCCAAAGCTGAACTGCCTCATCATCCAAGAATGCGTGGAAAATGCCAATTGCGTTTGAACCGCCACCAACACAGGCGGCTACCGCATCCGGCAACCTTCCGGTTAGCGCAAGCATCTGCTCTTTGGACTCTTTGCCAATCACCGAGTGGAAATCACGAACCATAGTTGGGAAAGGATGTGGACCTGCGACCGTGCCCAGGAGGTAGTGGGTGCTGTCAACATTTGCAACCCAGTCTCGAAGTGCCTCATTGATGGCGTCCTTCAAGGTCCTAGAACCAGTCTTGACAGCCACCACCTCGGCACCCAAAAGCTTCATTCGCGCCACGTTCAAAGCCTGGCGCTCGGTGTCGACCTCGCCCATGTAAACCACGCAGTCAAGACCAAAGTAGGCAGCAGCGGTTGCGCTGGCAACGCCGTGCTGGCCCGCGCCAGTTTCGGCGATGATGCGCTTTTTGCCCATTCTCTTGGCCAGCAGCGCCTGTCCCATAACGTTGTTGATCTTGTGGCTACCGGTGTGGTTTAGGTCTTCGCGCTTTAGGAACACGCGAACATCTCCAAACTGAGCTGCAAATCGCTTCGCCTCGGTAATGATCGATGGCCGTCCGGTGTATTCCAAGTGCAGCTGCGCAAGCTCATTGATGAAACTCTCATCATGGCGTGCTGTTTGGTAGGTGGCATCCAATTCATCCAGTGCGGCAATGAGTGGTTCAGGCACGAACCTGCCACCGAACTGCCCAAAATATGGGCCAACCTGCGCACTTAGCTTTGGAGTCATGCGCTAAATCCTAAGCAACAGAAACGATTTCAGGGATGAGTTTTTGATAATCCCCCACTACCAGTGCTTCACCAACCAAAACGGCGTCGGCACCGGCAGCTCGGTAACGCTTGACGTCCTCAATGCTTTTTACACTGGACTCTGCAATGCGCACGCAACCAGCAGGGAGTCTTGTTGCCAACTTTTCAAACAAACCAATGTCGGTTCGAAAGGTTTCTAGATCCCGGGTGTTGATTCCAATCAGCTTTGCCCCAGATTCGGCAGCGGTCTCAATTTCTTCCTCGCTATGGGTTTCAACCAAAACCTTCAGTCCGATTCCCTCCGCAAACTCCTTCAGCCTGAGGTAGTCACTAGTTTCTAGGCCGGCAAGAATTAAAAGCGCCATCGCAGCGCCATTGGCGCGCGCCTCTAGGAGTTGGTACTCAGTTGAGATGAAGTCTTTTCTCAGTGTTGGGATGCTGGTTGCTTCGCTGACGCTGGCAAGGTCTTCAAGACTGCCCTTGAAGCCGGTGCGCTCAGTGAGAACCGAGATCGCATCAGCTCCGGCAGTTTGATAACCAAGTCCTAAAGCCGCTGCATCCTGGATTGGTGCCAGGTCACCCCTGGAGGGAGAGGCGCGCTTGATCTCGGCTATTAGGCGGATGCGATCGGTTCTTTCAAGTGCGAGCTCCGCGTTCACGGCAGCTGGCATGGCCATTGCAAGTTTGGAAAGTTCTTCGAATGAGAGCTCTCGCTCCCGCAACCTAGAGTCGTCGAGTGCGGCCTGGAAGAGACCGGCTAGCACTAGTGAGTCTTGGTCTTAGATCCGCCGACTCCGTAGCCGGCCCGCTTCATTGCAAGACCAACGATTGGGCCTAGAGCGGCAAGGCCGGCGGATGCCCAAACCACTGCGGGCATGTCGAACCAGAAAAATAGGGTGCCAATTGTGAACGCCACCATCACGATGGTTACGGTCGTCCAGGCAGCTGGTGAGTGGCCGTGGCCTGGCTCTTCGCTCGAGTGTGACATTGGTTCCCTTCTCCTAAAACTCTCTTATTCTAACCGCTCTAATTCTGTGAATCCCAGAGTGACTTGGGATCTGAGGGGTCTTCAACTTCGTTTTCGGTTGATCTTTTGATCTCGCTGGTTTTAGAGAAGGCCGCTAAGACCGATAGGACCACCACGCCCAAACTCATCACCAGGTAGGCGCTGGGCGCCAAGGTGTTCGAGGCGGTGCCAACGGTGCCGGCAATGCCGGTTAGCTTTTCAAGACCATCAACCGCGGCAGGACTAGCAGCGGGGTTCAAGCTAAAGGTCAAATAGGCAGACCAGAGCGCTACCAGGCCAGCGAAGATCATGATTTGATTTGGAATCTTGCGATACCTGGCAATCAGAGCAACCAAAATCACTATTGCCGGGGTGAGAACAAGGGTCTGGCTTAGCTCTGTTCCTGCTAGTTCAAAACTGGTCCCGTCCGAGTGAGCATCCGAGATGGTGGTCCAGGTGAACAGGATCGTTGACCACCAGGCGGCCGCCAGCAAGGTTGTGAGGTTCAGATATCTATTCATTTGGCCATTTCGTTTGCACTTGCCACTGCTCGCAGAACCACGGCAGCCTTGGCAAGGGTCTCTTGGTATTCACTTTCGGGGTCAGAATCTAGAACAATCCCCGCTCCCGCTTGAATCCTGGCGATGCCATCTCGGATCAGTGCGGTTCGAATAGCTATCGCCAGATCTGCGTTGCCCTGGAAGTCAAAGTAGCCAACCACACCCCCAAATAGCCCTCTGGCGGTTGGTTCGAGGTCGTGAATGATCTCGAGCGCCCTGGGCTTGGGGGCTCCAGAGAGGGTCCCCGCGGGGAATGTTGCTAGCAGTGCTCTAACCAGTGAGGTGTTCGCCCTGAGGGTTCCCTCAACAGTCGAGACCAGGTGCATGATGTGTGAAAAGCGGTGGATCTCCATGAATTCACTAACCTGCAGGCTTGAGGGATCACAAACCTTTAGCAGGTCGTTGCGCGCGAGGTCAACGAGCATCAGGTGCTCACTGCGCTCTTTGGCATCCTGCAACAAATCCTCAGCGAGCTGCATATCCGTTGCAGTGTCACTGCCTCTTGGCCGAGAACCCGCAATCGGGTGAGTGATCACCCGATCACCGGTCACCTTGATGAGTGCCTCGGGAGATGATCCAACAATCGAGAATTGACCACCGGCGTCTTCCCACCTGGTTAGGTACATATACGGTGATGGATTGATTGCTCGAAGTGAGCTGTAGACATCGAGGGCATCGGCACTGACCTGTTGGTCGAAGCGCTGCGAGATCACCACCTGGAAGACATCCCCCAGCCTCACGTGATGCTTGGCAGCCTCCACCGCACTCAAAAACTCTGGCTTTGTCGAGCGAATTGAATACTCGGGCTCGGGCCACTGTGGTTCTGCGAGCCTCGCGGCAGTGGGCTGTGCGATCTTGGCTTGCAGTTCATCGAGCCTGATTGCAGCCGCTGCTAATTTCTCCTCACGAGATTCCGCACCATCCAAAAAGACCACGCTGACCAAAATCAGCTCAGACTTCTGGTGATCCAGCACGACAAGCTCGGAGAACTGGTTGAACCCAAATAGCGGCAGTTCGTAGTCTTTGCCCTTTGGTTCTGGGAGTTTTTCAATCAGCTCGGTTAGGCCCCAGCCAGCAAAACCGACCAAGCCGCTCGATAGTGGGAATTCAGCGCTGTCTGATACCCAGCCCTGCTGGAGCGCTTCTAAAGCGCTAATGGGATCTTTTGGTAGTTCGGCGCCATCAGGTAGAGCGGGGTGCTCCGAGATCCAGGTCGCCTCGGTAGCGGATGCCACCAGTTGCCCCCTGGATTGCACTCCAACAAATGAGTAGCGACCCCAAACCCCCTGCTCGGCAGATTCCAGCAGGAAGGTATTTGGGGCTGTGCCGCAAAGTTTTTGATAGAGCCCGAGCGGAGTCTCTGTTCCCGAGAACAGTCTGCGAATTACCGGAATGACATTGGCGCTAGGCATCCTCTGGCTCCTCAAAGCAAGTTGTGGTGCCATTGTGGCAAGCAGGACCAAGCGGCCTGACCATTGCTAAAACCGTGTCAGCGTCGCAGTCCTGTGACAAATCGATTAGCTCCAGGTAGTTTCCAGAGGTTTCCCCCTTCAGCCAGCGCTGGTTGCGAGAGCGTGAGAAAAACACCATCTTTGCTATCTGTTGACTCTCAATCAGGGTCTCCCTGTTTGCCCAGGCAAGCATCAGCACGGCCTTGGTGTCAAAATCCTGAGCTATGACCGGCACCAGGCCTTTGTCATCAAAGTTGATCTTCTCGATGTCCAAAACTCTCATCGGATTTCAACACCCGCCTTTCGAAGTGCATCCTTTACCTGGCTAATTGTGAACTTATTGTCGTGGAAAACGCTGGCAGCCAGCAGCGCATCCGCTCCAGTCTGCGCCGCTTCCACAAAGTGCTCCAGCTCCCCGGCTCCCCCAGATGCAATTACCGGCACGCTCGACAATTCCTTCACCTTTGAGGTCAGAACCAGATCGAAGCCATCCTTGGTGCCATCGGCATCGATGCTGTTCACCAATAGCTCGCCGGCACCAAGGCCTTGAACCTTCTCGATCCACTCGAAGGCATCGAGCTCTGTTAGCACCCGACCCCCATGAGTTGTGACACCAAAGCCACTTTTGGTGTCAGCGCGCTTGATGTCGAGCGAAATCACCAGCACCTGCGAGCCATGCTCTTGAGAGATCTCTCTCAGTAGTTCTGGCCTTGCAATGCCGGCAGAGCCAACCGAGACCTTATCCGCACCGCTAGCGAGCAGTCTTGAAACATCGGCAAGTTCACGAATGCCACCCCCGACTGTGAGCGGGATAAACACCTGCTCCGCGCAGGATGAAACAACATCCATCATCGTGCCGCGGTTCTCTACCGTGGCGGAGACATCTAAAAACGTGATCTCGTCTGCCGATTGCGCGTAGTAGTTTGCGGCTAGTTCGACTGGGTCACCGCTGTCGCGAAGGTTTTCAAAATTGACCCCCTTCACGACTCTGCCATCTGCGACATCAAGGCAGGGAATTACCCTAAGCGCAGGCAATTAGATCCTCGCGGCGTGGATAGCACTCACCAGGATTGCCTTGGCGCCAAGTTCGTACAGCTCATCCATCAAACGGTTGGTTTCAGCCCTCTTTACCAACGCTCTAACAGCAACCCAATCTGGATCTGCAAGCGGGGAGATTGTTGGCGATTCAATGCCAGGGGTGATCTTCGAGGCAGCATCAACAATCGAGCGCGGGCAGTCATAATCAAAAATCACGTATTCGCGCGCCACAATGACGCCCTGCAACCTTCTAAGCAGCTTCTCTGCATCTCGCTCTTTGCCAGGAGCCGCAATCAGCCTTGCGGTCGAAGAGAGAATCACCGGGCCAAAGATTGAAAGCCCCGCCTTGCGAAGGGTGTTGCCCGTTGAAACCACATCCGCAACGGCATCGGCCACCCCTAGCCTCACCGCCGATTCAACCGCGCCATCGAGTGTCACAATCTCACACTCAACACCCTGCTCCTTGAGGTAGTTGCCAATCAGCTTTGGGTAGGCGGTAGCGAGGCGCTTGCCGGCGAGATCTGAGAGGGAGCCAAAGCCGGCATCGCTGGGAGCTGCAAACCTGAAGGTTGAGCCTCCAAAGCCCAAATCGGCAATCTCGGTGGCCTCTGACTCGGAGTCCTTAAGAAGGTCCAAGCCAGTAAGCCCAACATCTAATGACCCAGACCCAACGTAGGTGGCGATATCCCGCGGCCTCAGGTAGAAAAACTCGATTTGATTCTCAGCGTCAACCAGGTGTAGCTCGGATTGCTCACGACGGGTTTGGTAACCCGCCTCTTTCAGCATCGAGATTGCTGATTCCGAGAGGATTCCCTTGTTGGGAACGGCAACTCTAAGCATTAGAGAACCTCCTCCACTTTTTGCATTGGCACCTTTCGAGCCACCAGCATCAGTTGGGCGTAGTAGAGAAGCTGGGAAACCTCGAGTGCGACCTGATCATCTGATTCGTGCTCAGCTGCCATCCACACCTCGGCAGCCTCCTCAACCAACTTCTTGCCAATTGCATGCACTCCACCTGTCAGCAGCTCGGCTGTGCCGGAGCCCTCGGGGCGGGTGGCGTCAATTTCTAAGAGCTCTTGGTAGAGCGAATCAAAGGACTTCATGCCCTATAGGTTAGCTGGCGTGGGCCTTTGCTAAGGCTCGAAGTTCAGAGATCTGCTCGTTCCGGTCGGGATTTTTAAACACGGCAGAGCCTGCAACAAAAACATCGGCTCCCAATTTGGCAAGCTCACCGATGTTGTCCTCGGTCACACCACCATCGACCTGGAGCGCAATTTCAAGCCCTGAATTGCGTATTTCACTGCGGGCTTGATTCACCTTTGACAGCGTTGACTGGATCAGTGGCTGCCCACCAAAGCCTGGTTCAACCGTCATGATCAATAGCATGTCGATCTCCGGAAGCAGTTCGATCACATCTTTAACCTCGGTGTTGGGTTTGATGGCAATCGCCGATTTCGACCCCAGCTTCCTAAGTTCTCTTGCAAGCCAGATTGGGTCACTGGAGGCTTCTAGGTGAAAAGTCACCGACTCGGCACCCGCGACTGCATATTCTGGGGCCCAGCGCTCGGGGTTTTCAATCATGAGGTGAATGTCTAGGGGCAGCTCGCTTACTTTCTTCAGGGCCTGAACCAGGCCCAGTCCGAAGGTGAGGTTGGGCACGAAGTGATTGTCCATCACATCAACATGCGCAGCATCTGCGCTCGAGATGCTTTTTAGATCGCGTTCGAAGTTCGCGTAGTCAGCGCTCAGGATGGAAGGGTGAATGTGCATAAATCCAGCCTAGGGCTTTCTGAGAATCGCCATAAACATGGCGTCGGTTGAGTGCAGGTGAGTCCAGAGTTGAACGGTTTTGCGATCAGGGTTGACTTCGATATCTGGAGCCAAGTTTTTCAGCACAGCTTTCGCATCCACCAGCTCCAGCCCCGGGTTAGCATCCAAGGCGATTCGAATCTGGGTGTTTGTCTCAGGGATCAAGGGTGAGCAGGTCGAATAGAGCAGGTAGCCGCCGGACTTGAGGGAATTAATTCCCGCTTGCAATAACTCCTGCTGCAGATTGGTCAACTGCGGCAGTTGTGAGGGTTCTTTTCGCCACCTGGATTCCGGCTTTCTGCGCACCGAACCAAGCCCTGAGCAAGGTGCGTCCAGCAAGACCGCGTCATAGCTGTTCGGTTTTGAGTTTTGACCTAAGTCCACGATCACGTTTGTTTCTGATTCGTCAGTGAGTGCCCGCTCCACCATCTGAGCCCTTTGCGGAACTGGCTCCATGC
Source organism: Aquiluna sp. (assembly GCA_036554355.1). Taxonomy (GTDB): domain Bacteria; phylum Actinomycetota; class Actinomycetes; order Actinomycetales; family Microbacteriaceae; genus Aquiluna. The sequence goes on from DATBNK010000081.1 coordinate 16,914, forward strand.
AATCCAAGACTCCCCCGCTTGCAGCAATACCGGACTGCAAAATAGCTGACTTGCCGCCAGGTCCCGAGCACATGTCTAGCCATCGACCAGCGCGGTTACCAACCTCCAATAAAGCCAATGCCACCAACTGGGAACCTTGATCCTGAACCCTGACACCGGGTTGGCTCAAGTGCGGCTCGGGGTTGCCGTGAAGTAGGTAGCCAATCGGTGACGCTCCGCCTTTTTCCATTCCAAGTTGATCGAGATAGTTTTTGGCAGCTGGGTTTAGTGCAGCTAGGTTCACGACCGGGGTGTCGTTATTGGAATGAAGTAGGGCCTTTAGCTCCCCCTCCTTGCCATCGAGTTCAAGCGCCTGTTTGAGGGCACGAACAACCCAGATTGGGTGCGAGTATTCAATGGCTAACGCCTCAAGCAAGGGCTTGTCTTTTAGAGAATCTGCCAAGAGTGCGTCAAAGCCCTTGCGATCGGCATTTCTCAGCACCGCATTTGCCAAGCCCGCTGCTCGCTTTTCGATCTCTTTGACAAGTTCAACGCTTTCGTGGATTGCTGCGTGAGAGGGCACTCGCATGCGAAACAGCTGATGCAATCCAAGCTGGAGGCTAAAGCGCAGCTCATCCGAGAGCGTTTTACCTTGTGTGAACTGGTCGATAAAGCTGTCGTATTGATACTTCCAGCGAAGCGATCCATAACTGAGTTCTTGAATAAGGCCACGATCGGCATCTGATAGCGACAGGTCCCCCAAGACCTTGGGCATTAGGAGATTGATATAGCTATCGGATTTTTGAACCCTAATCAATAGGTCAAGAGCGATTTTTCTTGCGTTAGTCAAGGGTCACCCTGCCTTGTTGACCCCGAATAAATTCCAGTGCCGTCATCGGCTTCTTGCCAGCCGGCTGCAACTCGATTATTTCCAACCTCGTGCCCCCACCGCAGCCAATGAGTACGCGATTCTCGTCTTGCCACATCACCCCGGGTGAACCAAGGGAATCTAAAGCCTCCCAGTCCACAGCCCCCAGACTCCTAGCTCGCAATAGTTTTAGAGGCTGACCTGCAAAGTTGGTCCAGGCGGTTGGTTCTGGGTTTAGCGCATGAATCATTCTTTCAATCCGGTCCGCTGGCTGGTTGAAATCAATCTTTGCCTCGGCTCGAGAGATTTTTGGAGCCAAGGATGGCTCACCCTGCTGGCTCTTCGGATCTGGCTTTGTCTTGAGAGTCTCTAGGAGAAGTTCGGTGCCCTTGGTGGTAAACCGAATAAGCGCCTCGGATGCTATTTCCTGAGGGAGAAACTCCATAGGCACTGATCTAATTACAGGTCCTGTGTCCAAGCCTTTTTCCAACTCAAATATTGTGATCCCGATACCACTGTCAAAGATCATTGAGTGCTGCAACGGGGTCGCTCCTCGCCAAGCTGGAAGCAAGCTGTAGTGAAGGTTCCACCAGGGCATGATTTCAAGCGCACTTTGTGGCACAAGTGCTCCGTAGGCGACAACTACCGCCAGCTCCGCATTGGCACCAGCAATCTCTTCGAGATGATCGGTAACCCTGGATGTTTTTAAGGTCTTGATCCCCAGCCGCTCAGCGCTTTGCGCCACAGCCGACGGGGTGATCACGCGCTTGCGACCAACTGGTGCATCCTCTCTTGTAATTGCGAGCACTATTTCGTGGTGACGACTAAGCTCTTCGAGCGCCTGCGCCGCAATGGCGGGGGTTCCGGCAAAAATCAGTCGCATCTGAAAAACCTACAGCGCATCCGGGTCATCCATGACCACTCTGAGACCCCGGCGCTTACTGCCACCTTGGACCCGAGCCGAGCTTTTTAGTGCGACCGCTCTGAGCGATTTAGAAATTTCAGGAGCGTCTTGGTAGCCAAAGCTAATTAGGATCTTTGAATTTGCAACATCAACGTTTAGCACCTTAGCTTTTGCCGCTCTCGCAATCTCCAAAACCTGCTGTTGCTGATCTGGTGCGGTTTCGATCGTTGCAATTCGAACCGCAGGAGGTAATCCAACTGAGCGAAGCTCAACCAGCTGCGCCTTTGCAAGCTGTCGGTGCTGCTGCATCGCAAAAGCCTGTCCAATTTGAGAGTCAACGCCTGACAGGACCGCCCTGCCGTCACTGGCCAACAACTCCAGCGCCCCGGTCCAATCCCTAAACGCCAACTGCTCGGCGGCCAGTGATTGCCTTGCAAGCCAGATATCGCAATCCAGGATCAAAAGCGCTGAGTAGCCAGGGTTCACCTTTGGGGCTGCGCCGGGTGTTGCAACGACAATCTGGTTCTTGCTTTTTAGACCGGAGGGGGTTTTTTCACTCGTTGCCTCGCTGATGGCAACTTGTGGGAAGACTTTTCCTAGTTCACTCACTGTTCTAGTGCTACCCGTCCTACCACGCTTGAATGCAGCGGATTGGCACGCATTGCACTTCACGTGAGGTTTCGAGCAGATTCGGCAAACGGCCCTATTCTCGCTCGGTTCCCAGATCATGCCTCCGCAACTGCAGCGCTGGCGCTCTCCGCAGCCCTGGCAGTAGAGGGCAGCTGAGCTGCCTTTTCTAGGTAGGAGCACTAACACCGGTCCTGCGCTCAATCGCTCTCGCACCAGCTTGAAGGAGCTTTCGTCGAACCGAACCCCTGGTTCGGTATAGGAGATTCTGACAGGCGGAGCAATAATGTCGTGATCGCTCAGATAGCCAATTTCAACAAGCCTTTGAACCTCAACCGAGCGGTAGGGCGCGACCAGGAGAACCTCGAGGTCTTTGCCAGCTCGCATCATGGCCAGCTCCCTGGCGTGGGTGAAAGGTGAGCCCTGCTCCCTCAGTGAGTCATCTAGATCGTCATAGAGAGCTATTAGCCCAAGGTTAGAAACCGGTGCGTAGATAGCAGAGCGAGTGCCAATCACAAGTGATTCGCTCTGGTTTAGGGCTTTATGGAAGCTTCTAAAACGATCCGATTTCTTTGCAGCCGGCAGGTAGCTAATGACCCATGGCCCAAGGCCTGCCAGTTCTGCAAGGGTTACTAGCTCGTCAATGTCCTTTTGGTCTGGGACTATCAGGATTGCACTTTTACCCTCAGCTAGTTGCTCTGAGGCTCTTTTGAGCAGCAGAAAAGCCCAATCCCCAAAGCTCTGGCCCTCAATTGCAAAGGACTTGGCGGCCGATAGCACCGCTGATTTTTTGCCTAGCGCAGGCTTGATTTCAAAGGGCAGCGATATTGGCTGTGCTTTACCTAGCCCTGCGACATCCTCAATTGTGGTTCTGGCCATGTGGTCCGGCACAGCAGCAGAGAGGATTTCGCCGATTGCAACGCACTGCCGGTCCGCGATTTGACGGGCAAAGCCGTAAATCTCAGGTGTTAGCACCTGAGCCGGGTGTGTGATTGCTTCGAGCTCGCTCGTGGCGTAGTCGCTTTTATCGCTAAGGCCAACCACAAAACCGTGCTGTGGTTTTTTGGCCCGTCCGAAGGGGAAGCTGACCTGCTGCCCTATTTTGATTTGGTCGGCTAGTTGCTCAGGGATGACAAAGTCGAATACTCGATCTAGTTGAATCAGATTCGACTTTGCCACCACCTGAGCAAAGCGGGGCATTTAGCGTCCTGCTGCCTCGGCAAGGGCGCTTGCCCGATCAGTCTTTTCCCAGCTGAATTCGGCCAGCTCTCTACCAAAGTGACCGTAGGCAGCTGTCTTTGCATAGATCGGACGCTTTAGGTCCAACTCGCGAATGATTGCTGCGGGACGAAGGTCGAACACCTGCTGAATCGCTTTTTCAATCGCGCTTGTTTCGACCTTCTCGGTGCCGAAGGTCTCAACAAACACGGCAACCGGCTCCGCAACACCAATGGCATAGGCAACCTGGATTTCGGCTCGGTCCGCCAGGCCTGCGGCAACCACATTTTTGGCAACCCAGCGCATTGCATAGGCTGCCGAGCGATCGACCTTGGAGGGGTCCTTGCCGCTAAATGCGCCGCCGCCATGGCGAGCCATGCCGCCATAGGTGTCGACGATGATCTTGCGGCCGGTTAGTCCTGCATCTCCCTGCGGGCCTCCGATTACGAAGCGCCCCGAGGGGTTGATGATGTAGCGGGTGTTGTCATAGGGCAGGTTGCCCTCTTTGAGAACGGGTCTAATAACCCTGTCCAAGATCAAATTAGCCAGATCGTCTTGAGAAATGTCTGGGTGGTGCTGTGTTGATAACACCACGGTGTTGATTCCAACTGGGTTAGAACCCTCGTAATCAACTGAAACCTGGGCTTTTCCGTCCGGGCGCAACCTGCCATCATTCAGCTCCCTCCTAACCTCAGAGAGCTTCTCGGTGATGCGGTGTGAAAGCAGGATCGGAGTTGGCATCAAAACGTCAGTTTCATTACTGGCGTAGCCAAACATCATGCCCTGGTCACCAGCACCGAGCTTGGAATCTGCGTCTTCAACGCCAGATCGAGCCTCGAGGGCGTCATCGACTCCCCCGGCAATGTCTGGTGATTGCGCTCCAATGGAAACGGAAACTCCACACGAATTGCCATCAAAGCCAATTTCGGAGGAGTTGTAGCCGATATCTAAAACCTTCTGGCGAACCAGCTGGGGAATCTCAACGTAGCCGGAGGTGGTTACCTCGCCAGCAACGTGGACCAAACCAGTAGTTACCAGGGTTTCAACGGCGACACGTGCATCTGGATCCTGCAAAAGCATGGCATCCAAGATGGTGTCGGAGATCTGATCACAGATCTTGTCGGGGTGGCCTTCAGTGACCGATTCAGATGTAAATGTGCGTAGCGTCATAACGCCAAAGTTTATTGGGCTAGTGCGACACTGTTTGGGAAATAAACGCAACTAGCGCTTTTGCAACCTCTTGTTTGGTTCCTGTTAGCTCTTCACTTTTTTCGTTCTGGACAAGCAGCACGCTGGTGTCTTTGGCTCCTAGTGCGCTCACCCGATTACCAACCACTAGCTTGAGACCCTTGTCCCAAAGTTTTTGGCGAGCCACTTGCTCCAGATCGGCATCGCTATCAGCGAGGGCGAAGCCAACGCAGTAAGCATCCGCGTGGTTTGCAGAGTAGGCAGCGATTAGATCCTTGGTTGCGGTGAGTGAAAGCTCCATGGACCCCGAGCGCTTTAGCTTTCCTGGGTAGGGGTTTTCCACCTTGAAATCGCTCACGGCGGCTGCCATCACCAAAATATCGCTTGGGTGATCCATTGCAATCTCTAGGTCGTCAACCGTTGAGACCCGCTCAACCTTGACGCCGGCTGGCAATGCCGACTCGATGTTTGCAGCAATCAAAGTGACATCGGCACCCATATCTCTTGCGGCCTTGGCGATCTCGATGCCCATTCGACCCGAAGATGAGTTTCCGATGTAGCGAACCGCATCAATTGGTTCTCTGGTTCCACCAGCAGTGACGATTACCTTTTTGCCCCGAAGTGCACCGGCTGAGAGCACGAAATTAAAAATCTCCTCGACCTCGGGCAGTCGGCCGGGTCCGGAATCCCCACCCGTGAGCCGGCCCGAAGCCGGCGCCATGATTCGAATGCCACGCTCTTCGAGTGTTTGAATATTTGCCCTAGTTGCCGGATTTTGCCACATCTCAGTGTGCATTGCGGGAGCCAAGAAAATCGGGGCTTCACTTGCCAAAATGGCATTCATCAAAAGATCATCGGCGATACCAGCGGCAAGGCGGCCTAGAAAGGCCGCGGTTGCTGGTGCTACGACGATTGCATCGGCCTGTTGCCCTAGGGCAACGTGCCGAACCTTTTCCACATCTGAATACATGTCGATGTCGATGTTGTGGCCGCTGAGGGCTTCCAGGGTTGGTTGCCCGATGAACCTAAGAGCGTTCTCGGTAGGGAGCACAGTAACGTCGTGGCCAGCCTCGGAGAAGGCTCGGATTAGATTGGCTGCCTTGTAGGCAGCAATTCCGCCGGTGATGCCAAGCAGAATGCGCAAGGTGTTGTCCTAGCTAAGAGGTTTTCTCTCGAGCTTGTCTGCGTAG
>DATBNK010000103.1:0-8686 GCA_036554355.1 Aquiluna sp.
GCTTCCGATCTTTATAACCGAGGCCCACGGCGCGATTCTGAAAGACGCCGACGGCAACCAGCTGATTGACATGGGCTCAGGTATTGGCGTAGTGACCATTGGCCACACCAACCCGCAACTGGTTGAGGCGGTACAAAACCAGGTTGCAAAGCTCACCCACACCCTGTTTACAGTTGCCCCCTATGAGGCTTATGTCCGTGCCGCCGAACTGCTTACCCAGGCAGCACCAGGCAATCACAAAAAGAAGGCTGCCTTTTTCAACTCCGGTGCCGAAGCGGTAGAAAATGCCGTGAAGATTGCCCGTAAAGCAACTGGCAGAACCGAGATCGCGGTCTTTGACCACGCATACCACGGCCGCACCAACCTCACCATGGCAATGAACTTCAAGGCCCACCCCTACGGAACCGGATTCGGTCCCCTCGCAGGCAGCGTTCACCACGCGCCCATGAGCTACCCATTCAGGGACCCAGAGGGAATGAGCGGCGAAGAGGCCGCCACCAGAGCCATCAACTACCTAGAGAAGCGAGTTGGCGCCAGCCAACTAGCGGCAGTCTTCATTGAACCGATCCAGGGCGAGGGTGGCTTCATCGTTCCTGCCCCGGGATTCCTTGCAACCTTAGATTCTTGGTGCAAGGCAAATGGCATTGTCATGGTTGCCGATGAAGTTCAATCGGGCATGGCGAGAACCGGTGCCTGGTTCGCATCAAGTTGGGAAGAGGGCTATGACCCCGACCTATTGACGGTCGCCAAGGGTATCGCCGGCGGCATGCCGCTCTCCGGCGTGGTTGGCCGCGCGGAGATCATGGATGCCGCGCATGCCGGAGGCCTCGGTGGAACCTTTGGTGGATCACCCACCGCGGTGGCAGCCGGTGTTGCCGTCATGGAGCAATACGCCTCTGGAAACTGGTTTGCGAGAGCCCTGGAAATTGGCGAGATCTTAGAGACCAGGCTCAATGAGCTTCGGATGAGCTATCCAATCATTGGTGACGTTCGCGGCAAGGGTGCGATGCAGGCTATCGAACTTGTGATACCTCACACTCAAGCCCCAAACCCCGATGCCACAACAGAGCTCATGAAGCACTGCCACCAAAACGGAGTCGTCATCCTAAACGCCGGCACTTACAACAACGTCATCAGGTTCTTGCCGCCACTTGCAATTACCAACGAGCTCTTGCATGAAGCTTTAGATGTTCTAGCTGCCGGACTGGCAAAATTTTCCTGAGCGACCCCGTAGAGTAAAAACAGACCTCAGGTCAAAACAAAAAAGTAAGAATCGAAGGTGATTTTTTGTGAGCGGCTATGCCAATCGCGAGCGTCTAGAGACGCTGTATCAAGAACAAGTTGAAATCTATAAAGACCGCCACCCAAGCTCCATGGCCGCCCATGAAGAGGCAAATGCCAATTTGCTAGGCGGCGTGCCAATGATCTGGATGAAAAAGTGGCCGGGTCCATTCCCGCTCTACGTGGATTTTGCCAAGGGTTCTCACTTTAGAGACATCGATGGCAATGACTTCACAGATCTTTGCCTGGGCGACACCGGTGCCATGACCGGTCACTCCCCCGATGCCACGGTCAAGGCCGTGCAAGAGCAGGTAGCAAGTGGGGTCACCTTGATGCTGCCAACCGAGAAAGCCCAGCAGAATGCAAGCATTCTCGCAGAGCGATTTGGTGTTCCAATCTGGCAGTTCACGCTCAGTGCTACAGATGCCAACCGCCACCTGATTCGCTATGCCAGAGAGGTCACCGGACGCAAAAAGATTGCGGTTCACGACTGGTGCTACCACGGCACCGTGGACGAAACGTTTGCTGTGTTAGATGATGACGGCAACACAGTTGCCCGCAAGGACAATATCGGTAAGCCGGTAGAACTGAACCAGACCACCTGGTCGATTCCATTCAATGACCTTGAGGCAGCAGAAACTGCCTTCCAGTCTGGCGAGATTGCAGCGCTACTGATGGAACCAGCTCTTACCAACATCGGCATAGTTCTCCCAGAACCTGGCTACCTCGAGGGCCTTGAGGCCCTTTGCAAAAAATACGATGTGATCTGGATCTTGGATGAGACCCACACTCTCTCCGCCGGCATCGGCGGCATGACCAGAGATCTAAACCTGCAACCAGATGCGGTTGTGTTGGGAAAGACCATTGGAGGCGGAATCCCCGTAGGTGCATTTGGCATGAGTCAAGCCCTTGCGGATCGCATCTCCAATGCCCTGAATCTAGAAACCATTGACGTTGGCGGAGTTGGAGGAACACTCGCCGGCAATGCGCTTTCGATGGCCGCTGTGAACGCCACGCTGTCAGAGGTTTTGACTAAGGAAAACTTCGCACTGATGACAAAGATGGCCGAGAGGTGGGAGGCCAGCGTCCAGGAAGTAATTGATAAGTATTCACTTCCCTGGCAAGTCTCGAGAGTGGGATGCAGGGCAGAGTTCAGTTTCCGTAAGAGCGCTCCTTTGACTGGCCGCGAAGCGGCTGATGCCGAGGATTTTGAGCTTCAGCAGTTTTTGCAGCTACACGCAATAAATCATGGAATTCTCATGACGCCATTTCACAACATGGCACTGTTCTCGCCAGAGGCAACCGAAGCTGATGTGATTCGTCACCACAAGCACTTTGAGGCGGCTGCAGAAAAACTATTTGGCTAGCTTCTTGCGCTTCAAAGAAGCCCGAACCTGAACCGTAATCACAATTGCAATTGCAACGATGAACACGAACGAACCAATCACATTTGCCTCGGGTGGGATTCCCCTGGCAGCCGCGGTGTAGACGAACTTGGGGAACGTGTCAACCGCGCCTGAGTTGAACTGCGTGATTATGAAATCATCAAAGCTCAAGGCAAAAGCCAGCATGGCAGCGGCCAGAATTCCTGGGAGCAATAGCGGTAGCGTCACCTTCATGAACACTTGAGCGGGGTTGGCGTAGAGATCACGGCCAGCCTCTTCAAGCGCTGGATCCAAGGTTGCAACCCTGGCCTTGACCGTCACGACCACAAAGCTCAAGGTGAACATGACGTGAGCGATGATGACCGTTGGCAAGCCCTTTGGCCAGCCGAAGTCCAAAAACTGGGCCGCTAGACCGGCTCCCATGACAACCTCGGGGGTTGCCAAAGGCAAAAACAGCAACAGGTTCGTCGCGCTGCGGAACTTGAAGCGGTAGCGAACCAAGGCGATCGCAATCATGGTTCCAAGAACTGTGGAAACAGCGGTAGCGCTCACGGCAATCAGAATTGAATTGCTGAAGGCGGTGCAGACCTCAGCCTGACTGCAAACGTCGAGCCAGTTATCAAACGTAAAGCCGCGCCAGATGATGTTGGACTTGATTGAGTCATTGAACGAGAACACGAACGTGTAACCGATTGGGATCATCAAGAACAAAAAAGTGAGGGCAACGTAGGTGGGCAACAGGTACTTGCCTAGCGAGAACCGGGTCATAGCAGATCGTCCGTTCCGCTTCTACGAACATACGCAGAGACCATGACCACGATTGTTGCCATCAGCATCACAGATAGCGCGGATGCGGTTGGGTAGTCCTGAATCCTTAAGAAGTTGGTCTCCACGACATTGCCGATCATGGCCGTCGAGGAGGACCCCAGGAAGTCTCGGCTCGCCACCACGTAGTCACCACTGATTGGGATAAAGGTCAAAAGGGTTCCAGATATCACTCCCGGCAATGAAAGCGGGAAGGTGATCTTCCAAAAGGTAGTGGCAGGGTTGGCATAGAGGTCGCCACCGGCTTCGACCAACCTGATGTCCAATCGATCCAGGCTTGCATAAATCGGGAGGGTCATAAATGGAATGAAGTTATAGACCAGTCCAAAAACCACCGCGAAGTCGGTGCCGATGATATTGGCATCGGGACCAAAGATTCCGATGTTTTTTAAAAAGTTCACCACGAAAGAGTCGTTTGAGAAGATCTGCTTCCAGGCAAAGGTGCGCAATAGAAAAGAGATGAAAAACGGTGCAATGACCAAGGTGAGCAATAAACCCTGGAGAAGCGGCTTGCCCCTCGCCTTCACGCCGATGAAATAAGCAATCGGATAGCTAATCAACAAAGCGACGACGGTTGCAATCAGCGCATAGGTGAAGGAGCGGAAAATCTGCGGAGCGTACTGGCCAATCGCGAAAGCATAGTTGCCAAGCTCGAAGGCGAAGTCATAGCGGCCAATCAAACCCGAATCGCTGGGCGCCTTGAGCGAGGTGGTGATGAGCGAAATCAGCGGGGTGATAAAAAACAGGCCGAGGTAGGCAAGGCCCGGGGTAAGTAGAACCAAGGCGATACGACCGGTCTTGACCGGCCCCTGCTGTTTTTGAGGAGCGGATTGGCCCAGTGCGACAAAGGCCATGGCTACTCTTCGATTTCGGTTCCGGTAGGCAAATCGGAAAGTCCGAAGCTGTGCTCGACTTTCCAACTGACCCAAACGGTTGCGCCCAACTCCACGACCGGCGAGCGACCAATGTTCTGTGCGAACACGGTGATCTCCCCAACGCCTGGAATCTCAATCTGGTATTGGTTTGAGACTCCGGTAAACCTGATGTCTGTAATTTGGCCTGGGCCAAGAATGTTCCGCCCAGAACTCTCGCTCGGCATTTCTTCGTGGAACTCGACCTTCTCGGGTCGAACACCAAACGCCACCTTGCCGCTGGTCTTCTCACAGCGCTTTTGGAGTGCCGAGAGCTTGGTCTGGTTGTAGCTAATGCTGACAACCTCACCGCTATCGATCACATCTCCAACAAAGATGTTTGATTGCCCTAAGAACTTTGCCACAAAAGCAGTCTTAGGCCTGTCATACAAAGCCTCTGGAGCACCCATTTGCTCGATGTGACCCTGGTTCATAACCGCTACGGTGTCGGCCATGTCCATGGCCTCCTCCTGGTCGTGGGTGACGTGCAGGAAGGTAAGACCCACCTCCATTTGAATGGCCTTGAGCTCAATCTGCATCTGGCGACGCAGCTTTAGGTCTAGGGCTCCGAGCGGCTCATCCAACAGCAAAAGTGAGGGCCTATTGACCATCGCCCTAGCTAGCGCGACGCGCTGCTGCTGACCACCGGAGAGCTGCTGTGGCTTGCGCTCTCCGAGGTGCTCAAGCTCAACCATTGCCAAGGCTTGCTTAGCCTGAACCAAGGGTTCTGACACCTTGCGCTGGCGAAGACCGAAGGCAACGTTTTCGATAACGCTCATGTGTGGAAAAAGAGCGTAGTTCTGGAAAACAGTATTGACAGGGCGCTCGTGCGGCTTGGTGTTGGTGACGTCCTTACCGCCAAGCAAGATCTTGCCCGCACTAGGGCTCTCAAGCCCGGCAATCATCCTCAGGGTCGTCGTCTTACCGCAACCCGAAGGACCTAATAGCGCAAAGAACTCCCCGGCCGGAATCTTGAGGTCGAGATCATCGACCGCAACAAAGCCGGGGAACTCCTTGCGAATACCTAGTAGCTCAAGATCTTGACCTTGAGCGACGAAGTCAGTTGCCAATTAGGCGCCTAGCAATAGGTTCTGCCAAGCCGATGAGAAGCGCTGCTCCTCCTGACCGGTGAGAGAACGGAATGCCTTGGACTTTGCCAGCGTGTCGGCGTTAGGGAAGATCAACTGGTTTTCGGCCAACTCTGGGTCCTCCGAAGCGGCAACATCCTGAGCACCAACCACTGGAGTGATGTAGTTCACCCATAGAGCCAGCTCAGCTGCGTTTACTGGGTCGTAGTAGTAGTTGATCAACTCTTCAGCGTTGCGCTTGTGAGTGGCACCCATTGGGGTGATGAACACATCAGCCCACAGGGTTGCACCGGAGTCTGGGAAGACGAAGCCGAATGGCTCTGGCTCGTCATCGGTTCCAGCCTCGTAGTTCAAAACGGTGATGTCACCTGACCATGCGGTGGAGGCAACGATGTTGCCGGTCGCTAGGTCATCGAGGTAGCTGTTACCACGAACGTTGAAAATCTGTCCGCTGTCGATCTGAGCCTTAATCTCCTCGATAGCAACCATGAAGGCGTCCTCGGTCAATGAGGAGGAAGAGGTGATGTCAATTCCCTGGCTCATCAAAACGATGCCCACGGAGTCACGCATCTCGGACAGCAAACCAACGCGGCCCTTTAGCTCTGCAGCCCAAAGGTCTGCAACGCTGCCAGGGGCGTCCTTGCCGGTGATTTCTTTGTAGACGGCCTTGTTATAGCCGATGCCGGCAAAGCCTGCCTGCCAAGGAATCGAGTAGATGCGGTCTGGATCATCCGCGCTACCTAGGTAGCTCGGGGCCAAGTTCGCGACCTTGTTCGGCATGTTGTCGTTGTCGAAGGTCTGCAGGTAACCAAGACCCTGAAGTCGTGATGCCATCCAGCCGGTTGGGCAGGCAATATCTGCACCGATGTCCTGGCCTAGTTCTAACTGGTCCTTGACCTTTGCGTACCAGGTGTCGTTGTCATCAATCTCAATGCGGTAGTCAACTGTGATGCCGGACTGCTCCTGGAAGCGCTCGAGAGTCGGGTAGTTACCGTCGTCGTCCTCGTCCATGTAGGCAGGCCAGTTGTGCCAAGTCAACACCTTTTCAGTGTCTGACATGTCTGCAGCTGGGGTGAGACCCTCTTCAGCTGGAGCACACGATGCCAAAGTCAATGCGGCTGCAGTTCCACCGATGCCGGCTAGAGCTGTTCGCCTAGAAATCTGGTGCTTCCGTGCCATGGTTACTAGCTCGGCGAGCATTGGGTCTTGAGGAAGTCCTCGCTTCATTGCATTTCTCCTAATTCTCACCATTTGGTGAGCTCTATAGTTCCTAGGCAAACCATCCAAGATGGAAGCTAGGAAAGTTTGTCACAAACTAACCCCGATTGTTAGATGCGAAATCTAATCTTTACTTTCAGTCTCCGATGTAGTGCATTACGTGCTTGACGCGGGTGTAGTCCTCGAAGCCGTAGTGAGAAAGATCCTTTCCATATCCCGAGTGCTTGAAACCACCGTGTGGCATCTCAGCAGCTAGTGGAATGTGGGTGTTGATCCAGACGGCACCGAAGTCCAGGTGCTTTGCAAAACGCATCGCACGAGTGTGGTTTGAGGTCCATACCGATGAGGCCAGTCCGTAGCGAACATCGTTCGCCCACTTCAAAGCCTCAGCGTCAGTGGAGAACTTCTGGACAGTCAATACCGGTCCAAAGATCTCCTCTTGAATGTGCTCGTCGTCCTGCTTGAACCCTGACAGCACGGTTGGCTCCATGAAATAGCCCTTGCCCGAAATCTGCGAACCGCCGTGCTCAATTCGGGCATGGCTTGGGAGTCGGTCGATAAAGCCCTTGACGCGCTCGAGTTGACCGGCGTTGTTCACGGGGCCAAACAGCACGTCTGGATCCGATGGCATTCCCACCTTGGCCGAGGCCTTTACCTCTGCGATCAGGGCAGCCATGAAATCGTCGTAGGCGCGCTCGTGCACCAAGAGCCTCGTTGCCGCGGTGCAGTCCTGCCCGGCATTAAAGAAACCTGCGGCAACGATACCCGCGGCTGCCTTTTCAAAATCGGCATCATCAAACACGATTACCGGAGCCTTGCCACCAAGCTCCAGGTGGACGCGCTTTAGATCTGACGCGGCGCTCTTAGCCACCTCCATACCGGCACGAACCGATCCGGTAATCGAGACCATCTGTGGAATCTTGTTTTCGATCATGGCTCGACCGGTGTCGCGATCACCAGTGATCACGTTGAACACACCCTCGGGCAAAAACTCGCTGGCGATTTCGGCCAAGAGCAAAGTGGAAGCTGGAGTGGTGTCGGATGGCTTTAGGACAATGGTGTTGCCAGCTGCGATGGCGGGTGCAAACTTCCAGACCGCCATGTTCAGCGGGTAGTTCCAAGGTGTTACCTGGCCGATTACACCAATTGGCTCGCGGCGAATAGAGGAGGTGTGGTCGCGGGTGTACTCCGCTGTGGCCCTGCCCTCAAGATTTCTAGCGGCACCTGCAAAGAACCTAATCTGGTCAACCGATGGTGCCATCTCGTAATCAACCAGAGTGGTCCTGGGCTTTCCAGTGTTCTCCGACTCCACATCAGCAGCCTCTTCGGCTCTTGCCTCAAGAGCGTCTGCAATTCTGAACAGCGCTAGCTGTCTCTCCCCCGGTGTGGTCTGCGACCAACTCTCGAAAGCCTTCTGAGCAACCTCATAGGCGTGCTGCACGTCAGCCTCGTTGGAGACCGGTGCGTGAGCATAGGTTTCCTCGGTTGAGGGATTGATGACGGGAGAGTTTTTGTCTGAAGTCGGGGTTGAGTACTTGCCACCGACGAAATTTTGAAGTTGCTTGGGGGCCACTTTTGATAACTCCTCTTTGAGATTGATGCTTCGACTCTAAACCCGAAATGAGGTTTTCAAAAGTCAAATTCAAAAACTAAGCCGATTTCGTAACTGTTTGGGTAAAAAACTGCGGAATAGGGGCAATTCACCTCCCGAAAGTGCCATACTCGTCACATGTCACGCATGGCCCGGACAAGTAAGTCCCAACTCGACGATGTTTCCAAGCGAATCATCGAGCAACTGCAGCACGACGGCCGCAAGTCTTACGCCGAAATTGGCAAGGTGGTCGGACTCTCCGAGGCTGCAGTCAGGCAGCGAGTTCAGAAGCTCACCGAGTCCGGAGTAATGCAGATTGTTGCCGTCACGGATCCCTTACGGCTTGGTTTTTCAAGACAGGCAATGATTGGCATCAAGTGCTCCGGC
>DATBNK010000114.1:0-31143 GCA_036554355.1 Aquiluna sp.
GCAACTGCTTTTCCTTGCGGGTCTAGAAGATCCTGCTTTGGCATGATCTCGACGATGATCTTTGGCACTTGTCCCCTTCGGTTTGCTGGGTTTCCAGTTTCGGGATGGATTAATAATCGCGCCGCACTGCGTGAATCACTCCAGTTTAGTGAGCGTTCGCCGCTCTATTCACAGACTTGCAGAAGCGCCAGTTATCCACAGATTCTGACAGGGCCCGGCAAGGGAATCTGTCAAAGGGTTAGTTTTGAAGGGCAACAAGATTTCTGGTCAAAATGACTAGTTTTACCTAGAATCAAGAAATGGTGAAATACGTGGCACTTACAGAAGCAAAGTCGGAGTTCTCCGCATTGGTGGATAGAGCATTGCAGGGTGAGGAGATAGTCCTAACCAGGCACGGTAAACCGGTCGCAAAGATCGTGAAGTATCAGAAGCCAAAACTTGTGTTCGGACTTCTAGAGGGTAAATATCCGGAGTTGGCTGATTTAGACATGGACGATACCAGTCACATGGATCAGGCATGGGCTACCTGGAGGCGCAACTTGGAAGATCTTGGCAAGTGAAGGCGCTTCTTGATACAAATGTGCTGTTAAATATTCACCTCAAGCCCTCAAAACTGGGCCCAAGAACGCTCAAAGACCTTTCTGGCGACGATCAGATTTATTACTCACCCCTGAGTGTTTTCGAGTTGCTTCAAAAAGAGGTGATTCCCAGTCACTTGGTTAATGACTTTGTCATGGCTACCCGTGAGATCGGAATTAATGAACAACCTCTAACTACCGAGGCCGCATTGGAGGCAAGGCGATTTGGAACCCTCAGAGGCCGTGATCCGATGGATCTCCTAATCCTCGCGCAAGCCTCTGAGGCTCAGATGAACTTCTACACATCAGACCTAAGACTTTTAGAGCTCGGTTTGCACTTTGTCAAAGATTCGACCAAATAGGCCTCTTGAGTTCTTTAGTTCCTAACAGCCCTCCTTAATCCCTAGTTATCCACGGATTGCAAAACCAGCTGCCCTGAGCATGACGATCTTGGATAGTTTGATCTCATGATTCCAATACTTGACCAAACTAGTCAGAATACCTACGCTGAGCCCATGGAGAAATTCGTCAGCGTCTACGACTTCAAGTCCAAACTTTCTGAGCACCTGGGTCTAGTTGAAGCAGGTGACGAACTCGTTGTCACTCGAAACGGGAAGCCGATTGCAAAGGTGGTTCAGTATCTTCCGCCGAAACTCAAACTAGGCGCCTTCAGGGAAGAGTTTGGAGACATCGAGGACATCGACATTGTCTCAATCGACTGGTTCGAGGAATTCCCCGGATGGAAGGAAAGGCTTTACGGAGAATCAGATGATCCTGCTTGACACGCACGTCTTGATCTGGGCTCTTGCAGCCCCCGGCAAGGTCGGTAGGAGACTGAGTCAGAAGATTCAGGGAGAACATGCCACGGGCTTTTCTCCCATAAGTATTTTCGAAGCGCGACTTCTACACCTGAAGGGCAGGCTGCCAAAGCTCCCGGAAAACCTAGCCTTTCTTGCTAATCAGATCGGCGTCGTTGAACTTGCGTACGACGCCAGTGCCGCGGAGGCAGCCGGAAATTATCAAGACCTAATGGGAACAGATCCATTTGATTGGATGCTCGTGGCTCAGGCGCAAAGCGCAGGATGTGACTTCTACACCGCAGACCTGCGGCTACTCGGCCTTGGACTACCATTCATCAAAGACGCAACGCTCTAGGCGCGGAGCTGAAATCCGCTGAGCATCTCAAGAACCAGCAGTGCTCCCAGCCTCACAGTCCGCTGATCGTCGCTGTCCTTGCTGGCGTCAATCTCGGTAATGTCCATGCCTCGAACCTGGTGATGGCCAGCAAGTAACCGAGCTGCTTGGCGAAGCTGATATGCACTGAGGCCGCCAGGGGCAGCTGCCGGACAGGCTGGAACAAATGCCCTGTCACAAACGTCAGCATCGAGATCGACGAACACCTTGCCGCCAGGCCCTGCTGCCACGCCAAGCGATAGGTTGCAAGCTTCTTGGATGCCGATGTGCTCGAGGGTCGAGCGAGAGATCACCGAGATACCGAGATCCTTTGCAAGCTTCGCGTATTCATGGGAGTTGGAAAAGTCATTGATGCCGACCTGGACGATGTTCTTGGGGTTTAGTCCAGCCTCAATTAATCGCCTGACTGGGGAGCCATTTGAGATGCCATCGCGAAGATCGTGATGGGCATCAAACGTAATGAGTCCTGCGGTTTCTAAGTCATCGCCAAAAACACCAAGAGCAGCGGCATAGGTTATGGAGTTATCGCCACCGAGTGCAATGGTTAGCGTCTTATCGGCGCTCGCGATTGACTCAATGGTTGTTTGCTCATTCGAATCCGGATCTTCAATTTCGCCGAGGTCTTGAAGCGTGGTCGTGATTTCTTCATAGGCGCTGTAGCTGAAGGTCGAGTAGCGCTTGAGTGCCTCGCGAATTGCTTTTGGGGTGAGGTGAGCGCTGGTTTCACTGATTGAGGTTTTGTGGGCGGGGATATCGATAAGGCCAACAGCTGACTGTTTGTTAGAGATGAGCGAGTGCGCTCTTGGCCATTTGGCATCTTCAGCCATGGTGCCCAAACTTTCTCGAAAGGTCTGACGCTGCCGCATCTAGCAGCATCGCTAATTGAGATAACTGTAGCTTTTCCAGCTGGTTTGACTGCAGGGTGATTGCAATGGCAGCGAGTGGGTGGCCAAGGTTATCCAAAATTGCAACCCCCACGGATGCGTAACCCATGGTCACCTCATCCACCTCTAACGCGAAGCCCTGGACACGTTCAAGGCCGAGAATTTGCTCAAGGGTTGCCAAGTCTTTTGGGCCGAGGTTTGTTCTTGTGGCGAGTTCGCGACCTCTGAATGAGGCGGCGAGTTGCTTCTTATCGAGGTGCTGGAGCATCGCTCTGCCGGAGGCGGTCAGATGAGCAGGGAGACGAACTCCAATGTCGGTAACAAGCTTCAGAGATCTGGCCGGACGCTCTTCCAGAAGGTAGAGAACGTCTGATCCATCGAGGATTGCAAGGTGACCCACCACGCTTGTTTTTTTGCTGAGCTCAGAAACGAGCTTTTGGAGCACCGGTCTGGCCAGGCGCTCTAAAGGCTCATGTCGTTGATAGGCACTGCCCAGTTCCCATGCAGCAAGCCCTAAGCCCCATCTTCTTTCCTCCGGATAGTGGATTGCGAATCCCTGCTCTCCGAGTGCTTCAAGAAGTTGGTAGCAGGAGGACCTGGGCAAAGAGAGTTTCTTGGCAAGGCGGTCGGCGGTGGTTGGTTGCCCAATCTCTGCCATGGTGCGCAACAGGGCCAGGGTTCTGGTTGCGGCCGGCACCTTTGACATGGTCCTAGTTTGTCTGAAATCTCAGACACAAGCCAGCTAATTCTCATTGCTTCAGGGGGTTTCTGGTTGTGAAATTGGCTCATGACAGCAACGACGCGTGTACTAAGAGCAGCAACCGGATCTCAACTGACTGCCCAGGGTTGGCAGCAAGAAGCAGCCCTTCGAATGCTCCACAACAACCTTGACCCTTCGGTGGCAGAGCACCCCGAGGAACTAATTGTTTATGGCGGTAACGGCAAGGCAGCCAGAAACTGGAAGTCCTTCGATGCCATGGTCCACACCCTCACCCACTTGAAGAACGACGAGACCATGCTGGTGCAGTCGGGTAAGCCGGTTGGAGTCTTCCAAACTCACGAGTGGGCACCAAGAGTTTTGCTTGCTAACTCCAACTTGGTTGGCGACTGGGCCAACTGGCCAGAGTTTCGAAGGTTGGAGAACCTTGGACTAACGATGTATGGCCAGATGACTGCGGGGTCTTGGATCTACATCGGAACGCAAGGGATTCTGCAGGGCACCTACGAGACCTTTGCTGCCGTTGCTCAAAAGCGATTCAACGGAACACTTGCCGGGACGCTCACTTTGACAGGCGGTTGCGGTGGCATGGGCGGAGCCCAGCCACTTGCGGTCACCATGAACGAGGGCACCTGCCTCATCGTTGATATCGATGAGTCTCGCTTGCGCAAGCGCATCGAGACTAGATATTTGGATGAGCTAGCGGACAGCCTGGATGATGCCATCGAAAGAGTTGTCAGGTATAAAAACGAGCGCAAGGCAATCTCAGTTGGAGTGGTTGGCAATGCCGCAACCATCTTTGCCGAGCTACTCAAGCGCGATGTTCCTATCGACATTGTCACCGACCAGACCAGTGCTCATGATCCCCTGTACTACATCCCAGAGGGTGTGAGCATGGAGGAATCTCGCGCCTATGCTCAGAGCAATCCCGAGGAGTTTTCGCTCCGCGCCAAAGAGTCGATGGCTAAGCACGTCGAGGCGATGGTTGGCTTCATGGCCAAGGGTGCTGAGGTCTTTGACTATGGCAACTCCATTCGCGACGAGGCTCGCCAGGGCGGCTTCGCAGATGCCTTTAAGTTCCCCGGTTTTATCCCTGCCTACATTCGCCCACTCTTTTGCGAGGGCAAGGGGCCGTTCAGATGGGTGGCTCTATCTGGTGACCCGAAGGACATCTACAGAACTGACCAGGCGATCCTGGACCTATTCCCAGAGAACGAGCACCTCAGGCGTTGGATCACCATGGCCCAGGATCGAGTTGAGTTCCAGGGACTGCCAGCGAGAATTTGCTGGCTTGGTTATGGCGAGCGCGACAAGGCCGGAGCAGTGTTTAACGACCTAGTCAAAAAGGGTGAGGTCTCAGCACCAATTGTTATCGGTCGCGATCACCTCGACTGCGGCAGCGTTGCTTCTCCCTATAGAGAGTCGGAAGCAATGCTGGATGGCTCGGACGCTATTGCAGACTGGCCACTTCTGAACGCCATGATCAACATTGCATCCGGCGCCTCCTGGGTCTCTATCCACCACGGCGGCGGTGTTGGCATGGGCAGGTCCATCCACGCAGGTCAGGTCTCGGTTGCCGACGGCACCGAGCTCGCAGCTCAGAAGCTGCAGCGCGTGCTAACCAACGACCCTGGCATGGGAGTCATTCGTCACTGCGACGCAGGATATCCAGAAGCGCAAAGCGTGGCTAGAGAAAAGCACGTTCACGTTCCAATGCTGGATACTGAATAACTTGAGAACCCTCTACACCGACATCGCCTCGCTGGTTCGAACCGGCGAGACATTCGGGCATCTCGAGCCAATCGAGGATGCGGCCATGCTGGTTGAAGACTCAAGGATTGCCTGGGTCGGTAAAGCCTCATCTGCACCTGATGCTGACGCAGTAGTTTCGCTAGCGGGTCGTTGCGTGATTCCAGGATTTGTCGACTCTCACTCCCACCTGATGTTTGGCGGCGAGCGCAGCGAAGAGTTCGCTCACCGGATGGCAGGACAGCCTTATGCGTCAGGCGGGATTCGAACCACAGTCAAAGCAACCAGAGAGGCAAGTGACCAAGAGCTTCGGGACAACGCAAAGCGTTTAGTTCAAGAGTTTTACGCAAGTGGCATCACTCATTTTGAAATCAAGAGCGGCTACGGTCTCGATGTCGAGACCGAAGCCAGAAGTCTCCAAATTGCAAGTGAGTTCACCGAAGATGTCACCTATCTCGGAGCTCACGTCGTCCCTGAGGGAGTCGCCCGAGACAAATACTTACAGCTCGTGACTGGTGAAATGCTCGAGGCTTGCAAACCCCATGCCAAGTGGGTGGACGTGTTTTGTGACCGTGGGGCATTCGGGGTTGATGAGGCCAGAGACATTCTCAAAGCTGGCATTGCAGCCGGGCTTCAGCCCCGCATGCACGCGAACCAGCTTGAGAATCTCGGAGCGATTGCTTTGGCGGTTGAGCTTGATTGCGCATCGGTTGATCACTGCACGCATCTGAGTGCCGAGGACATTGCTGTGCTTTCTGGGTCTAACACGGTTGCAACCTTGGTGCCGGGGGCCGAGTTTTCAACCAGAAGCCCTTACCCCGATGCCAGAAGGTTGGTTGCAGCTGGCGTCACCGTCGCTCTTGCAACCGACTGCAATCCTGGATCTTCATTCACCACCTCAATGCCCTTCTGCATTGCAGTCGCTGTCAGAGAGATGGGGCTCACCCCTGATCAAGCCCTTTGGGCTGCCACCAGAGGTGGCGCGAAGGCGCTTCGCAACCAAAAGGGAACCTTGGAAGTGGGCGCCGCAGCTGACTTTGCGGTGCTGGATGCGCCAAACCACATTCACCTTGCCTACCGGCCAGGTGTTCAGTTGGTGGAAAAGACTTTTGTGGCAGGGAAACTGGTTTTCGAGAGGAACAAATGAAGGTAGTTATCTCAACATCAGGCATGACATTTGCCGATGTCATTGCAATCGCGAGAAAGGGCGCTCAGGTTGAGATTTCAACAGAGTCTCTTGCAGCAATGGCGGCCACTCGTGAGCACATCGAAAAACTTGCTCAAGCCGAGACACCTGTATATGGCATCTCCACTGGGTTTGGTGCTCTAGCTCAAAGGCACATCCCTGCAGGTGATCGGGTGCAATTACAGAAGTCTCTGATTCGCTCCCACGCTGCCGGCATGGGAGATCCGATTGAACGCGAGGTCGTCAGGGCGCTTATGGCTTTGCGGCTAAAGACCATGTGTTCGGGGCAAACCGGTGTGAGGCCAATCGTTGCTCAGACCTATGCCGCCATCTTGAATGCCGGCATCACCCCAAGGGTTTTGGAGTATGGCTCCTTGGGTTGCTCGGGAGATCTAGCGCCTCTTGCTCACTGTGCAATGGTGCTCATGGGCGAGGGTAGGGCATTTGGGCCCGATGGCATTGAGAAGCCTGTCGCAGAGTTGCTCTCAGCCGCCGACATCACTCCCGTTGAGCTTCGCGAGAAGGAAGGCCTCGCGCTCATAAACGGCACCGATGGCATGTTGGGCATGCTGATAATGGCCATCTCGGACCTTGAACTGCTTTTAGACCAGGCCGATGTCATCGCCGCTATGAGTGTTGAGGGACAGATGGGCACCGATCAGGTCTTCAGGCCAGAGCTGCACGAACCGCTTCGCCCACACCCCGGGCAAGCCACCAGTGCTTCAAACATGTTTGCAGCACTCAAGGGAAGTGAGATTGTTTCCTCTCACCGCCATGGTGATGGCGTGGTGCAAGATGCCTATTCGCTGCGCTGCTCACCCCAGGTTGCAGGTGCTGCAAGGGATACCGTTACTCACGCCAAGCTCGTTGCAACCAGGGAGTTGGCCGCAATCATTGACAATCCGGTTGTGCTGAAAACTGGCGAGGTCACCTCCAACGGCAACTTCCATGGAGCCCCAGTTGCAATGGTGCTGGACTTTCTGGCAATTGCGGTTGCCGATGTCGGGTCAATCTCAGAGCGAAGGACCGATCGGTTCTTGGATGTATCTAGAAACCGTGGACTACCTCACTTTCTTGCCCACGATGCCGGAGTCGATTCTGGTTTGATGATCGCGCAATACACCCAAGCGGCAATGGTTAGTGAGAACAAGCGACTCGCAAGTCCCGCAAGCGTCGACTCGATTCCATCGAGTGCGATGCAGGAGGATCACGTTTCAATGGGTTGGCATGCAGGACGTAAGCTCCGTAAAGCTGTCGACAACCTGCGTCGAATTCTCGCCATCGAGTTGGTGACTGCCGCAAGGGCAGTCGAACTTAGGGAACACAAGCCAGCACCAGTGACCGGCGAGTTGATTGCAATTCTTAGGGAACGCGTCCCTGGAATGGGGCCCGATAGAGATCTATCTCCTGAACTAGAGGCAGCATACGAGCTCTTGGCTCCGCGCTAGGTTTTCCACAAACCTCGCTAATTGCCACTTATCCACAGATTTGGAATATTGACATTTGGTATCACTTTGATACCGTTAGCATCATGGCCATGACACTAAGACTTACCGAAGAAGAGAAAGCAACGCTGGAGCGCCTGGCTCAGCAGCTTGGAGTTTCCAAACAGAAGGCTCTCATCGAAGCTATGAATCAAATGGAGACAAAGGCAAAACGCAAACGCGATTTAGCCTTTGCTCGAGAGTTTGTAATGACCCATGACAAAGAACTTATGGAGCGATTGGCAGACGCGTGACCGAGTATCTAGAGCTAGAAGATGCTCTTGAACAGGTTGCTTTTCTTGGGTTTCATGTGAAGGACATGGGGTTACTTGATTCCGCACTGCAGCGCCCCAAGACCAGTCTTTTCGGCGAGGATGCATATCCAGATCTGCAGACCAAGGCTGCAGCAATGCTTCATTCTTTGATCAAGAACCATCCGATGGTTGATGGAAACAAGCGAACCGGCTGGCTACTCTTTCTGTCCTTTATTGCAGCCAACGGATTTCAGCACAACATGACGACCGAAGAGTCCTTCTCTTTGACACTCGGCATAGTAGACGGGAGCTTAGAACTTGAGCAAGCTGCTGACATCATTCGAGAACACCTGGTTGCGAGAGGCTAGCTCTTCGCAAAACTCTCGATCGGCGGACAGGTGCAGGTCAGGTTCCTGTCCCCAAATGCACCATCAATCCTTCTAACCGGTGGCCAGTACTTGCTCTTGCGCTGAGCATCGGTCGGGAAGACCGCTTCTTCGCGAGAGTAGGGGTGATCCCACTCTGAAGTCAGGTGGTTGGCGGTGTGGGGAGCATTTACCAGTGGGTTGTTATCCCTTGGCCACTCACCGTCCTCAACCTTCTGGGCCTCAGCACGAATCGCGAGCATGGCGCTAATAAATCTGTCGAGCTCTGGCTTTGGCTCCGACTCAGTTGGCTCAATCATGAGGGTTCCCGCTACCGGGAAGCTCATGGTTGGTGCGTGGAAACCGTAGTCAACTAGTCGCTTCGCAACATCATCGTTTGAGATGCCGGCGTCTTTTTGGAGTGGTCTGATGTCGATGACGGCTTCGTGAGCAACCATGCCGTTCTTGCCCGTGTACAAAAGCGGGAAGGCATCAGAGAGCTTCTTGGCAACGTAGTTGGCGCTCAATACGGCAACCGCGGTTGCATCCATTAGACCGCTTGGACCCATCATCTGAATGTATGCCCAGGAGATTGGCAAAATGCTTGGCGAGCCGAACGGTGCAGCTGAGACTGGACCGTAAGAACCAAGATCCACCTGGGCAAGTGAGTGTCCAGGAAGGAATGGACGCAGGTGTTCCCTAGCAACAACTGGACCCACGCCTGGACCGCCACCACCGTGGGGGATGCAGAAGGTTTTGTGGAGGTTCAGGTGAGAGACATCGCCACCAAACTCGCCAAACTTTGCATAACCAACCACCGCGTTGGTGTTTGCACCATCGATGTAGACCTGGCCACCTGCTGCGTGAACCAGGTCACAGATTTCAACCACTGCCTCTTCGAAGACCCCGTGGGTTGATGGGTAGGTGATCATCAGGGCTGCGAGAGTGTCGCCCGCCTCTGTGATCTTGATCTTTAGATCAGCAACGTCAACGTTGCCATCTTCATCGCAGGCCACCACAACAACCTCCATGCCCGCCAGCACAGCGCTGGCGGCATTGGTGCCGTGGGCAGAGGATGGGATCACGCAAACATTGCGCTGGAAGTCGCCGCGTGAACGGTGATAACCGCGGATTGCCAATAGTCCTGCAAGCTCTCCCTGGCTACCGGCGTTTGGTTGCAGCGAGATTGCCTCGTAGCCAGTGATGTCACTGAGCCAAGAGACCAACTCGTCAATTAGTTCTAGGTAGCCGGTGACGTCTTCCCGAGGTGCAAAGGGGTGCAGGTTTGCAAACTCAGGCCAGGTAACAGCTTCCATCTCGGTGACCGAGTTGAGCTTCATGGTGCAGGAACCAAGAGGGATCATGCCTCTGTCCAGTGCATAGTCGAAGTCAGCAAGCTTCTTGAGATACCTAAGCATCGCGGTCTCTGAGTGGTAAGAATTAAAGACCGGGTGCTCTAAATAGCCGGAGGTGCGGTGGTTTCTGAGGCGGTCGGTGGCATCCTCTGGCTTTGGAACTCTCGCACCAAACACGTTGGCAAGTTCTGCAAGGTGTGCCCAAGAGGTGCTCTCGTCAACTGAGATGCCGATGGTTGATTCGTCAACCATCAACAGGGTTAGGTCTTTGTGCCTGGCGGCATCGAAGAACTTTTTGGCATCGACATCAACCAACCTGATGGTGTCAAAGAAGCTCTCGTGCTGGATCTTGATTCCAACTTCACCCAGCACGTTTGCAAGGGCTGCGGCCTTGGAGTGGATCTCCATGGCGATTGCCTTGAGGTCCTTTGGTCCGTGGTAGACCGCATACATGCCGGCCATGACTGCCAAGAGAACCTGCGCGGTGCAGATGTTGCTGGTTGCCTTCTCGCGTCTGATGTGCTGTTCACGGGTCTGCAGAGTTAGTCGGTAGGCGGGAGCTCCCTCGGCGTCTACAGAGACTCCAACCAGGCGACCTGGCATGGTGCGCTCGAGACGATCACGAACGGCTAGGTAGCCAGCGTGTGGACCACCAAAGCCCATTGGCACACCAAATCTTTGGGTGGTGCCACAAACCACATCGGCACCGGCTTCGCCTGGAGGCTTCAGCACGGTTAGTGCCATTAGGTCTGCAGTTGCGATGGCCAGTCCGCCAAACTCGTGAACCTTTGCAAACAGGTTGTCAAAGTCAATGATTCGTCCCGATGCTCCCGGGTACTGAATCACAGCTCCGAAGCACTCTTGGTTGAGCTCTTCAATCTTTGCCGCATCGAAGTACTGAATCACAATTCCAAGTGGCTCGGCACGGTGCTCTAGGAGCTGCTTGGTCTGCGGGTAGATGTCGCTGTCTACAAAAAAGACGTTGGATTCAGAGTCCGCGCTGCGCTTGGCGATCATCATCGCTTCAACCACGGCGGTGGACTCATCGAGCATGGATGCGTTCGCGGTCTTCATGCCGGTGAGGTCAGTCACCACGGTCTGGAAGTTGATGATTGCTTCTAGTCGACCCTGGCTAATCTCGGGCTGGTAGGGGGTGTAGGCGGTATACCAGCTTGGGTTTTCTAGCACGTTGCGCTTAATCACACCCGGTGTTCTGGTGCCGTAGTAGCCAAGGCCAATAAAACTCTGGGTGATTCGGTTCTTGCCCGCGATTTCTCTGAGGCGATCTAGTGCCTCGTCTTCGCTAAGGGGTTCTGGCAGGGTGCTCCCACCGCGGTAGTGGATGGCTTCTGGAAGAGCCTTCTCCATCAGGTCCGCTAGAGATTCCGCTCCAACGTAGTCCAGCATTTCCTGCTGCTCTTGGCGATTCGGTCCAATGTGGCGTTGACGGAACTGATGGTGATCTAAAAGCAATTACTCTCCTGTAAATGCGTCATACTCCGCGGCTGAAAGAAGTTCGGGTAGGGAGGTATAACGGATTTTAATCAGCCAACCTTCCCCAAATGGGTCAGCATTTACCGTGTCGGGTGCTGCGTCCAATGATGTGTTGGCCTCGATGACCTCTCCGTCCATCGGAGCGTAGAGCTCACCGACGGATTTGGTGGATTCAATCTCACCACAAATCTTCATGTGAGAGGTTGAGGAGCCAACCTTAGGAAGGTCAACGTAGACAATCTCACCGAGGGCATCAGCTGCATATCGGGTGATGCCGATGGTTGCCGTATCGCCGTCGATAAGCACCCACTCGTGTTCCTTGGTGTACTGCAAGTGATCTGGGTTTGCCATGATTACCTTCCCCGTTTGTAGAACGGAAGTTTTACGACCTCAAACGAGATTCTCGTTCCCCGCACGTCAGCCTCGAGTTGGCTGCCGATTTCTAGTTCAAGTTTGCCATCTAAAAATGCCATCGCGATCGGGTAACCCAAAGTTGGTGACAGTGCTCCCGAGGTCACTTGACCAATTGGCTCATCGCCGCCCGGAAGGAACATCTCGTAATCCGCCCTGGCAGCTCTTTTGCCCTCACCTCTGAGGCCATAGAGCCTGAACTCTGGGGTCAGGCCGCTTTGTGCCTCAAGGGCCTCGCGTCCAACAAAGCCACCCTTGTCAAACCTGATTACCTTTCCGAGGTTGGCTTCAAAGGGGGTGACATCTAGGTTCAGCTCGTGACCATAGAGCGGCATCCCTGCCTCGAGCCTCAAGGTGTCGCGAGCTGCAAGCCCAGATGGCTCAACCTCCGGCTGGTCAACCAGCAAGCGCCAAATCGTTCCGGCATGCTCCTCGGGAACAAAAATCTCGAAGCCGTCTTCGCCGGTGTAGCCGGTTCTTGCCAGCAACACCTCGACGCCCTGAATCTGCGCGGTGAGAATCGAGTAGTACTTCGCCTGACTCAGATCCTTTGCGCTCAGAGCCTCAAGCACCCCTTGCGACTTTGGTCCCTGCAGGGCAATAAGCGCCCAGTCGTCTGACTCATCCAGAACCTCGACATCGCTGAAGGCTTCCTGGCGCTCCACCAGGGCAACCACAACTGCGTGGCGATTGGCCGCGTTGGCAACAATCAAAAACTCATCCTCGGCCATGCGATAGACGATCAGATCGTCAATCGCACCGCCCTGCTCGTTACAAATCAGCGTGTACTTGGCTCTTGAAACCTCAACCTCGGAGAGTTTGGAAACCAGGGCATAGTCAAGGTATGAAGCGGCCTCGGGGCCTTTGATTCTGATCTCGGCCATGTGGCTGATGTCGAAGACTCCAGCCGATTGCCTGACCTGGTGATGTTCATCCAGGTCGGAGCCGTACCGCACGGGCATGGACCAGCCACCGAAGTCGGTGAAGCTTGCGCCCAATTTCTCGTGCTCGGCGTTTAGTGGTGTGCGAAGCATCCCTCCACTTTACGCTTTTTTAGTCCCTTGAAAGACGTTCGGCTAACTCTTCATATCGCGTTGCGGTTTGCTTGACAATCTCAGCTGGAAGCTCGGGGGGTGTGCTCTGTCGATCCCAGTTCTCCAACAGCCAATTTCTGACTATCTGCTTATCAAAACTTTGGTCTCTAATGCCCTTTTCCCAAAGCTCTCTGTCCCAATATCTAGAGCTGTCCGGAGTGAGGACCTCGTCTCCCAGAGTTATTACATTGCTCGTTGGGTCGATGCCAAATTCAAACTTGGTGTCCGCGAGTATGAGGCCTTTTTTGGCAGCCAGCTGGCTGGCCTTTATGAAGATGCCGATGCTCAGATCTCTAAGTTGATCTGCCACTTCCTTGCCGACAAGCTCAACTACTTGTTCGAAGCTGATGTTTTCATCGTGCTCACCCTGAGGAGCTTTGTATGCCGGGGTGAAGATCGGGTAGGGGAGCCGGTCTCCGCTGGAAAGTCCGGCAGGTAGCTCGATGCCACAAACCGTCCCGGATTCTTGGTACTCAACAAAGCCGGTTCCTGCGAGATAGCCTCGCACCACGCACTCGACCGGAAACATCTCCAGCTTCTTGGCGATCATTGCTCGACCCGCGACGATTTCTGGAACTTCAAGTTCGTCTGAGCGATGGTTCGGGATGTCAAGATTGTCGAACCACCAATTGGTGACCGCCGTTAGGTTTGTGCCCTTTCCCGGAATATCGGGAGTGTGAATGTGGTCAAAGGCGCTAACTCGGTCACTTGCCACAATCAAAACCAAGTGTTCAAACTCTGAATCTAGCGGTGCAAAGAGCTCTCTAACCTTGCCCGAATAAATGTGCTTGAAACCAGGAATATCCACTATTCGATGACCCTCAGGGCGATATCGCTGCGGTGGTGAGAGCCCTCTAGCTCGAGTCTTGAGATTCCCTCATAGGCCAGAGTTCTTGCCGCTTGGAAGCTCTCGCCAATTCCAACCACCGATGCCACTCGACCGGTGCTGCCGCCGAAGCAAACCTCGACGCCTTCAATTGATTCGGCAGAATCAACTCCGCCAAGCTCTCTGAGAGGTGCTGGTCTTGTTGGGTAGCCCTCCGACGCCAACACCACAGTGACAGCCTTGTCGCTTGCGAACTCCGCAGAAGGGCCCTGATCCAACCTTCCGGTTGCTGCTCGAAGCAAAAGGTCAGACAGGTCTGAATTCAACCTGCGCAATACAACTTGGGTTTCCGGGTCTCCAAATCGAGCGTTGAATTCAATGACCCTGATGCCGCGCTCGGTGAGAATCAGGCCGCAGTAGAGCAGCCCAACAAATTCGGTTCCCCGCCGGCGCATCTCATCCACGGTCGGCTGGGCAATTCTCTCCCTGACCTCTTCAATGAATCCCTCTTCAATCCAGGGAACAGGTGAGTAGGCACCCATGCCACCGGTGTTCGGGCCCTCATCGTTATCGAATGCTCTTTTGTAATCTTGGGCCGGGCTCAGTGGCATCACCGTTTTTCCATCTGCCAAAAAGAACAGGCTGATCTCTTGCCCTGCCAAAAACTCTTCTACCAATACGCCATCAAGAACATATTTCTCAGCATGTTCAAGGGCCTCAAGTCGGTCATTGGTTACCAGCACGCCCTTGCCGGCTGCAAGGCCATCCGCCTTGATCACATATGGCGCACCCATCAAATCCATTGCCTCTTCGACATCTTTCAAGGTGTCGCAAAGCCGAGACATCCCGGTTGGGATGTCGGCTGAGGCCATGACCTCCTTGGCAAATTGCTTGCTGCCCTCAAGCTGGGCCGCTTCTTTGCTGGGACCAAAAACGGCAATTCCCTGCTCGCGCAGGGCATCTGCGACTCCGGCGACCAAGGGGGCTTCGGGGCCAATGACTGCAAGTTCGATGCGCTCTTCAAGAGCGGCTTTGACAACCTCGAGGCGGTCGGTGGCATCAACACCACCTCGGATTTCAACCTCGTGGGCAATGCCTGGGTTTCCAGGCGCACAGACTATTTCGCTCGCGGGGGTTCCCGTACGGATTAGTGCCTTGATAATTGCGTGCTCTCTTGCTCCAGAGCCAACCACGAGGATTCTCATGCTGTGGAGTTTACAATCCAAGCTCTCTTAGGATGTCGGCTGCCCTTGAGTAGACCCTCAGGTCCTTGCGTTCTCCCACGATCAACATGATGCCCGTGCCTTCATTCTCAACGTAGACAATGCGGAGTCGATTATTGTGACCGGTCCGAAGTGACCTTACGTTGTGAAGCGCGCCATGCAATCGCTTCCCAAGCCAGTCGACAGATAGCTCCAGCTTGCGCACGCTTTTCAGTACAACCCTCCGCTCGGAAGAGTCGAGTTTTTGGACAGCCTCGATGAAGAATTCAGTAGGTTCAATCTTCATCGAGCTGCTCCCGAGTCACGCCAGCCTCCTCGTAGAGCTTGTCGAGGTCCAAGGGTTCGCCAGGTTCCGCCATCGCTGCCCTAACTTGCACAACAGTTGCTGCGTAATCAATGATCGATTCCCATTCACCGTCATCAAGGTCCTTGTGCCATACGGCAGACAGCTCGTGTATGGCTTTCAGTAGCTCGATGCTCATGATTGCCGCGACCGGTTTGTTTCGTTTGAGAACGTATTGAATATCACCAGCCTCGGCCTTTGAGACAACGGCCGAGGCCTTTGCAGATAACTCTGTAATTGACACGAAATTTTCCAACATCTTTCTATCCATCTTTCACCTCCTTTCTAACTAGTTTCATGACTATAAAACTAGTTAGATAAAAGGCACTTAGCAACACCTTCTCGCATTTGGAGCAGTCCTGTTTTTGGGCATTTGGAATCTCTGGATAACCCCAAGGTGAGCGGGGTTGTGGATAATTGGGCCATGGCAAAAAAGCGCATTCCCGATGATCTTGGTTTGGTGGCGCTTTCTGACATAGAAAACCAAGAGCCGATGGCCGTTAGGTATTTGCTGCAAGTACTTGAAACAAACCACCCCGGTGGAACCATTGAGCTTCGAGTCCCACCGCATGGAGCTGTGCAGCTGGTGGGCGGACTGAATCATCGCAGGGGAACTCCGCCAAATGTTGTAGAGCTGGACCCCAAGTCTTTCTTTGAACTAGCGATGGGAACTGCCAGCTTCGAGACCTTGCAAACCGCGGGTAGGGTGCTGGTTTCCGGCGCAAGAGCCGGAGAGCTAAAGGGTTTATTTCCTTTAGACGGGCTGCAGGTTTCCTAAAGCCACGAACAGCTCGGTGTTGAGCCTGAAGGCGTATCTGATCTCCTGAACCAGAGCTGCCAGTTCCTGTTCGTCTAGTTCGAGCGCATCAAGCGCATCCCTATAGCCTCGCTTGATTGGGACTGGGTCGCCCATGTTAGAAAAGTCATAGAAGTTCAGTTGGCTATCTTCAAGTCCGTAGTGGCGCTTCATCAACGCACCGATTGCCTGACCCCCCGATAGGTCTCCGAGGTAGCGGGTGTAGTGGTGCGCCAGCAACCTCACGTCCTCAAGCCCGCCCAGGGCGTTTAGTCGATTGACGTATTCTGCAGTGGCGCCAAGCACCGGCCTGGTTTCCAAATCAAAGACACCGAGGTTTTCCAGATCCTGCGAGATTGCATCAAACCTCTTGAGGCCAGCATGAAAGGGAAGCGAGTTTGTGTCGGGCAGCTTGCGCTCGAGTGCTCGATAGACATGAGCGAGCTGGGTGAGGTACTCGGTGTAGTGCGCTTTTGAAAGCTCGCCCCTCATCAGGTGAGTGATGAAGTGGACATTCTCCGCTGCCTGGTGGTCCTGCATACTGCTCTCGCGCATCAGAGTAGAGATCGCAACCATGTCTATCTCCTAAACTGGTTAGGGTTACCTAAGTAGTCAATTTAGATGGCCTGGCAAGGAAACACAAGACCCAACTTGTGAGTTAATGGTGAGCATGGAAAACCCAGAAGAAGTCGAGATCAGAAGAGCACCCAAGGTTTTGCCCTGGGCTCTGACCGGTGCCGTGTTCGGCATGCTCGTGGCCGTGGTGCTTTCGCTGGTAGTTCCTGAGAGCGAAGGCTCCGACTACAACGTGCTTGGCCTTTTGGTGGTTTCTCTGGGTTCTTTGGGTCTAGGTACCGGGGTCGCCTTCGCAATTGTGATTGATTTGGTTACCTCCTCAAAAGCAAAGCGAGCCAGTGCGGTCAGGGCGGAACGCGAAGCCGAATAGGGCTATAAACTAAGGCCAAAATCGAGCTCGCTAGGGGATACAAATGCGTGGTGATGGTCTTCTAAACCACGACATAATGCCCGGCGAAAAAGGCCCTCAAGACCAGTGCGGCGTCTTCGGAGTATGGGCTCCGGGTGAAGAGGTTGCAAAGCTCACCTACTTTGGCCTTTACGCACTCCAGCACCGCGGTCAAGAATCCGCCGGAATCGCCACCTCCACCGGTGAAAAGATCCTCGTCTACAAAGACATGGGCTTGGTGTCACAGGTTTTTAATGAGGCATCCCTGGAATCACTGCAGGGCCACATAGCCGTTGGTCACACTCGCTACTCAACCACCGGTGCTTCACACTGGCGAAACGCTCAACCAACTCTTGGTAGAACGGCCTATGGCACTATCGCCCTTGGTCACAACGGCAACCTCACCAACACCGCTGAGTTACTAGAGCTTTTAGAAGAGCGCTATCCAAACCAGGAGAGTGAGTTGCGCGGCGGCAACACCACCGACACCGCCGTCCTCACGGCGCTGCTAACCGGCAACCCGGATTCCTCTCTCGAGGAAACCGCAAGGGAGCTTTTGCCCAAGGTCAAGGGTGCCTACTGCCTGGTGTTTATGGATGAGGGCACCCTCTACGCAGCCAGAGACCCCCAGGGGGTTAGACCACTGGTTTTGGGTCGCCTCGAGCGAGGCTGGGTGGTTGCATCAGAATCTGCCGCGCTGGATATCGTTGGCGCTTCATATGTTCGCGAGGTTGACCCCGGAGAGCTGATTGCCATTGATGAAAATGGTTTGCGCTCTTCGAGATTCGCCCAGGAAAAGCGTGCCGGCTGCGTATTTGAATACGTATATCTAGCAAGGCCCGACACCTCAATTTCCGGCCGAGTCGTTTACGAATCTCGAGTGGAGATGGGTCGCACCCTCGCCAAGGAGTATCCCGTCGAGGCTGATTTGGTAATGCCCACCCCGGAGAGCGGAACGCCGGCAGCCATCGGCTACAGCGAAGCCTCCGGGATCCCATTTGGTCACGGGCTTGTCAAAAATGCCTATGTCGGGAGAACCTTCATCCAGCCCTCACAAACAATCCGGCAACTTGGTATCAGGCTCAAGCTAAATCCGCTACGCGAGGTAATTGCCGGCAAGCGCCTGATTGTGGTTGATGACTCAATCGTGCGAGGCAACACCCAGCGTGCTCTGGTGAAAATGCTGAAAGAAGCTGGGGCGGCAGAGGTCCATGTTCGAATCTCGAGCCCGCCAATCGCCTGGCCCTGCTTCTACGGCATCGACTTTGCATCCAGGGCTGAACTAATCGCATCGGGCCTAGGCGTTGAGAATGTTCGTCAATCAATTGGTGCGGATTCCCTGGGTTACCTCTCCAAGGAGGGCATGATTGCCGCAACCAATCAGCCCGAGAGTTCGCTCTGCACCGCCTGCTTCACTGGCGGATATCCGATCGAGATTCCAGCGGCAGAGCGATTGGGCAAGAATCTCTTGGAACGTGGCGTTGCAACCATCAAAGAAGAAGGCCACGTTCACCCGAAATGACCAATAACCCCTACGCCAAATCCGGAGTCGACACCGAAGCCGGTGACAAGGCCGTCGAGCTGATGAAGGCCTCGGTCTCCGCCACTCACGGTGACAAGGTGCTGGGAGGCTTTGGTGGTTTTGCCGGCATGATCGATGCCAAGTTCTTAAAGGACTTCGACCACCCAATCTTGGCAACCTCGACCGACGGAGTCGGAACCAAGGTTGCGATCGCTCAGGCAATCGATAAGCACGACACCATCGGCCAAGATTTGGTCGGCATGGTCGTTGACGACATCGTCGTGGTCGGCGCTCGCAGTCTGTTCATGACCGACTACATCGCAACGGGAAAACTCGAACCAACGAGAATCGCAGACATCGTTCGCGGCATCGCAGATGCCTGCAAGGCGGTCGATGTCGCTCTGGTTGGCGGTGAAACCGCCGAGCACCCAGGTCTTTTGGGAGAGCACGAATACGACGTCGCGGGTGCTGCGGTTGGGGTCGTTGAAAAATCAAAGCTAATCACCCCCGACAAAGTCCAGGTCGGTGACATTGTCATTGGCATGCAGGCCTCCGGCCTGCACTCAAACGGCTACTCACTGGTGCGACAAATCGTGGCCGATCAAAAGTTGAAATACACCGACTCGGTTCCAGAGTTCTCTAGATCTCTTGGCGAGGAGCTCTTGGAGCCAACTCGTTTGTATACGGGGGTTCTAAATAGGGTTTTTGAGGACCCGAAATTTGATGGCCAGATCTCCTCCCTCAGCCACATCACAGGTGGTGGAATTGCCGCTAATCTCTCTCGGATTTTGCCCGATCGCGTAGGTCTGGATGTTGATCGTTCGACCTGGACACCAAACCCGGTCTTCAGGGTCTTGGCTGACTGGGCGGGCTATTCGCTCACCGATCTTGAAAGCACCTGGAACCTAGGTCTTGGGTTTGCCGCGGTTGTGAGGGCATCGATTGCGACTGAGTTGATGGACTTTTTGACTAAATCGGGAGTTCCAAGCTGGCAGCTTGGGGTCATTGAATCAACCCCGTGTGATTCAGAGCTGCCGGGTTATGTGACCGAGGCCAAGGGCGTTAGAGGCGGAGCGGTCAGACTGGTTTCGAACTATGCGCTCTAAGGCTGTTGTCCTGGTCGGACTAGCTGGCTTATTTGGTATCAGCGTTGCATTCATCTTGGGCATCATCGTCGGCTCTTCAAACGCCCAAGTTCCTCTTATTCGCGACACCCCCGCTCCCTACTGCTTCGAAGACCCAAACCCAGATCAGTTCACCGAGAGACACATTCAGACCAAGGTGATTGCCTGCCAGGTGATGGGCATGACCAAAGATGCGGCAGTGAGTTTTATTGAGGCCGAGGGTCGGAGTTGGCGAATTGCCTCTGAGGACGGCGAGTCTTTCGCGCTCACCGAGGACTACACCGATGGCCGCATCAACCTAGATCTGGTTCTGGGTTTGGTTGTTGGCGCGAGTGCCTGGTAGTCAGGAATCTCTGTAGATCTGGCGGCGGTGACCAATGCGAGTCACCAAAATAATCACCCTGTCCTTGAAAATTTCATAGATGATTCGATAGTCGCCAACTCGGATTCGGTAACCACTTCGCCCCTTGAGCTTTGCGGACTTGGGCGGCCTGGGGTTATGACTGAGCACCTTGAAAGCCAAGCGAAGGCGATCTTGCACCTGACTCTCGAGTCGAGCCAGATCTCTCTTCGCTACTTCGCTCAGCTCAATTTCATAGCGGCTTGAGGCCGAGCTCACGCTCTACCTCTTCCAGCGGTGTTGATTTCCCAAAGCTCTCAGGGTCGTTTTCGTATTCCAAGACCGTGAGGTTGTCCTCTAGGTCCTCGATGTAATCAAGTAATTTCTCGTATTTCATGGCGTCGAGGATAACTGCGATGGGTTTTCCATGTTTTTGGATTTCCACAGCCTCGGTTTGGGCAAGTTTCAGAACCTCATTGAAGTTCGCTCTTGCCTCCGAAGCTGAATATTTGGCCATGGGGATATTGTACAAAAGTGTGTCAAGTTTTGTACAAAACTAGGCGTTGACCTCAAGTCCGGTTGGGACTGGCGCATCCTTGAGTTGCGCCCACTCGTCATCTGAATACATCCGAGAACGAGTTAAGAACCTCTTGTTCTCGGTGCTCTCCAAAGAGAATCCACCACCGCGTCCCGGGACAACATCGATTGTGAGGTGGGTGTGTTTCCAATATTCAAACTGCTCTACTGACATCCAGAACCGAATCGGCTCTGCGATGCCATCAACTTGGATCTCCTGCAGCATGACATCCGCACCTCCGGTGCGGAACTCTCCTGCCGGGTAACACATCGGCGAGGAGCCATCGCAGCAGCCACCGGATTGGTGGAACATCAAGGGGCCGTTGCGCTTATAGAGCGTGCGCAGCAGCTCTTCAGTCTCTGGTGTGAAATCAACTCTGGTTGGTGTTGCCATTTCAATCTCCCTTGATCAAAAACCAGAATAACCCCGGGCCTTCCGGCCCGGGGATATTCGTGGTGGTTTAGAAGAAGCCCAACTTGTTCTCTGAGTAGCTAACAAGCAGGTTCTTGGTCTGCTGGTAGTGCTTGAGCATCATCAGGTGGTTCTCGCGACCAATACCCGAGGACTTGTAGCCACCGAAGGCTGCGTGTGCTGGGTAGGCGTGGTAGCAGTTGGTCCAAACACGACCGGCCTGGATGGTTCTACCGGCACGGTAGGCGGTGTTCATCTTGCGAGTCCACACTCCGGCACCAAGACCGTAAAGGGTGTCATTCGCAATCTGCATTGCCTCGTCGTGACCATCGAACTTGGTGACCGCTAGCACTGGGCCAAAGATCTCCTCCTGGAACAGACGCATCGAGTTCTTACCCTCGAACACGGTTGGCTCGCAGTAGAAACCATCTGAGAGGTCACCACCTAGGTCAACGCGCTCGCCACCCATGAGTAGCTTCGCGCCCTCCTGCTTGCCGATGTCGATGTAGGAAAGGATCTTCTCGAGCTGGTCGTTAGATGCCTGAGCACCAATCATGGTGTCGGTGTCTAGCGGGTTGCCCTGCTTGATTGCCTTTACTCTCTCGAGTGCATCGCCTAGGAACTTGTCGTAAATAGGTGCATCGATCAGAGCACGTGATGGACAGGTGCAAACCTCACCCTGGTTCAGAGCGAACATTGTGAAGCCCTCAAGGCACTTGTCGTAGAAGGCGTCATTTTCTTCCGCGATGTCGCGGTAGAAGATGTTCGGGCTCTTGCCACCAAGCTCCAAGGTAACCGGGATGATGTTGTCCGATGCGTACTGCATGATGAGACGTCCCGTTGTGGTCTCACCGGTGAATGCAATCTTTGCAATGCGGCGAGATGAAGCCAGTGGCTTACCTGCTTCAACACCAAAGCCATTGACGATGTTGACTACACCAGGAGGCAGCAGGTCGCCGATGAGTTCCATCAGGAACAGAATCGAGACCGGGGTCTGCTCAGCTGGCTTTAGCACCACGCAGTTGCCTGCGGCAAGTGCTGGGGCTAGTTTCCAGGTGGCCATCAGGATTGGGAAGTTCCAAGGGATAATCTGGCCAACTACACCAAGTGGCTCGTGGAACTGGTAGCTGACGGTGTCGTCATCTAGCTCGCCCATGGAGCCCTCTTGGGCGCGAATCACGCCAGCGAAGTAGCGGAAGTGATCGATGGCCAGTGGGATGTCGGCGTTCAGGGTCTCGCGAACCGGCTTGCCGTTCTCCCAGGTCTCGGCAACCGAGATCATCTCAAGATTGGCCTCCATGCGGTCTGCAATCTTGTTCAAGATGATGGCGCGCTCGGTGACTGAGGTCTTACCCCAGGCTTCCTTTGCGCCGTGAGCGGCATCAAGTGCCTTGTCAATGTCGGCAGCATTACCTCTTGCTACCTCACAGAACACCTTGCCGGTGACTGGGGTGACGTTTTCGAAGTATTCTCCCGAGCTTGGAGCGACGTACTCGCCGCCGATCCAGTGGTCGTAACGGGAACGGAATTCTGCAACCGCTCCAGCTGTACCGGGTTGTGCATAAACAGTCATCTTTGACTCATTTCTCCAGATTCCGATGCACCTTTGCATCAGTTCTTTGAAGTTACGCCCTTAAGGTAAACGCACAACAGACTTGGGTATTCAACTAACCTAAAGCGCCCCAAAGGGTTAGCCCAAGACCTGTACTAATGGACAGGTGTTGATTTTGCGCTTAACATCTTTGGTATGGCCAATGACTCACGTGCTGATGTCGCCCTAGGGCGCCGTTCACCGCTGGCCAAGACCCGGGTTGTGATAGCCGATAAAACCGCAATCTCGAGGGTGGGAATCAGAACCATTTTGGAACGCGTCACCGGCACCGCAGTGGTTGCCGAGGCCACCAGCTACGAAGCAACACTGCTGGCCGTCGAGGAGCATGCGCCCGATGTTTTGGTTATCGATCTGGACTTGGGAGATGACACCACCAAGGGCCTTCAGCTCTGCGAGCAAATCACCAACCGCTTCGATGGCACCAAGATCATGGTGCTCGTCAGGTCAGTCTCCGAGTTTGTGGTGGTGGATGCCCTCAGAAGAGGAGCAATTGGCTTTTTCTTGAAGGAGCAAATCACCGCCGATGAACTCCAGCGGGCGGTCAAGAGCGTGCAAGCGGGGGAGACGGTTTTGGGAAGCGGTGTGTCAAAGCTGATCGCCAAATCCCTAGGTCAAACCCCCCAGGAGCAGCTCAGCGATAGAGAGCTTGATGTGATTAGGTTTTTGGCCAGGGGGTTGGCAAACAAGGAAATTGCCAAAGAGCTATTCATCTCAGAATCAACGGTGAAGTTCCACGTTCACAACATTTGCAAAAAGCTTGGTTGCACCAAGCGCACCCAGGTCGTGCACTTCGCTAATAGTGCGGGGCTGCTTAGTTAGTCTTTTTCCACTTCAATAGCAGCGTCATCCTCTGTCGATGGCTCATCTTCATAGAGGTCGGCCCACTTGTCTTCATAATCGGGCTCGGGGGAGTTAGTCGCAAGCTCTGCCTCGAGCGCGTTGTAGTCAGTGGCCGGGGAGAAGTACTTGAGTTCTCTGGCGACCTTGGTGTTCTTAGCTTTTTGACGGCCACGCCCCATGGCGAGCCCCCTCATTCTCTGTACGTTTCGATTGCTTTCGCGATCGAGAAACTGATTAAACCTTGGAGAGAAATAATACCAGCGCTAGAACCAATACATGACCAACATCAGAGCCAGCAGCGGAACCACTATGTTTGCGGCCAACGAGATAAAGATCTGAGCGAGGCGACCGGTGTGCCAAAAATCAAAGCCAGCCTTGGCAATCCCCGAGAAGGTTGAAAGACCTCCAGCAAACCCGACGCTGGCAATAAGTAGGTAATCCTGCGTGAGATTCCCCGAGTAGATGTAGCCAACGAAGCCCGCTGCAAGGCTGTTGGTCAAAATCACACCAAAGGGAACCGGTCCCTCCCAGCGGGTTAGATAAACCCTGATGACCGAACCAGCTCCTCCCGCAGCTGCTATTAGCAGCGCGAGTAAGACGGGGTTGGAGATCAAACCCTTGCCTCTTTAGCAGCGATGCGACCCTGGCGATAGCCAATGCCGTAGGCCAAAACCCCAAAGAACATCATGGCTGCGATCTCCCAGCTCAGACCCTGAGAGTCAATAAACAGCGTCACGGCACTCATGGTCGTAAAGCCCCCGGCGAAGCCGTGGGCCCAGAGGTTTTTGCAGAAAAAGGACTGGAAGTATGGAAGCTTTGCGGCAAGGCCGAGCAAATATGCGCCCAGCATATTCACAACAGTGATAGCAACCAGCTCACCACTGGGGTAGTCAATATTGAGGTTGATGAGATCAGAAATCAGATAGCGGAGCATGGTTCCGAGGGCTCCGCCCACAAACACATACCCGACCATTCTCCAGTTGGTGGACACCCTCTCAGACTAGTCGGGTTTATCCGCTTCTGCTTAGATGGAGAGATGCTGAATGAGGACTACATCCAGGGCGGTTACTACCAAAACAACTACACCCAAGAACAGAACCAGCAGTTTGCAGTTCAGTTCGATGAGATAACCAGCAAAATGGCGCAAGCCCTAGATGCACAAGAGGGCTTCAGCTCCGAAGTAATGCAGCAGCTAGTGCATGAGTTTTACGAATTCACCTGCCAGTTTTGGACTCCGGATCGTGAAGCGTGGAAGTCACTGGCGCTGAGCTACATCCTCCCGACTGGATTTCGGGATACCTATGAGGGCTATCGCGAGGGCTTAGGCAAATACGTGTATGACGCTATCTGCCACTATGCCGATACTCAGCTCTGAGTTTGATCCTGCTCTTTTCGACTGCCAAGGTTGAAGGTTGAAGCAAAACCTAAGAGCAGGAATCCAGCCGCCGCCCAGGCTGACCATTTAGCACCATCTGTGAAGGCATCGCCTGCAGCGGTTTGAATCTCTGCAGCCAATCCAGCTTCGACCTGGTTGGCAATCAAACCGGCTTCAAGACCTGGAATTGCAGAACCAGCAGAGTCCACAACCGCATCGGTCACGATGACAATTTGTGATGCTGGCACCGCTAGCTCATCGAGTCTTTGCTCCAAGGACACTTGCGTTCCGGTGAAGAGCACGGTTCCCAAAACTGCGATACCAAGAGCCGATCCAACCTGGCGGACTGTTGATTGCGAGCCAGAGCCCTGGCCGTTTTTCTCCATTGGAACATCGACCATGATTACGCCGGTGAGCTGTGCGGTTGCAAGACCAATGCCGATTCCATAGATCAGCAAGAACGGTGCAATCCAGACCCAGCCATTTTCTTGCGAGGCAACTAGGCCAATGCCCAGAACGCCGACTAGCTCCAGCAACACACCAAGCTGGACGGCTTTGGCAGGCGGCAGTTTGCCGCTCAGTGCACCACCAATGCCTGAGGCAAGGAAGGCACCACCTGCGAGCCAGAGCAGCACTAGACCCGAGCTGATTGGGCTCAAGCCAAGTACGTTTTGCAACCAAAGCGGAATGGCAAACAAGATGCCGAATTCACCCATGGAAATTATCAGTGCCGCGATTGAACCATTTCTAAAGGAGGCAATTCGAAACAGATTCAGGTCCAGAAGAACGTTCTTCTGTTCTTTCTCGCGCTTGTTTTCCCAGATGACAAACAGCACCGTTGTGACGAGCGAAATTGCCAGAGCCACCGGAATTGGTGAGAGTCCCGTCTCGGGCCAAACAAATCCAAACAGTTCAAACTGCCGGTTCGGGTTCACTTCCCACCAGCCATATATGCGGCCCTCGATAAGACCAAACACCAAGGTTGCGAACATGATCACCGAGAGCACGGCACCTACTAAGTCAATCCCACCAGCACGCTGCGGCGACTTCGACTCCGGGACAAACATCCAGAGTCCGATCAGGATCAAGATTCCAAGTGGCAGGTTAATCATGAAGGCCCAGCGCCAGGAGAAATCGGTGGCCAACCAGCCACCTAGGACTGGACCCACCGCGACCATGCCACCGATGGTGGCACCCCAAACCGCAAACGCGATGCCGCGCTCTCGCCCTTGAAAGTTTGCATTGACAAGCGAGAGTGTGGTTGGAAGCACCATCGCACCACCAACACCCTGAATCACGCGGGCGGCAATTAGCTCGGCGGCCGAGTCGGTTAGGCCTGCCCAGACCGAGGCCAAAATGAAAATGACTACACCAATAAGAAGCAAACGCTTGCGACCAATGCGGTCAGCTAGCGAACCCCAAACCAGCAGGAGCGAGGCAAAGACTAGAACGTAGCTCTCCTGCACCCACTGCACCTCGGTGGAGGTCAGGTTTAGCTCTCGGATGAGCTCGGGAAAAATGGTGTTGACGATGGTGCCATCGATGATGACCAGGGAAATGGCCATCGAGATAAAGACCAGGGCTACCCAGCGGTTACGAGTTTTCAAGTTCACTTCTTTTTTATATAGAGGCTCGAAGTCTATTGACCCTCTTAGGTCTAACCTTTGATGCGTGCCATCTGCTTCCAACCTCACCGGCTTTTTACTAATCGCCCTGGTTGTGATTGTCATACCCGGGCCATCGGTTGTCTACACAATCGGCAGAGCTTTAGTTCTAGGTCGCAGGGCAGCGGTGTTGAGTGTTTTGGGAAATGCCATCGGTGTCGGTTTTCAGATTGTCGCGGTGGCTCTGGGACTCGGGGCACTGATTGCCCAATCGGCTGAGCTGTTCTTTTTCGTCAAAATCTTCGGAGCGCTCTTTTTGATTTACCTGGGGCTGAGTGCAATTGTGAAGCGCAAGGCGGTGCTCGACACAGCGGTGATTGAAAACCCTCCCAGAACCCGGCGGATTCTCTTGGAATCGATGGTGGTAGGCATCACAAATGCCAAGACCATCGTGTTCTTCTTAGCCGCCTTCCCGCAGTTCATCTCTCCGGGGGTATCCCCAGTGACCCAGATGCTTTTCATGGGCCTGCTGTTCTCAATCATCGGAGTGGCATCTGATTCGGTCTGGGCGATAGCTGCCGGCACTGCAAGAGAGTGGCTGACCTCTTCGCTTGGAAGACTGGCCGGGGTCAGGGCCGGTGGTGGTTTTGCTCTGATGGGTTTGGGGATTTACATGACCTACGAGGCTTTTCGCTAGCCAGCGGCAATTAGCGCAACGCCAACCAGTGCTAAAACGATGCCCAGTGATTGGGACTTAGCGACGCGTTCTTTGAGGAAGACTCTCGCCAACAGAATCGTGCCCACCGGATACAAAGAGGTCAGCACCGCCGCGACCGCCAAGTCCCCAGCTCTAGTTGCTATCAGGAACGACACGTTCCCCATGATGTCTCCGGCTGAAGCCAAGAGAATCAGCCCGGCAAGTTTTAGGTCAGTGACCTTTTCAATAAAGGGTTCACCGCTGGATCTCTTATAGAAAACAAAAAGCAAACCAAAGAGCAAAACGACGCCAACCATGCGCATGATCAAAAGCGGACCTAGGCCCGAGTCTGAGTCGGTGAAATCTAAAAACAAGAAGATGCCGGCAAACCCAAGGCCTGCACCAATTGAATAGAGCGTTGCCCTCAGGGTTGGCAGTTGCAGATTTGGCGATGGCACAAAAGCCACCAAAACGACCGCCACCAAAATCAACCCAACGGCCACCAAGACAAACGCGCTCAGGTTTGCACCCAGGGCGACATCAACAACCACAGGGATGACCGCCGAGACCACGGCGGTGAGCGGGCTAACGATCGAGATTGGCCCAAGCGCTAGCGCTGCATACAAAAAGGTGATGGCTATTGCCGAGCAGACTCCGGCCAGGATGCTGGCGATGATTGTTGACTGGGAATAGCTCGCTCCAAAGATGCTCGAGAGGAT
Organism: Aquiluna sp.; assembly: GCA_036554355.1. GTDB lineage: Bacteria > Actinomycetota > Actinomycetes > Actinomycetales > Microbacteriaceae > Aquiluna. The sequence goes on from DATBNK010000114.1 coordinate 27,740, forward strand.
AATCGCGAGAACGAGGCCAAAGCTAAAGGAGTAGGCGGTGACGGCAACAGCGCGAATTCTCTTGGCGGCAAGAGCGCCTACGAAATCCGCATAGCCATAGGAAAAGGCGGACAGCAAACCAAAGATGATGGTCACTATCCGCCTCCTAGCGGTGGCTCCGACCGGCGTCGATCCGGTGACCTAACGATTTTCAGTCGTTCGCTCTACCAACTGAGCTACAGAGCCTGGAGAGGTTGATTTCTCCATCAGATCCAGGATTCTGGACTGAGCGACTCCGACGGGACTTGAACCCGCGACCTCCGCCGTGACAGGGCGGCGCGCTAACCAACTGCGCTACGGAGCCAGAGTGGTACAAACTACATCGCCTTGGTGACCCCAACGGGATTCGAACCCGTGCTGCCGCCGTGAAAGGGCGGTGTCCTAGGCCTCTAAACGATGGGGCCGTGATGCTGGCGACTTCATTACTACCGACGCACAAGACTACTGGGCATTTGGCCAGTTTTGCAACACTAATCAAACTCTCATGCATTAGTTGAATGTTTGACTTAGGGTTAAGAATTAGGAGGAGTCTTGAGCAAAGCACGTTTTGGCCTAACCGCAGTTCTAGCGGCGCTCGCCGTTGGCATCACAACTGCAATCCTGGCTCCCGCTCACGCCGTTCCCGATTACCCCACTGCAGCCGAGGTGGCTGCAGCTAAAGCGGATGTTCAGGAAAAAGAAAAAATGATCGAGCGCATCGAGGGCATCCTCGATGAGCTAGAAGCTGAAGCTCGAGCACTTGAAACCATTGCTCTGCAAAAAAACGAAGCCCACAACCAAGCCCTCGAAGCCGTGAACGTGATGGCCGGCAAGGTTGAGGGCCTAGAAGCAGCGGTTGGCGAGGCCCAGGTCGAAGCCGAAGATGCAGAGCGACAGATGGCGCAGATTGTTGCCCGAATGTATCAGATGGGAACCAGCGGAGACCCAACCCTGGAGATCTTCTTCAACCCCGACTCTGCCGATGATTTGCTCTATCGCTTAGGAACCCAGGAGATGCTGGCGCAGCGCACCGATGCCATCTATCAGGCCGCGCTTGACAAAAAGGCTCAGGCCGAGCAGCTAGCCAACGAGCTAGCTGCCGCCCAAGAGGAACTTGAGGTTCGTCGCGAGGAGGCCAAGCGACTTTTGGAAGAGGCCGAGGCTGCGGCCGATGCGGTGATCGCCACGGTTCGAGAGTCTGAGATTCAACGGGCCGAGATGATGGAACAGCTGGCTTCTTTGAAAGACACCGTTTCTGATCTTGAGCGTCAACGTCGTGAGGGTCTCGAGGCAGAGCGTCGTCAGAATCTGATCAAGACCGCCCCAACTGCCCCTGAGCTCTACAGCGTTTCTGACCCTGATTTTGCCAAGGTCGAGATCGCCATCGCCTTTGCTGAAGAGCAGCTTGGTGAAAGGTATGTCTTGGGCGGAGCAGGACCAAATGTTTGGGACTGCTCGGGCATCACGATGAAGGCTTACGCTGCAGCCGGCACCTACATTGGTTGGCACTCAGCAACCGCGCAATACAACGTCATGGCCTCTCAGAAGAAGCTTGTGCCACTGCAGAATGCGCAGCGCGGAGATCTGATTTGGTGGTCAACCGAGAAGGCTTTCTCGGGTGACAAGTATCACGTTGCCATTTACATGGGAGACGGCATGATGCTGGAGGCTCCAAACCCAGCTAGGACCGTCCGTATCGTTCCGGTTCGCTATGGCGAGATCTGGCCATATGCTGGCCGCCCAACCGCCGACTAGTACTCGCCAACCTTTTCGTAGAGCTTTGCGATGATCCACCAGTGACCGTCGATCTTCACAAAGTTCAAGTAGTCCTGCATGATGCCACCAAACATCTGAAGCTGAACCTTGGCAAGTGCCATTGATTCTGAGATGACGTCAATCATCAAGACCTCATCTGCCCTTGGGTTACCAAGTTCCTTGGGTGATTGGCGATTCACGACCTGGTCCCGGTAGATCTCATAGGGCCTGAGCACTAACTCATTGCCCTGGGCAGAGTAGAGCGTGACGTTTTTGTGGAAGACGGAGTCGAAGCACTCCAAATCTTGAGAGTGCATGGCCTCGAAGTAGTTCTCGAGGGCTGCTCTGATTTCTTTTTCTGCTGACTCCATCGAGATCTCGCTAGCCCTTGTAATTGGCGTAGGACTCGGCGAGGACCTTCTCGGCCTCGCTGCGGTTTCTCCAGCCGTCAAGCTTTACCCACTTGCCCGGCTCCAGGTCTTTGTAGTGCTGGAAGAAGTGCTCGATCTCGTTCTTGACCTGGCTCGGAACATCGTCGATGTCCTGGATGTGGTCCCACCTGGGGTCTTTCGCCAATACGCAGAGCAGCTTCTCGTCCTGACCACCATCGTCTTCCATGATCAGCATGCCCACTGGGCGCACGTTCATGTGGGTGCCTGGGTAGACCGGATATTCGAGCATCACTAGAGCATCTAGTGGATCGCCATCGCCACCAAGAGTTTTTTCAAAGGCACCGTAATCAACTGGGTAGACAAACGGAGTGAACAGAACTCGGTCTAGCCAGACCTTGCCAGTTTCGTGGTCGACCTCATATTTGTTGCGGCTTCCCTTTGGAATCTCAATAACTACTTCGTGGCTCAAGGCATCTCCTAAATAGGCTTACTGCATCAAAGATTACCGAATCGAGAGTAATGCCAATTAGACCAAGGCTCACTCCAGCGATTGCCAATGCCCGCAGGGCCATCAGAGTAACCTTTGAGGCGCCAGAATTGGCAGGCACCAAGAGTGTCCTGTTGGCAGTCTCGGGCGGCCCCGACTCGATGGCACTCGCCCTAGCCGCAGGCTTTGAATTGCCAAAGCTTGGCATCAAGGTCTTTGCCGTGGTCATCAACCACAACTTGCAAGAAGGCTCCAAGGAGATTGCGGGAACTGCGAAGAAGCGCTTGTTGGAGCTTGGAATCGAATCTGTGGTAATCGATATCGATGTCCCAAAGGGACAAAAGGGCCCAGAGGCTCAGGCAAGGGATGCAAGGTATTCAGCTTTAGAAAAATACCGGGCAGAGCTCGCTGCGGACTTTATTCTCACCGGCCACAACCTCGATGATCAAGCTGAGACGGTGTTGTTAGGCCTGACAAGAGGTTCGGGTTTGAAATCAATTGCCGGCATGAAGCTGGTGGATGGCTATCTAGTCAGGCCACTACTTGGGATTCAAAAGGCGGACTTGGCTCAGGCCTGCATGGATAGCGGGGTGCAGTTCTGGGAGGACCCACACAACCAAGACGATGCCTTCACCCGGGTTCGGATTAGAAAGCTAATGCATAGAATCGAATCGGAGCTTGGCCCCGGGGTGAGCGAAGCGCTTTCTAGAACGGCAGCTTTGGCCTCCGAGGTCGATGACTATTTGACCTCT
>DATBNK010000122.1:0-2918 GCA_036554355.1 Aquiluna sp.
GGTCATGACCTTTAGAACACCAGCCGAGGCGGTCGCCAAAGCAAACAACACCGAGTACGGACTTAGTGCAGGAATCTGGACCGAGAAGGGTTCGAGAATCCTGAAGCTTGCCGACCAGCTAAACGCTGGCGTGGTTTGGGCAAACACCTTTAACCAGTTCGATGCCACCAGCCCATTTGGTGGGTTCAAGGAATCTGGCTATGGCAGGGAGGGCGGCCGAGCAGGGCTCGCCGCCTACCTGAAGGGAGGATTCTAATGCGGTTGGAAATCAAGAAAACCTACAAACTCTTTATTGGCGGCAAGTTCCCGAGAACCGAGTCTGGCCGCAGCTACGAGGTCGTTGATTCCAAGGGCAACCACCTAGCCAATGCGGCCAAGGCCTCTAGAAAAGATGTCCGCGACTCAGTCGTTGCAGCCAGAGCTGCGCAAGCGGGTTGGGCATCAGCCACCGCCTATAACCGCGGTCAGATTCTCTATCGCATTGCCGAAATGCTAGAGGGTCGCAAGGAACAGTTCATTGGCGAGATATCACTACTGACCGGTAAGAGCGAGAAGGCTGCGAACCAAGAGGTTGAAGCAGCCATCGATGCCTGGGTTTGGTATGCCGGCTGGAGCGACAAGATTGATCAGGTTGCAGGTTCTATGAACCCGGTCGCAGGCCCTTTCTTCAACATCTCCACCAACCAGCCAACCGGCGTGGTTGGTGCATTTGCTCCGCAAGACAGTGCGCTACTGGGATTGGTTCACGCAATCGCGCCGGCAATCGTCAGCGGCAACACCATCGTGGTTGTCACCAGCGAGCAGCTGCCACTTTGTGGCATCTCTCTAGCTGAGGTCCTAGAAACCTCTGACCTACCCGGTGGTGTTGTGAATATCTTGACCGGTAACGCTCAAGAGCTTGGCTCCTGGATGGCCTCTCATGCAGATATAAATGCTCTTGATCTTGAGGGTGCTGCAAGCCCTGCAGAGCTCGAGATGGATGCAGCGCAAACACTGAAGCGAGTCATTAGACCTGACAGCTACAACCGCAGCGGATCTAAGGGTTCTTTGCAGCATATTCTGGATTTGATGGAACTGAAAACCGTTTGGCACCCAAAGGGTTACTAGATCAAAACTCGGGGGCTGAGCGTGAAAAAGATTGCCGTGCTAGTTGCGGGGGCACTGCTTTTGAGCGGCTGCGCCATCGAATCAGAACGCTTGCCAGCAACTGAGCCACCGCTTTTGGAAACAAAAACGGCTGCCCCTGAGCCGGAAGCCTCGCAAGAGCCAGCAGAGCTCGAACTGACTGAAGAGCTCGCGCGCGAGATCATGCTCGCAAGCTATGACGAGTTTGAAGCAAAGGGCATGACCGAGACCGTGATCTCGGATGGTGAAACCTGGAAGCTGGTTATGGACCCGGAGCAGCCCGATTATCAGGCTGCGTTATTCAATCTCGACACCGGAGATCGTGAGTTGGTTTTTGAAACCGACTACTTCACGCTCTTTGTTGGCTACCTGATGCTCGACTCCCCCAGCTCAATGGTTGAAATAACTGATGCGGGCTTTATCGCGAGCGCCGATAATTTCAACCCGATTGAGTACTTCGTGGAGGACAGCCTGGTTGTTGGCGCAAGGGGTGTGGAATTTGATTGGGACGCTGAGTTTGAATACTTTGTTGATCCGGAACTTAGAGACGGGCTTCTGGAACTAACCCAAGAGCTTCTCGAAAGCTTTGACTAAAAGTGACTTGTGATTAGTGGCTGGTGTCGGGGTAGCACCCCTGTGTGATGCCGTCCCATGTTGGATTGCTTAGATTGTTCATAGAGTAAGACCATGACCAGAGTGCTGTTAGTCGAGGACGATGGCTTTGCCCTGATGGCAATGTCCTCGGCTCTGAAGATGGCCGGTTATGAAACCTTCGTGGCAGAAAGTGCCAGCGCCGGTCTCACCGTGGCAAAGACCAAGCGGCCAAACGCTGCCGTGCTGGATCTGCACCTGGGTCAAGGTCCCAACGGGCTAGATCTAGCAATTGAACTAAGAAAGCTAAACGCCGGCATTGGACTGGTTTTTCTCACCAGCTACTCTGACCCCAAGCTCCTAATCCCAAAGGCCTCGCTGCCGCAAGGATCTGTCTATCTAAATAAGGCGCAGGTGCGCGATGTGGAGATATTGACCAAGGCTCTAGCCAGGGCATTGGCAAAGCAGGGGATATCCCCTGCCGCAAAATCAAAGTTCTCCGATCTGACTGTCACTCAAATTGAGACCCTGCAGCTGGTAGCAGAGGGTCTATCCAACGCAGAGATTGCCAAGCGCAGGTTCGTCACCGAGAAATCTGTGGAGAAGATGGTGAGCCGAATCGCCAAGGTGATAGGTCTGGAATCGGCAAAGGATCATAACCAGCGAGTTCAGCTGGCAAGGAGCTTTATCTCAGAGACCTCGGGCCAACAGGCAATCAAGTAATGAGAGAGCTTGTCTCCATCCTGCGATCAGGCATTGCGCTGAGCAAGCTGGTTGACCCCAGGGCCTATCTGGTTTTTGTGCCACTTCTGATTTTGACCTCCACGCTGAGTAATGCCAGGTGGGATGACCCTGTGGGTCTAGCCATTTGGTTTAGTGCTAACGCAATTGCGATGGCACTTTGTTTTGCACTGCTTGCAGCTTTGAAAAAGGCGGTGGGAAAACTCCAGCGGCCTCCCTATGTCAAGCTCGGTGGCATTCTGGCCACCGGGTTTCTACTTGGTTTTTCAAAGACCCTCTTCACCCTGCTGTTTGCCGAAATAATGCTGACCCAATCAGTGGACCTGATTGACATCATTCGACGCTCTGCCCTGGTTGCTCCGCTGGCTCTCACCCTGGTCTGCGTGGTGGTTTGGATTGCGGTGGCACGCGAGCGCTACCTGGCCAACCGAGATGCGGTCATCGCAGCTCGCATCGCCGAC
>DATBNK010000133.1:0-10159 GCA_036554355.1 Aquiluna sp.
CGCCGAGGCCAACCGACTAAGAGGAGAACATGACACTCTCTAGCCTGTTGACCTGCCTACCTGCTCGACAGGACAAGCCGTGACTCTAACGGCGATACTCTTCGCCACGCTTGCACTTGTCGGAATCACCATGGTGGCGACGAGAGTAATTGGTCGCAACGCTGGCTGGCTGGCCGCTGCAGTTTTGGCTGGCCTCGCCTATGCGGTTGGATTGCGAATCCCAGAGATCCTTGAAGATTCAGGGTCTGGTTCCAAAACTGTGACCGAGACTAATCCTTGGATACCTAGCCTTGATATTTCCTTGGGGCTGCGACTAGATGGTTTGTCCGCACTGTTTTTGATCATTGTTTTGGGCGTTGGCGCTCTTGTAATGGCCTACTCGGCCAGGTACATGTCTGAGCGCAACGTGCATCCACACACCGGCTATTTCGCCTGGATGCTCTTATTTGCATTTGCCATGACGGGTTTGGTGCTCGCAAATGACCTCGTTCTATTGTTCATTTTTTGGGAACTTACGACCCTCTGTTCGTTCTTCTTGATTAACCGCTCCGGCGATAAGGCCAGCGCTCCTGCTGTGCGGACACTCTTGGTCACCGGAATGGGCGGACTGGCATTGCTATTTGCCGTGGTCATGATCGTGGTGCGCACTGGCACGACCGTGGTGAGTGAAGCCCTCAGTCACAGTGTTTGGTCGGAGGATGCCGCCTTCACCGCTGGGATTGCTGTCTTAGTAGCTCTGGCGGCCATGACTAAGTCTGCTCAATTCCCTTTCCACATGTGGCTGCCCGACGCCATGGTTGCGCCCACCCCGGTTAGCGCTTACCTGCACGCAGCTGCGATGGTGAAGGCCGGCATTTACTTGATGATGCTGTTTTCGCCAGCTCTTGGCGGCACGGTGGTGTGGCAGTCGATCTTGATTACCACTGGTCTCATTACCGCATTGTTGGGCGCCATTTTCGCGATGCGAAACTTTGATCTGAAAGAGATCATGGCGTATTCCACGGTCAGTCAATTGGGGTTGATTGTTGCTCTAATCGGCGTTGGCACACCAACCGCATTAGCAACGGCCGCGCTTTACACGCTCGCTCACGCACTGTTCAAGTCATCACTATTCATGGTGGTGGGAATTGTTGACCGGCAGGCCGGCACCAGGGACATTCGCCTCTTGCACGGCCTATGGCGTTTGATGCCCGTGACTTTTGTAACCACACTTTTGGCTGGATTATCAATGGCGGGTGTCTTCCCGCTATTGGGCTTTGTATCGAAGGAATACCTGCTCGGTCAAATGCTCACCGCTGGCGAGGCTGCCTGGGTTGGCATAGCTCTTACCGCAGTGGCCGTTTTTGCATCTTCAACCACCTTTGCCTATACCGGCCGGATTCTCTTTGGGGCGTTTTCTAGCTACCGCGGAACCAATCGTGATCCCGACCCTGAGAACACTCAGCGCCAAAGAAAAGACATTCGAGAAGCAAAGCCACTATTTGTTGGTTCAGCGTTTTTGCCTGCATTGATTGGCCTGATCTTGGGCCCAGCTATCGCGTTTTTGCACCCAATCATGGGAGCGGCTGGTAGTGCCGCTTCTGGTCAGGCCTATGCCGCAAGTTTTAAGTTCTTTGGCGGCTTCACTATCGAATTTGCACTCTCACTAACCATCATCGGTTTGGGTGTGTTGGCAATTAGTCAGCGCCGCCGCCTCGACACCTTCTTTGAGGGTCGCATCTTGAACTTCACCGCTATAGATGTGGTGGAGGGTATTCGCCTTGGTTTGTTGTCACTGGGTGCGAAGGTTGGAAATCCGACCCGTACCGATTCGCCCACCCAGCACTTGGCAACACCGTGGTTCATCGTTGGGCTTGTGGCCATTGCGGCTGTTATCACCATTCCTTCATTTAGCACTCCAGCTCTTGGAGGTCCTTGGACAGATTGGCTTTGGCTGGGGCTCCTGGTTGCGACGGTGCTGCCCGCAGTGATCACCAAGTCACGGCTTGTTGCTCTGATCTTGGTTGGTAGCGCGGGGTTCGTGGTGGCGCTGTGGTTCTTTGCGCTGGGTGCCATTGATGTGGGAGTTACCCAGCTACTTGTTGAGTTACTGACGGTTGTTGCCCTGGTGCTGATTTTGCGTCGGCTACCTTCGGTGTTTCACCCGGTTGCTAAAAATCGCCAGGTATTTACCGCAGCGATTGCCATCGGTGTTGGGGTTCTGGCGACTGCCGTGACACTGGTGTTTACCGGAGGTCGCGACATTTCTGCAGTCGGACAGTACTTTCTTGACGAGGCCTACAAAGACACCGGCGGCACAAACGTTGTGAACACGATCCTGGTCGACTACCGTGCGCTGGATACTTTTGGTGAGCTAACGGTTATTGCGGTAGCCGGAATCGTGTTGATCGGAATTCTTCGTTCCCGTCACATGCTCTTATCGCGCGGCGCTGATGACAGTGCCTACAGCAACTCTTCCCTTGCACGCACAGCGGATAACACACTGCCAATTCGGGTTATTGCACGCTGGGCAGCTCCGGTGATCATCCTTTTGTCCTTCCACCTGTTTTGGCGAGGTCACTACGAGGCTGGAGGCGGGTTCATTGCCGCACTGGTGGGTGCCACCGGTATTGCTCTTGCCTACCTCGGTGCTTCAGAGGACCGCTCCGCTCCGGTTAGGTGGCCGTATCGCGGGCTTCTAGCATCCGGTGTGATTGTTGCGGTCCTGAGTGGAGTCTGGGGATACCAGGTCGGTTCGTTCCTAAAGCCAGTGCGCTTTGACATTGCCCTACCTTGGGGTGGTGAGTACGGCTTCACCAGTGCCATGGTCTTTGACCTCGGTGTCTATTTAGCTGTTCTCGCAATCATCATTGCGGTGATCAACGAACTAGGTGGAGTGCGCCCAAGTAAGAACCAGCCAGCCAGCCAGGCTGGACCGGTGCTGGTTGCCGATAGGTATGCGCACTTCATTGACAAGGCAGAGGCTCCAAGTGATATAGCGAGTGAATCCGAGAAGGGGGGCTCATTGTGAGTCTTGCGCTGAGTATTGGATTGCTAGCGGCTGCTGGAGTGTTCTTAGTTTTGCAGCGGGGGATGATTCGCATCATTCTGGGCTTTGTGCTGTTGACCCACGCGGTCAACCTTTTGATTATTGCCGCCGGTGGTATAGGCAGGCGAGACGCTCCCTTTATTGGTACCGACACCTCCATGGCGGCAGATCCTTTGCCACAGGCCTTTGTTTTGACCGCCATCGTGATTGCCTTTGCCATCACCGTTGTGCTGGCCACTTTAGCTGTGGTGGGTAAGGGTGATGATGACACCGAGGCTGATTCCAGCCTTGAATTATCAGACCCAGAGGATTCCGCGAGTGAGAAAAGCGGTGATCTGAAGTGATCAACATGGTTGAGCTTTTACTGCCGCTTTTCGTAGGCGCTCCGCTGCTGCTAGGTGGGCTGTTGTTCGTTGTCCCAAGGCTCAGCCCAGTGCAGCCAATGATTGCAATGGGCTCTCTGTTGGCTGTACTTGGTGGCGCTGTGACTCTCTTGGTTTTGACCTCGGATGGCAAGGTGCTCGCTCACCAGATATCGCTTTGGCCAGAGGGCATTGCGATTGCGTTTGTGGCCGATGCATTCTCAGCCTTGATTTTGACTGCGGCAGCTTTAGTTGCCGTCATCAGTTTTCAGTACATGATCGTTAGCGGAGAAAGCCGCAGCCCCTCGATTCCAGCACTGGTGCTGGTGCTGGTTGGTGGAGTCGCCGGAGCCTTGCTGACTGCCGATTTGTTCAACCTCTTTGTATTTATTGAGGTAATGCTCTTGCCCTCCTACGGGTTATTGATTTTCCTAAGTCGTCGCTCAGACATGGGAGCATCCAGGCTCTACGTTGTTGTGAACCTGCTGGCATCAACGCTGTTCTTGGCTGGAGTGGGTTTGATCTACGCCATTCAGGGCACGGTCAACCTTGCAGCTCTTGCGGGCGCAGGCGATGATCCTGCGACCGCTATCGCGACTGCAGTTTGTTTGTCCGCTATCGCGGTGAAGGCATCGGTCTTCCCGGTCCACGGTTGGCTCAGCCGCACCTATGCCGCGGCCTCACCTGCGGTAGCGGCTCTGTTCTCCGGGTTACACACCAAGGTTGCGGTGTATGTGATCTATCGCATTAGCGCCGTGATATTTGAAGGCGATAGCGCGTGGATGACCGCAATCCTCGTGATTGCTTCGCTGACTTTGGTGGTGGGGGCGTTTGCTGCCCTTGGTGAAAAGGACATGCGCGCTATCTTGCTGTTCCAAATGGTGAGCGGTATTGGTTTTATTTTGGTTGGAGTGGCCTTGTTCACCCCGGGTGCTGTGACTGCGGGCATTGTTTACATGACTCACCACATGATTGTGATGGGGGCACTTTTGTTGGTGGCTAGCGCGATTGAGCACACCTATGGCTCCACTCGCCTGGAGCGTGTGGCCGGGCTGAGAACCCGTGAGCACTTGGTCACAGCTGCCTTTGTGATTGGGTCACTCTCCCTGGTTGGCCTGCCCCCTTTTTCAGGATTCGTTGCGAAGTACGCACTTGTGTTAGCTAGCGCTGACGCGGACGCGGCGATTGTCGCCGGTCTGTTGATTGTTGTCAGCCTTGTCGTGTTAGTCGCCATGATGAAGATTTGGGCGGAGATGTTCAACGGAAAGCGTCACCCAGACGTGGAGGTCTTGGCTGCCGAGTCTCGGATCCGCACCCGTAATGGCCTTTATGACACTGAACAAGTGAATCAGGACGAGGTTGCCCTAGAGGCAGCGCGCGCTATTGAGCACATCGACCCACCAAGAGGCATCATCGGGGTTGAGGGTGATCCCCACGAACACCGTGGAACCCGAGTGCCACTGCCGCTTATTTACCCAGCTTTGATTCTTGGCGGAATATCAGTCGCACTTGGTTTCGGGGGAGAGTTCCTGGTGAGCCTTGCAGAGCAGGCCAGTGCGGGTCTGATCGATACCGGTGACTACGTGAAGGCGGTGCTTGGAAGATGAGTCAACTAAGAGCGGCATCACCCTGGAGTTTGCCTGTGAGACTAATCGGTTTCTTGGGTTGGTACCTGTGGCAGTTTGTTTTGACCAGTCTGCAGGTTGTAGCGCTGATCCTCACACCGGGAAGACAGCCAAAACCGGGGATTGTGCGGATGAGCATCGACGGGCTCAGCGACACCGAGGTGACCGTGTTGGTGGTTTTAATCACGATCACTCCCGACACATTGGTTATTGCAGTTGATCGCGATAAGGACATCTTGTTTGTCCACGGAATGTTTGTTGACGGGGACTCCGAAGGTTTTAGGAAGTCCCTAGGTCAAACCCGTGACCGATTGCTCTTTGGGGTTAGAGCACGCCCTGAGGCTGAGCGTAAGAGGGGAGTCTTGGCATGATTCCAGATATTGTTGCCGCAATCGTCATTGGCCTTTTGGCTTTGTCGGTCGTCTTTGCAGTAATCCGAATCTGGAAGGGCCCGACCCCTGGTAATGCGGCTGCTGCCGGAGATCTGATCTTCTTTGCATTTATCGGGCTGGTTGCCGTTTTGGGGCTAATGCTCTCTATTACTGCGGTGATGGATGTAATTCTGATTGCTGCACTATTGGGGTTCTTGTCGGTGCTCTCACTGGCTCGCCTGATTCAGGGAGGCAAGCGATGAGCTCGGAGATGATCCTCACTGTTATAGGCAGTGCGCTGCTAATTTTTGGCGCTGCAATCATATTGAGCGCAGCCATTGGGGTTCTGAAGTTGCCCGATGTCTTCACCCAGACCAGCGCCATTGGAACTGCCGCTGGTCTGGGGGTGTCTTTGATGATCGTTGGGGTCGTGGTCATCGATTTCAGCGTGCTGAATCTAATCAAGGGCATCATCGCAATCATTGCGCAGCTGATCACCAGCGCCATTGGAAGTTTCGTGCTGGCTCGCGCCAGCTACATGACCGGTAGCAAGCCGGTCAGCACGACCGTGCCAGACGAGCTTTCTGATCAGGCCAACGCGACTAATTGAGTGCAGCGGAGTAAACTCTGGCGAATGTCAAATGAGCCTTTAGCGATCAAACTGGCTGGCGCACTGCGGAGCTCAAAGCTGAGTCCGACCGCTCAGCTATCGCTCTCGCTATTGGTTGGACTGCTGCCACTTCTAGGGGCTGCAACGCTTTTGAGTGGCTTTAGCTTTTCGGTGCTGGGGGTAACACTTGCGGGCTATCTGGCTGCGAGCCTTTTCGCATTGAACGCCATTCGAGCGGGATACCCCCACGACCTTCTTGGTTTAGGAAACCTCACCACCATATTCAGAATGACTTTGGTGGTGGCGCTGATAGCCCCACTTGTCGAGCCAGCCTCGCGCTGGTTGATTGCGGTGATCGCGCTTTTGGCGCTGGTTCTCGATGGCTTTGATGGCTGGCTTGCCAGGCGAGAGGGCCGGGTGTCGGATTTTGGTGCCCGATTAGACATGGAGGTTGATGCCGCAATTGGTGTCATTCTTGCGCTCAACATCTGGGCAGTTGGAATCATTGGGCCTTGGGTTCTAATTCTGGGGCTGCCCCGCTATGTGTTTATCCTCGCTGCCCAATTTTTTCCTTGGCTCAATGGTCAGCTGCCGTCATCTTTAGCAAGAAGAGTGATTTGCGTGGTGCAGGTCAGCGTGCTGATTGGGATTATGACTCCGATTTTTCCTGACTGGGTAATTTGGTTTGCCTTTGTGGTCGGGTCGGCACTTCTGCTTTGGTCCTTTGGGCGTGACGCGCTTTGGTTGTGGCGCTCATCGAGGGCCAAGTGAAAATCCGGCAGCTGGCATTTGCTGTTCCTGGAAACCTTGATTCGAAAACTGGCGGATATATCTATGACCGCCGTCTGATGGAAGAGCTTCGAGGCCAGGGCAGAGAAGTCCAGCACATCGAATTGGGAAGCTCCTTCCCAGACCCAAGCGCTGAACATTTGGCTGACGCGATGGCACAGCTGTCCGGCGTGCCAAAGGCCCAGGCCTTGATTGTTGATGGCCTGGCCCTTGGTGCTATGGACCCAGCAATCGTTAGTGACATATCAGCTTCGCTGGTGGCGCTGATTCATCACCCGTTGGCCTATGAGAACGGGATCGATGAGAAGCGCCAACAGCTACTTTTTGAAACCGAAAAAGTGAACCTCAGTTATGCCAAGAAGGTGATCGTCCCAAGCCCAAACACCAAGAGCTTGTTAGTTAGCGAATACGAAGTTCCAGAGTCAAAAATTACGATTGCAAGACCCGGGGTTGATAGGAAAAACATTGCATCAAAACCCCAAGGCCCAGCCCTGATTCTCTCGGTTGGGATTCAGGTCCCGCGGAAGGGCCACGATGTTTTGCTTCAGGCGCTTGCAAAGATCGCCGATCTTGAGTGGCAGGCAGTGTTAGTCGGGGGAGTGCTGGATTCCGAGTACGGAATATCACTGGTTGATCTTCGAGAGCGGCTTGGGCTTACTAGCCGCGTTGTCTTAGCTGGAGAGCTGGACTCCGAAGAGGTGGCAGAGCTTTATGCACGCGCAACGGTGTTTGCCCTTGCCACTCGGCACGAAGGCTACGGCATGGTCTTTGATGAGGCAATGAGTTTTGGTTTACCAATCGTTAGTTGCGATGTTGGTGCTGTGTCTCAAACCATTGCTAGTGGCGCAGGCATATTGACCGAGGTCGATAACCCGGAGGCATTTGCCGATGCGCTGCGAAGCGTGCTTTTAGACAATGAACTTCGAAACCAAATGGTTGCAAGTTCGCAGCTTGCAGCTCAAACACTTGGTAGCTGGGGCGAAACTGCAAAGATCGTGGCCAGTGTTCTAGATAGCCTTTGACAAGAACTCTCTTTGAAGGGAATTGCTCACATGCACGATGAAGACCTAGCGCTAGCAATTAGTGCCGCTCACTCCGCAGGTGATCTCCTGATGGAGTTATGGTCAGAGCGCGAGGGGCTAACAGTTTCCAGCAAGCGTGCGGGGGATTTTGTCAGCGAAGCAGACACCACATCTGAGAATCACCTGCGTGAAGTGTTGCTTGCCGGCCAGCAGGATGATCACTGGCTTGGCGAAGAGGGTGGAGCTCACGGTCAGGGCAGTAGGCGCTGGATTGTTGACCCACTCGATGGCACCACAAATTTCCTGAGAGGCATTCCACACTGGTCAGTTTCGATTGCCCTTGAGGTGGATGGCGAACTCACTGTTGGCGTGGTGCACGATCCGGTGCACAAGGAGACCTTTGCCGCGAAGCTCGGCGGTGGTGCGACGCTGAACGGAGTAGCGATAAAGCCCTCGGACACCACCGTGTTTGGGTCTGCGCTGTTTGGGACTGGAGTTCCTTTTGGCACCATGGCACACATCGAAGACACCACCTCGCAGATTGCACGCCTCATGCCGCACTGCGCTGGCATCAGAAGGATGGGCTCAGCAGCGCTCGACCTTGCTTACGTTGCATGCGGCAGGCTGGATGGTTTTTGGGAGCGAAGGCTGCAGCTTTGGGACATTGCCGCGGGATTACTCATACTTCGCGAAGCAGGCGCAGTTGTTGAGGGTTTTGACCCACTCGAAAGCCCAGAGGTTAGTGGCAGCGTGGTTTGCGGCAATAAGGCACTCTTTGCCGATTTCAGCGGATATTTGCGATCAAATTAGGTTCCTGTCTGCAATCGTGCAAACAGATCTCCGGAACGGGCTTTTTCTGGCAATTGGATTAGCCAAGATCTAAGGTATTCCTCGCTTTGCCAGTCTTCCCAGGCAAAGGTTGCGCTTTCAGCAATCACCACGTTGAACTCATAGTTACCCAGCTCCTTGAGCCGATCTAGCACCTTGTTGGTGAGGTCCTTGAACCCTGGGAGGTATTCGACCGAGAGAAGCGCTACGGGGTCGGTGAGGCCCTCTAGGACCTCGAGTTCGTAGCCCTCGACATCGATCTTGAGATAGCTGGGCTGGCCGTATTTGGCATTGAGCGAATCCAGGCTGACAACCGAGACGCGCTGCACGCTGTCCCACTCAACCCGATCGAAACCCTTCGCATCCTTCGCTAGTGATACAAAGTCTGTTCTGAGCGAAGACACTGTTGGGTGCTTGGACGAGACCGACATATCAGCCTGGGTCTCTGTTTTTCCAGCTGCAGCGTGAATAACGACTACGTCTTTTGGCAAGCTCCACCTCAAAAACCCAGTGAAGGGCGCCTGAGGTTCGAGCGCAATTACCCTCGCTCCTGCCGCATGCATTGCTCTCGCCCTCGACCCAACATGAGCGCCCACATCAAAAACGGTATCTCCGGGGGTCAAGAGGTTTTTGTAGAACCTTTTCCATGGCAAAAGGCGAATTGGGTTCAGGTAAATGACAACTGAGCGAATAAGGCCCCACCAACGATTCATAGCTAAGTTACTGTCCCGAATTCTTTGTTGCCTGGCCCATGCCCACAATCCTAAGCACGCCGTGGGTATCTCCACGCTTTGATGCCAGCTGGCTGGCGAGGTTGCTTGGGCGATGGTCAGTTAGGATTTTGAAATGGAAAGCCATCGAGTCAGCGCTGAATCTTGGTGCAGGGAGGCTTTTCTTAAATGAAACCCAAAGCCCTCTGGATCACAGAAGCCAGTAAGGCTCAGCTGCTTGAAGCTCAGCAGGGTGATGGCGTTGCTGTCGAGACACTCTTCTCCGGCATTAGCCGCGGCACAGAGAAATTAGTTTTTGAGGGCCGAGTTCCCGAATCTGAGCACCAAACAATGAGATCTCCTCGGCAAGAGGGTGAGTTTACGTTTCCCGTGAAGTACGGCTACTGCAATGTAGGAAAAGTCTTAGAAGGCGATTTGGCAGGCAAGCTTGTCTTCGCACTTCACCCACATCAAGACAACTTTCGCGCTCATTCTGAGGAACTCACGCTGATTCCCGAGGGCGTTCCGGCTGAGCGAGCGGTATTGGCTGCAAACATGGAAACTGCACTAAACATTGTCTGGGATTCTGGTGCTCAGGCAGCTGACAAAGTTGCGATTGTCGGCGCTGGGGTCATTGGCCTACTAACCGGATATCTGGCCTCACGCCTCCCTGGCTCCGAGGTCACTCTCGTGGATATCAACCCTGCGAAAGAGGTTTTGGCGAGGGAGCTCGGATGCTCCTTCGCTACCGCTGAGAATGCCCCTAAAGAGTGCGATGTTGTGATCCACACCTCGGCCACCAATGAGGGATTGA
>DATBNK010000056.1:0-3145 GCA_036554355.1 Aquiluna sp.
TGACAGCTTCACGATGCCTTTGTCGGCTGATTCAACCTGGGTGTTCAAATGGATTTGTGCTCCGCGCTTTTCGAGGTTTTTGATTACCCACTCGCCGGTCTTCTGCGATACCTCAGGCATTATTCGACCCATTGCTTCAATCAGGTGGAACTGCACCTCGTCGAAGTCAATCTCGGGGTAGTAGCGAAGCAGATAGGTCGCCGCGCTTCTAAGCTCCGCGAAAGCCTCGATGCCGGCAAAGCCACCACCAACCACGATTGTGGTTAGAAGTCGTTGACGGTTCTTGTCGTCTTTTGGAAGCGAGGCGGCGCGGTCAAAGTTACCGAATAGCCGGTTCCTGACCTCGACGGCCTCCTCGATGGTCTTCATTCCGATCGCCTCTTCGGCGATGCCCTTAATTGGGAAGGTTCTGGTGACAGCACCAGCGGTCATGACAATTTGGTCGTACTCAATTACTAGGTTTTTGGTGCCTTCAATGGCGATAGTGGCCTTTTTTTGCTTGTGGCTAACCTTCAGCATGCGACCGGTGATGAGCTTGGTCTTGGTTAGGTGCTGACGGTGGGAAACCACGGCGTGACGAGGCTCGATCGAGCCCGCTGCCACCTCTGGCAAAAATGGTTGGTAGGTCATATACGGCAGCGGGTCAACCAAAGTGACCTCTGCCTCACCGCGCCTGAGCAGTTTCTCAAGCTTCCAGGCTGTGTAGAAGCCGGCGTAGCCACCACCAATAATGAGAATCCGCTGTGGGGGTCTTTTGTTCAAGGTGGCCTCCAGCACTGCTTTAGGAGTCCTAGACGTAGTTGTCGCAACTGTCATGTTTTGCGGCTTACCTTCGGTTTTGGTTGTCAATCCGGCTACTCACGCCCGTTGCGCAAGGCCAGCCTGAGCATCGGTGCAAGGGGAACTAACCCCAATAGAGTAGCGGATTTGCCCCGCTAGGTGGCAAGCCAATTGCGGTTTTTGGCTATTGGCAGCTGCAGTGATCTTTAGACCACTCAAGGTTTTGAAGTGCGATGTCTCCAATTGGATTCACTCCGCTGCCCTTAGCTAGCGAATGGCCAACCAGGGCATGCAAGCACTTCACGCGCTCGGGCATCCCTCCGGCCGAGAAGTCTTTGATTTCCTCGACCTCCAATATTTCTTCGCGCTCATCCAGGTAGCTTTGGTGAGCGTCCAGGTATTGGGCTCTGAGCTCCTGGTCCTGTTGCAGCTGCTCTTGCAGCGTGGCCATCAGGCCCGTTGCCTCCAGAGTTGAGACCGCGGCCGTGACAGCGGGCTGGGTTAGGTAGTAAAGGGTTGGGAAAGGTGTGCCATCACTAAGCCTGGGATTGGTCTTCACAACCAGGGGCCTGCCACAAACGCAGCGTGCCGCAATCTCCAAGATGTCTCTTGCAGGCCTGCCAAGTTGCCTAGTGACCTCAGCTAGGTCCGCTTGCGAGATACTCACTGATCCTCCACGGGAGTGTCGAGTGCGGCCCTCAAGAATGACTCCAAGAGCGAATCCACCCAGTTGTCCCTGGCTGCCAGCACCTCAAGAGAAATCACATCTGCACTTCTACGCTCCGCCAGAATCTCACCGAGGGTGCCGGAGGTGTCAGAGAGATCCATGCCTTCGGAATTCATCACCAGGTAGGAGACCTCGCCCGGGAGCACATAGTAAAGCCGGTCTCTTGCCTGAGAGCGAATGTATACCGGGTCTTGCCAGCGGTCACGCTCTGCCTGCATGTCCGCTACCGACTGCTCAGCCATCGCAATTGATTGCTCCATCTCGGCAATCACTCGGCGCTGGTTCAAAAAGGTTTGGACATCTTGGGCGACCATAAAAGAACCCAGCACGATCACCGCAATCAGACTCACCGAGACGCTGTTGAGCCTGAGCATGCGAACCAGCATTCGTCCCTGTGTCATTGACACCGGAACCTTGGGTTCGCGCTTTTTAGCCATGATTCAAAAGTCTAAAGCCAAGGCTGAAGGTTAGTCGGTTAGCTAGCCGTTGAAGCGAGGGAAAGCCGAGCGACCCGCATAGCTTGCTGCCTCATCCAATTCCTCTTCGATGCGCAAGAGCTGGTTGTATTTAGCGACTCGCTCGCTCCTGGCAGGAGCACCGGTCTTAATCTGTCCGGCGTTGGTAGCGACAGCTAGGTCTGCAATGAAGGTGTCCTCTGTCTCGCCCGAGCGGTGAGAGATGATTGCCTTCATGCCCTCGCGCTGAGCCAGTGAAACAGCGTCCATGGTCTCGGTCAGAGTTCCAATCTGGTTTACCTTCACCAAGATCGCGTTACCGGCCTTGAGGTCGATGCCTTTTTGCAAGCGCTCCGGGTTCGTGACATACAGATCGTCACCGACGAGCTGGACTCGCTCGCCGAGCTTTGCGGTGATCTCGGTCCAACCGGCCCAGTCGTCCTCGGCCAGTGGGTCCTCGATGGAAACAAGTGGGTAGTTTGCCAAAAGCTCTTCGTAGTAGGCAATCATGTCCGAAGCCGATAGCTCCTTGCCCTCAAATGAGTACTTACCGGTTTCCTCGCTATAGAACTCGGTGGAGGCAACATCCAATGCCAATGCAATCTCGCTACCGAGCTTGTAGCCAGCAAGGCCAATGGCCTCAGAGATTAGGTCCAGGGCTGCACGATTGGTCGGTAGGTCAGGAGCAAAGCCACCCTCATCACCAAGACCGGTTGCCATGTTCTTGTCGCTCAAGAGCTTTTTCAGGGTGTGATAGACCTCGGTGCCCCATCTGAGCGCCTCGGAGAAGCTCTCGGCGCCCAAGGGGACAATCATGAATTCTTGAATGTCAACACCGTTGTCGGCGTGCGCCCCACCATTGATGATGTTCATCAGTGGAACTGGCAACACAAAAGCGTTAGAACCACCTAGGTAGCGATAAAGCGGCAGGTTGCAGCTTTCAGCTGCAGCCCGAGAATTAGCTAGGGAAACACCCAAGATCGCGTTAGCGCCAAGTTTTGATTTGTTGGCCGTTCCATCAATTGAGATCAGAGCGGCATCGACCAGCCGCTGGTCGGTTGCATCAAAATCAACCAGCTCCTCGTCGATCTTCTCGACAACTGCCTTTACTGCGTTTTGAACGCCTTTGCCTATGTAGCGCTTCTTGTCGCCATCGCGAGACTCGTGGGCCTCAAAAGCACCA
>DATBNK010000076.1:0-1608 GCA_036554355.1 Aquiluna sp.
GTCTTGCTCATGTTGCGAATACCACCAAGGGACTTCTCTAGCTTGTCGCGCTCGCGACGGAACATTAGAAGTTCCTTCTTGGTGAAGCTTGACTTAGAAGCGTCGTTGAGGTCCATTGCCTCAAGTTCCTTCATGCGTGAGATTCGCTTGTTCACAGTGTTGAAGTTGGTCAAAAGACCACCTAGCCAACGCTGGTTAATAAACGGCTGACCAACGCGCAGTGCCTCGGTTGCAACAACCTCTTGGGCCTGCTTCTTGGTGCCAACGAACATGATCGAACCACCGTTAGCAACTAGGTCACGAACGTAGTTGTAGGCCTGGTCGATGTATTCAACCGACTGCTGAAGGTCGATGATGTAGATGCCGGAACGGTCGGTCAGAATGTGCTTTTTCATCTTTGGGTTCCACCTCTTGGTCTGGTGACCGAAGTGAACTCCCGCGTCCAAAAGCTGACGCATTGTGATTGTGGCCAAGATGGCTCTCCTTTGGGCACAGCTAAGTGCCCGCTCAGTTTTATGGCTTTACCGGTTGGTAACTCCCCTGGCATTCCCTACCAAAACACCCAACCTCGGTTGGGACTGACGTTTTCGTATTTGTTGGAACACGCGAATTCGCCCTGAGACAAGCTCAGGACGTTGTTTGAGCATACCAGCGAATAGGGCGCTTATCCACCTGTTTTTTCTTTGCCCAAACAAACAATTGCAGAACAAAAAATCATGGAGCCATGACAAAACTTCTAGCGATATTCCTAATTCTCATCACTGCCTCCACACCCGCACCAGAGATCATTGCCAAACCGGTGCCCTTTGACCACATCAACATCCAAAACCACTATCAAGCACCGCTCTGGCAAAAAGGTACTGGTCACCGAGGCATAGACCTCGCCCTAGACAGCCAAAGCCCAATAGTTGCGCCATTTGATGGCGAGGTCTTCTTCGCCGGCAAGGTGGTCAATCGACAGGTCATCACTCTCATCTCTGACACTGGCTTGAAAGCAAGCTTCGAGCCGGTGTGTGCGATCCACCCAAAGGGCAGCAGAGTTCTAAAGGGTCAAAACATTGCGGTGTTGTGTGTTCCGGAGAGCAACTATGAAATGCACTGTGAGAGTTGCTTGCACTTCTCAATCAGAAACGATTACGGCTATCTCAACCCGCTGCTGTTCTATGGGATGTTGAAACCGGCGGTCTTGACCAGCTAAGCCCTGGGGTGAGCCTGCTCAAATGAAGCCCGCAATCGCTCAATCGAGACATGAGTGTAAATCTGCGTGGTACCCAAGGATGCGTGGCCAAGAATCTCCTGCACCGCTCTCAGGTCAGCACCGTGATCCAGCAAATGAGTTGCGGCAGAGTGCCGCAATGTGTGTGGCCCGGCTGCACCCGTTGGAGTCTTTGCCAACTCGTTCGCGACTACCGAGTAGAGCTGACGGACACCAACCTTTTTGCCTCGAGAGTTCAGTAGTAGTGCATCCGATTGTCCAAGGTCGACCTTTGGGCGACCTAGCTTGATCCAGGCGTCAATCGCTCGCTGTGCTGAGACGCCGTAGGGCAGCATGCGCTCCTTGGACCCCTTACCCATCACCCGCACCAAACGTCTTGAGAAGTCGATGTC
>DATBNK010000110.1:0-13816 GCA_036554355.1 Aquiluna sp.
GGAGGCCGAAGCCATTTCTGACACTGCTCGAACGGTGGATCGAAAATCTCTCGATGCTGCAGCCGAGGCAATCATGAGTTGTCGCAGGCTTGATATCTATGGCTTAGGTTCCAGCTACCTAGCCGCTTTAGACCTCCAGCAGAAGCTCCACCGCATTGGCCTATCGGCCTATTGCTGGTCAGATAACCACCTCGCCCTGACCTCAGCAGCGGTCCTCAAAGAGGGTGATGTTGCGATTGCAATCTCCCACTCCGGCGTGACCGCTGAGGTTTTCCAGATCCTTGAAACCGCAAAGCGATCTGGGGCAAAGACGATTGCGATAACGAATCATCCAGCTTCCCCATTGGGAAGACTTGCAGATCTAACGCTAGTCACCTCAGCTAAGGAGTCGAGATTTAGATCGGGTGCGATGGCATCGAGAATCGTGCAGTTGGCGATGGTCGATTTCTTGTTTGTGAGAATCATGCAGCGACTGTTCAAGTCAGCATCTGCCTCCCTAGAGCGCACCTTTGATGCGGTTAGAGACAATCGCCTCAGCTATAACCAAAAGGTGCAGGACTAGAGATCTAGCAGCAGGTGGTTTTCCAGACTCAGGGTCGGCCACTCAATGCCATAGGCCTTGGCGGGGTTCACCGTCGCCGCCCGGAGCGCCAGCTCCTTACTGCCAGAAATCGCCGTGTAGTTCTTAACCGCGCCAGCGAGCGTCAGGGTTGAGCCTGCGAGGTTTCCAGAAGAGGTTCGGGCTATCGAATCGCGCACTTCTACCTCTAGCGACCCGAGTTGATAGCTTCCATCAGGCATTCCCGTTGCACTCATCGCGTCGGTGACCAAAATGAGCTGCTCCGCAGGGATCAGTTTTATAACCGATTCGTGAACGTGAACACCATCCACAATCAGCTCGATAAAGACTCCAGATTCGATTGCAGCCGGTATCGGGCCAGGCTCGCGATGCTGAATCGGATTCATGGCGTTAAAAGCATGGGTCATGACCGACTTTGGGTGGTTTTCAAAGAACTGCTTCGCGCCCCGGTAGTCAATCTCGGTGTGACCAAGACAAAGCCTTACTCCGCCATTTTCTAACTGCTCGAGCTGGGGTTCAGTGAAGAGCTCTGGGGCAATTGTCATGCTCTTCACGACGCCGGTGGCGATCAGTTCGCCCAGGTCTGTCTCATTGGGCGTGGTGAGTTTATTTTCGTCGTGAGCACCCTTTTTGGAGTGAGCCAAATAAGGTCCTTCGAGATGAAGGCCCAAGAACCTGGGGTCATCCTTCAGCTCCCTAGCGGAATTGCAGAGCTGAATCAGTTCTTGCTGAGTCGAGGTGACCAGTGACAGCAATGATCTCGCGACACCGTTGGCAGCGTTGAACTCCAGAGTCTTCAGCATTCCCTCGAGGCCGTCATTGGCACTGAATCCAGCAGCTCCATGACAGTGAGTATCGATCAGTCCTGCAACCAGAGTTTTGCCATGTCCATCAATTAGCTCAGCGCCCTCGACCAAGCTTTTCCAGGAATCACCTCGTCCGAGCTCAGCTCCACCGTCTTTCAGCAACGCCCAGCTATCGGAGGTGATTGCGTCTTCAAAGACATTGATGTTGTGGATAAGTTTGCTGTTCAAGCTACGCGCACCTCGGTCTTGGATGGTTCAAACTTTACCTAACTAATTTTGTTAGCTTCCCTAATCCAATTGCCTGGTGTTGCTGGGGATAGAAATTGTCGACCATGTCTGCGTCTTTAGAACCGAGGTTCTGTATGAGATCGGCACTGGTTATTGTTCATCTTCTTGAATGGGCCGGTAGGGGCTGTGGATAACTAGAAACGTAAAGATCAAAAACATGTCAGTCTTATTGCCATGAATTTCGTACACACAAACGACTGACAGGATGCTTATGATTGTGACCGTGGCTAAAGAAGAGCGATTTCAAATCCGAGCAACCGCCGAGCAGCGGGCATTGCTCGAGAGGGCATCTGCAATCACCGGTAACTCTCTCTCTAGTTTCATGTTGAGCGCCTCCATTAGGGAGGCAGAGGAAACGATTCTCGATCAAAGAATTTTTACCCTGGATGATGAGGCTTTTGAAAGACAGCTGGCTCAATTCACTCAGGACCCAAATGCAAAAGCTCGACTTGAGAAGCTGTTGAGCCGGAAGTCCTCGTGGGAGAACTAGGACTTCCAAGACTCTTAGAGGTAACTGATAATCGCCTAGGTTTTGATTGTGGGGATGAGGTCATAAACCGTTGGTTTAGAGACCATGCATGGCTTTCCCACACCGCCAGAACCTCCAGGGTCTATGTCGTCCTAAGAGATCAAAGGGTTGCCGGATTCTATGCGCTGGCGAACTCTGCGATGAACCGCAAATACTTGCCCCCAGCAATGCAAGACAAACTCCCAAGACACCCGATTCCATTGATACTGCTAGCAAGGCTCGGGGTATCTGTTGATGAGGCGGGCCGGGGCTTGGCTGGTTCATTGATAAAGGATGCTGTGTTGCGAAGTCTTCTGCTATCCGAACAGTCCGGAGCTGTGGGTTTGGTTGTTCATGCGGGCTCGGAGTCGGCTTCGAGGTTTTATCAACATCTGGGCTTCGACCCTGCGGTGGCGATAGAGAGAACCTTTGTGTTCCCCCTCTCTATTCACTGAGTTCTTCACACGGGGCGCCTTCCAATGAGGCTATCCCGCAATCACTGCGGGTGTTACCCTCATGCCATGAAGAAATCAGCGTGGATTGGCATTACCGCTGGAGCGTTGGCTCTGGTTCTAGGTGGCGCATCCTTGGCAGTTGGAAACTACGTTTACACCTCAGGGACAGCTGTTCCTTGCGCAATCAATGA
Source organism: Aquiluna sp. (assembly GCA_036554355.1). Classification (GTDB taxonomy): domain Bacteria; phylum Actinomycetota; class Actinomycetes; order Actinomycetales; family Microbacteriaceae; genus Aquiluna. Next base: position 2,829 of record DATBNK010000110.1, read on the forward strand.
AGACGACATTGCCAATAAGCCCGAGCAGTTCTTCACCCCCGGTTCTGGCAATGGGCCTTTCCCGGGCCCCGGTTGGGAAAAGTGGGTTGGCCACGACATCTCTGAGTGGTGGATGGTTGGCGTTCCCTATGAGGCAGTAACAATCTCTGTTGCCGAAGACATCAATCTCTCTGCTTGGTGGATCACTCCTCAGAACACCAACAACAAGACCGTGATTGTCACCCACGGCATTGGCACCTCAAGACGCGACTTCAACACCCTGATGCCGGCAGCCATGTTGGTGAAAGACGGCTTCAATGTCTTGTTGGTTGATTCCAGAGACACAGGCGAATCAACCTGCACCGATGGTCGTCACTCAGCTGGCCAGGAGGAGTCTGACGACTTTGCCAGGGTTGCTGACTGGTTGGTTGAAGAGCAAGGAATTACACCTTCGTCTATTGGCATGTTTGGGGTTTCCGGTGGTGCGATCGCAACCAGCTTGACACCTGCAAAGACCGAGAACATCTCGGCCTTTGCAATGGAGGGGACCATCTTCGACTTCAACGCTGCTGCAACCCGTGAGGTTGAGTTTCAAGGTTTCCCTGGATTCTTATGGCAATTCGCACTGGTCTCCGCCCAGCTTTTCCACGGCGTGAACCTGACCGAGACTCCGGTAACCGAATCTATTGCCGCGGCAGGGGATCGGCCGATGCTGATCCTGCATGGAGACAACGACCAAAGGCTTGACTACCAGTCCTCGGTTGACTTTGTGGAGTATGCAGCTGGTATCGGCAAGACCGTCCAGTTGGAGACCTTTGAGGGCGCAGACCACACCGAGGGAATGCTCACTGAGCCAGAGCGTTATGCCAGATCACTCACTGAGTTCTTTGATTCAAGCCTGAGGTAAAGCTCAACAGCCAGTGGCTAAACTCCTCAAAGCATTGAACTCCCTGGCATCAACGCTGAGCTCCCACTTGATCTTCACAACCATCCAGTCCCTAACGTATTGGCAGTGATAGCTAACAAGCGGTGGCAGCCATTCGGCAGGATCTCTGGCGCCTTTTGATCTGTTGGATGACCGGCTCACTCCGATTAGTGCTTCGGGGAGGTCAATGTCATTTGCAAAGGCCCTTCTTCGATCCTCGCTCCAAGCATGAGCACCTGAGTCCCACGCCTCCTTCAAGGGAACCATGTGGTCCATGTCGACCGAAGAGTCATCAGTTATCGTGACCCCGTCGAATGCCGAATACCAACTGCCTCCCGTGAGTGAGCACCGATCGCCAACTACTGGAGAGACAACGGCCTCAACAATCAGCACCTCTCGCCTGGCATCGCAACCATCACGATCAACATCTATCCAGTGCTTAAAGAGATCCCGGTCATAACCGGATGGGAACTCATCCTCAATCACCAGCTGACCCAGCAAAGCGCCCAGGCCACTGGGCGCTGGAGCAGGAGCTGCCGCCGGCTGCGTGGGGGTAGGTGTTGGGGTTGGTGTTGGGGTTGGTGTTGGGGTGGGTGTAGGTGTTGGGGTTGGTGTTGAAGTCGCAGTTTCTGAAGTGACTGGAGAATCGGCCTCTTGAGTGAGCTGCGGCTGTGGGGTTTGGGTTTCGGTCTCGGGCTGAGGCTCAGTTGATGAGGCAGAGGGAGCAGAGCTTTCGTCACCGGTTTCGGGTTCGGCTGCCTCAGTTGTTGATTCTGTTGGCTCGGCAGCTGCCTCACTCGGAGAGGGCTCCGTGGTTTGAGTCTGGGTCTGGCTCGCTGAGGGAGCGTCTTGGGTTGGCGAAGGATCGGGGGCATTTATGCCAGAAAAGACGATCAGGGCCAATAGCCCGGCTAGCCCATATCCCCACTTGCGCATAGGGAAAGCCTAAATGAGGCGACCGACAAAGAACTAAGAAGTGATTGGCTCGACCTCAAACTTGATAGCTAAGCCCAAGCTTGCTGCATAGTGAAGAAGAGTTCCAACCCGAATGCCAGCTTGCGAGGCTTCGATTTTTGACACCATGGGTTGTGAGCACCCAAGCCGATCTGCAAGCTCGGCCTGGGTGAGGTTGGTTGCAATTCTGATGTCAAAGAGCCCATTCTGAAGCTCTCTAAAAGACTCAAGTGATGCAGCAAGTGCTTTGTCCTGAGGGGTCCCTGGCTCAAGCTCACTGAGGTCAATTTCCATAACTAATTGGTTATTATTTAGCACTTTCATAGTCAATCACTTCCTAGCCAGGTTTGCAACGCTTTTTGTGCAGCTTGATTCTGAAGTCTCCTAGATTCACTGGCCTCAGTTGGCTGCTTCAAGAACCAGCCGAGCAGGAGAATCTCATCAGGCGGGCTTTCGGCAACAAAGAGCCGAGCTTTTATCGGTTCAAAGTTTTCATCGCTCAGGTCCAATCGCAATTCAAAGAGCAGGCTTGGCAGGGTTGCCCTAAACAGTTTGATGTCCTTGCGAAACCTCAAACGTCCAAATCTCAAAGCCTCCAGGAGATTGCGAACTTCGATAACGGCCCTTGGGTGCAGTCTCATCTCGAGAACTTCGGCCGCAGACTCTAGGTCGCTCAACAGCCCAGTTAACCCGCCCTTATAGCGCAACACCAGAGGGGTTCGGCGTGGAGAAATAGTTAGTTCCGGCTTCATAGCGTCAGGCTATGAAAAACCACCGCCGGCTTGGGTGCTCAGCGGGAATCTGTGGATAACTACTTAGGTCCGAACGCCTTACCCAGTGCCTGAGCTGCTGCCGAGAACTCGGATGGAATAAACCAAACTTTGTTGGCATCGCCCTGGCTCATCTCCTTGAGCTGCTCGATGTATTTGTAGGCAAGTGCTTGATCGGTGACCTGGGCGGCTGCCAGTGCATCGAAGACCTTCTGGATCGCAGCCGCTTCACCATCAGCCACTAGTGCCTCGGCCTTTGCCTCTGCCTCTGCTCGCAAGACGGTGGCCTTGGCATCACCCTCAGCACGAAGAATCTCAGCTTGCTTGTTACCCTCGGCGGTCAAAATATCGGACTGCTTGGTTCCCTCAGCAATCAAAATCGCAGCGCGCTTGTCACGCTCTGCCTTCATCTGCTTTTCCATGGACTCACGAACCGACTCTGGCGGAACAATGTCGCGAATCTCAACGCGATTTACCCTGACGCCCCAGCGACCGGTGGCATCGTCCAAGACGGTCCTGAGGGCGCCGTTGATCTCCTCGCGAGAGGTCAGTGCATCTTCTAGATCCAAAGATCCAACCTTGTTACGCAAGGTGGTGACAGTTAGCTGCTCGATACCCAGCACAAAGTTTGCAATCTCATAGGTCGCACTCTTTGGGTCAGTGACCTGGTAGTAAATGACGGTATCGATTGAGATAACCAAGTTGTCCTCGGTGATCACGGACTGTGGCTGGAAATCGACAACCTGTTCCCTTAGGTCAACGGTGCGACGAATTACATCAATGAAGGGGAACACCAGGTTCACACCCGCATTTAGGGTCTTGTGATAGCGACCCAGGCGCTCAACAACTCCCGCGGTTGCCTGCGGGATGATGCGGATGGAACGAAGTAGCAGTAGTGCAACGGTGATTAGCACCAGGGCGGTGAATATGCCTCCGATATCTAACAGATCTAAAAATTCCATGTCATCTCACAATCAGTGTCGCGCCATCGACCTCTTCGATGACTAGTTTTGCTCCCTCAGAGCGCATGCCCTCCCGGACTCGTGCGGTCCAAACCTCTCCCCATGCCTTCACTTGGCCTGAGTGCTCAGTGATCTCGGTGAGGGCAAGCGCCTCTTTGCCGATTAGTGACTGAGTGTTAGTCAGGCGCTCTGGCTTCTCACCCTGCCACTTTTTGATGAGCGGGCGAACATAAACCAGCGCAGCCACGGCTGCGCCCAAAAAGCCAAGGGCTTGAACCCAGAGCTCAAAACCGAGAAGTGAAAGAACTAGGGGAACGATGGCAGCGACCGCGAGCGCCGCAAAGTAAAGGCCGTATGTCAAGAGCTCGATTACCACCAGGACGCCGATTACGGCTAACCAGACAAATGTCATTGCCCACCCCTTCTTGTGCTAACAACAGCCTAAGTCAGGTGGGGGACTTTATAAACCGGGAGAGATGGCATCCACGCCATAGTGCCTAGCTGCCTCCAGGAGTTGCTTGTCGTAACTGACAAGTGACACACCGGCTGTTTTCAAAGACGTCGCGCACGCCAGATGAATTGCATCGAGAGAGCGAAGCTCATGGGGAGGGATATCTCTAGCTTCGGCCAAGATCGATGACGAGACCTCGATTGAGGGCAGGCTCCCCAGGACTGTTAGGGCTTTTGATGGGTCTAGTCCGGATCGTCTCATCACACGAGTGGTCTCCAAATTCGTCAAAAAGCTGACAACCACACGATCGCTTTGCACCGCCTTGACAAAGAATTCGTGGGCAGCATCAGAGTGGTCCTCATCCATAAACAGCTTGCAGAGGGCTGATGAATCCCAGTAGTAATTCACCTCAGAACCTCTCCCTGTCTTCGGCCAGGAGCTCCTCCGAAGTCTTCCCGAGAGGAGAGACCTCCGGCTTGATCAGACTGATGTCCAAATTTCCCTTCGGCAATCTGATAACTCCCTCCTGCACTAGTTGGGTGAAGGGGTCCTCGGCGATAGGAACCAGCTTGGCTACTGGCACGCCACGCTCCGTGACTGTGAAGGCCTGGCCCTGTTTGACAAGCGCAATGACCTTGCTGGGATTTTGCTTAAGATCTCTGATTCCAACCTTGTTCTCCATGTTCTACAAACTAACACTCTGGACCCCAAACTAGCCAGCAATAGAAACGCGGGCAAGGGCTTTTTGAGGGTTGTGGATAACTCCAACCTCCCTCTCAGGCAATCAGGAGTAGCGTGAGAAGAGAAGGCAAGGAGATTCAAAAATGCAGGTCAGAGACAAGGTCGTAGTTGTAACAGGAGCCGGTTCGGGCATGGGTAGGGAGCTCACTCTCGAACTTGTTCGAAGAGGTGCCAAGGTTGCTGCCGTTGACCTGCGTGAAGAGTCCCTTGAGCAGACCCAAACGCTAGCTACGGGCCTCGGCGGCAAGGTTGAGATCTTTGTCATGGACGTCTCCGATGCCAAGGCAGTAAGCGCGCTGCCGGCCAAGGTTGAAAAAGCTCTCGGCAGCGCCGATGCGCTAATCAACAATGCCGGCATCATCCAGCCGTTTGTGAAGGTCAATGACCTAAGTCTCGAAGATGCGCACAGAGTCATGCGAATCAACTTTGATGGTCCGCTGATGCTTATAAAGGCCTTTTTGCCAGGGTTTATCGCAAAGCCCGAAGCTCACCTGATGAACGTGTCTTCGATGGGTGCCTATGCTCCGGTTCCAGGCCAGAGTGTCTATGGAGCATCAAAGGCAGCACTAAAGCTATTGACCGAGGGTTTGCGCTCAGAGCTCAAGCCAACCGGTGTTGGCGTGACAATCGTCTTCCCGGGGGCCATCGCCACCAACATTGCCGTGAACTCCGGCATGGTGATTCCAGAGGGTGCTGCAGAGAACTCAAAGCAAAAGACCACCGCAGCTGATGTTGCCGCCAAGCAAATGGTTGATGCCATCGAAAAGAACAAGCCCAGGATCACCATTGGTCAAGATGCCAAGGTCATGGATCTTCTCTCGCGTTTGAACCCAGTGAAGGCAGCTGACACAATTTATAAGCAGATGGCTAATCTGCTGGGCTAATTACCCTCACACCCAAAGCTCTAACAGCTGCGTTTAGTCGATTGTCATAGCTGATGACACCCGCCAAATCTTCAACCACAAGCCGGATCGTGGCGTGATGAATCGCATCCAGAGCTTTGAGGCCAAGCTGCATTGAGAGAAATGCGTCGTCAAGAATGCTGCGCTTGACTTGAATCAGGGTGAGGTATTCGAAGAAGCTCCTCGCCTCAATCAGCCGACTCTTAGAAAGATTGCCGAGGACTTCTAGTTTCGTAAGCTCAGAAGTCACCAGGCTCAAATCTTCCTGAACCATCAGCCACTCGCGCAGTTCTTGCGATCCCTGCTCGGGCTCAAAGAGTTTCATGGCTGCCGAGGATTCCAAGTAGAAACTAGTCATCATCCGTGTAGCCCCTGGACCAGTCAAGGCGCTCTTGGATGCTCGGAGTCCCAGGCTCAGGGGGCATGGGGGTGATTTGATCCAAAGCGGCTTTCAGATCTCCTGTCGGGAGGGTCACCTCTCCGGCAAGAATCATCTCCTCAAGGGGTGATGGGGAAACTGGGACGATGCGCGCAATTTTGACCCCGCGCTCGGTGATGGCAACGGTGTCCCCGGCTTTGACATCGGCAAGCACCTTTGAAGGATTCTGCTTCAGCTCTCTAATACCCACGGTTTTCTCCATGTTCAACAATGTAGCACTTTGTGTTTCTAATGCCAACATGTTGTCAGGTTTGGTAATCCAGCGGATAAAGGGCTATTCAGCCTGTGGATAACTAGCGGTGAGCTGGTTTTGGGAGCAATTCGCTCGAGTACTCAGCTTGTTCAGGCAAGTTCGCACTGATGTGGTTGAAGTCCTCATCAGTGAGCTCGATCTCGGTTGCGCTAACGCAGTCGAGGATGCTCTCTGCTCTTGTTGCACCTGGAATCGGCAACACTGCAGGCGAATACTTCATCTCCCAGGCAAGTGCTAAGGCGAATGGGCTTGCAGAGTATTTTGGTGCCAGCTCTTCAAAGACGCTGGCCTCTGCGATCTCGCTTTTAGTTCTCACTCCACCAAGTGGTGACCACGGCAAAAACGCGATGCCGTGCTTCTCGCAAACCTCAAGAACATCGAGGTCGTAGCGATAGCGCGGTGAGAATTCGTTCTGCACTGAGACAATGCCTCCCTCTTCAGGAGTACCACCCATCTTGACGGCAATCTCTAGCTGATTGGCGTCGTAGTTAGAGACACCAATCTGGTCAACGATGCCGCGCTCCTTGAGCGCTAGCACGTTGGCAAACTGGGTCTCAAACACGATGTCTGGATCAAGCCGGTGGTGCTGCCAGAGGTCGATCTTGTCGACACCAAGTCGTCCTGCCGATGCCTCCGCTGCGCGGAGCAAATAATCCATGGAGCCATTGCGACCCCAGACCTCACCGGGCTTTCTGGTGATGCCGGCCTTGGTGGCAATGACAACCTTGGCCTTTTGCTCCTTGGTCCCGGACCAGGTTCGTAAGGCTTCTGCAGCAAAGATTTCGTTGTGGCCGACTTCATCCCAGGTTGGGGCATAAATGTCAGCACTGTCCAACAGTGTGATGCCAGCATCAAGACCTGCGTGAATAGCCGGGATGGCCTGCTCTTGGCGACGAATTGGGTCAAGGGCTGCGCCATTGGACCAAATCCAGGAGACGTTCATCAGGCCAATGCCCACTGCGGATACTTCTCTGTTGCCGAGTTTGTGCTGCTTCATGAGTTCCTAATTAGATAGTGCTGGCATCAATAACAAAGCGGTAGCGAATGTCCGAACCTACGACTCGGTCGTAGGCCTCGTCGATTGCCTTTGGATCGCTCGCGTCTACCAACTCGATGGTTGAAACGATGTTGTGCTGTGCGCAAAAGTCCAGCATCTCCTGGGTGTCAGCGATGCCGCCGGTGTTAGCACCGGCGATGCTCTTCAAGCCTGTAACCAGTGAGAAGGGGTTGTAGCTCTGGTCCTTTCCTGGAAGTCCGACATTGACGAGTGATCCTCCGACTCGGAGCATCCGCAACAAAGCGTCAACGTCCAGATCAGCACTGGTGGTGTTGATGATCACATCGAAGAAGTTCTTGTGGCTGTCCTGGACCTCAGAGGTGATGAGGTACTCCTTGGCACCAAACTCGAGAGCATCTGCCTTCTTAGATGGTGAGTGACCAAGAACGTAGGTCTCGGCTCCCATGGCAACTGCAAACTTCACGCCCATGTGACCAAGGCCTCCGAGACCCAGGATGGCAACCCGCATGCCGGGTCCAACCTTCCAGTGCTTCAGGGGTGAGTAGAGCGTGATACCTGCGCAGAGCAGCGGAGCTGCTGCTGCGGGGTCAAGGTCTTTAGAAACACTAAGAACGTAGTTCTCGTCGACAACAATGGCCTGGGCATAACCGCCATAGGTTTCTCCGCCGTCGTAGTGGCGACCGTTATAGCTCTGAACGTTGCCCTTGAGGCAGTAGTTCTCCCGTCCAACTAGGCAGTATTCACACTCCCTGCAGGAGTCCACAAAGGTTCCAACGCCGACTCGGTCACCGACCGAGAACTTCTTGACAGCATCGCCAACTGCGGTGACCTCACCCAAGATCTCGTGACCTGGGACCATTGGGAAGATGCCTTCGAACCACTCATCGCGGGCCTGGTGGATATCTGAGTGGCAAATGCCAGAGAACATGATCTTGATGGCAACTGAGTTTGGACCAAGTTCTCTGAGTGGCATCTCGCCCTTAGAAAACTTGGAGGTTGGGGATTCGGTGATGATTGAGCGTGTGGTGGGCATTTCTCTTCCTTAGTTCAGTCTCTAGCCTACGTGCGTGTAGCGCTTGAGGATCTTGACGTGGTCAGGTTCTAGCTCTTCGAGACTCTTGACGCCAAGAAGTCGCATGGTGCGCGCAATCTGACCGCCGAGAATCTCTATGGTCTTATCGACACCCTCGCGGCCTCCGGCCATTAGTCCGTATAAATACGCTCGCCCAATTAGCGTGAATGACGCCCCTTGCGCAATCGAGGCCACAATGTCTGCACCGTGCATGATGCCGGTGTCGACCATAACCTCAGTATCTGCTTTCAGCTCTCTCACAACCTCAGGGAGCAGGTGGAACGGGACTGGAGCTCGATCTAGCTGCCTACCACCATGATTCGAAAGCACGATTGCATCGACTCCAAGAGATGCCACCTTTTTGGCATCCTCTAGATTCTGAATGCCCTTGACGATGACCTTGCCGCCCCATTGCTCTTTGATCCACTTCAAATCTTCAAAGTCAACGGTTGGATCAAACATTGTGTCCAATAGCTCCGCCACCGTGCCGTTCCAGCTATCTAGAGAGGCAAATTTAAGTGCGTCGGTCGTTAGGAAGTTGATCCACCACTCCGGCCTAGGTAGGGCGTTTGCAATTGTCTTTAGGGTCAGTGCTGGCGGGATCGTCATGCCGTTGTACTTGTCCCTAAGCCGATCCCCTGCAACAGGAACATCAACGGTCAACATCAAAGCTTCGAACCCAGCAGCCTTTGCACGTTCCACGAGCGCCATAGAACGCTCGCGGTCTTTCCACATGTACAGCTGGAACCAGTTGCGGCCATTCGGAGCTGCTGTCGCCACCTCTTCAATTGAGCGGGTGCCCATCGTAGAGAGCGAGTAAGGTATGCCGGCAGCCTGGGCAGCCGTGCAGCCCGCAATTTCGCCTTCGGTGTGCATCATTCGGGTAAACCCAGTTGGTGCGATGCCAAAAGGCAAGGCGGACTCTGTGCCGAGCACCTGTGAGGTGAGGTCTACTTCACTTACGTCTCGGAGTATCCGAGGTTGAAACTCGATATCCTCAAAGGCTTGTCGAGCGCGCGCTAGCGAAATCTCTTGATCAGCAGAGCCATCGGTGTAGTCAAAGGGGGCTCGTGGGGTTCGGCGCTTGGCGATGTCGCGAAGGTCGTAGATTGTGTAGGCGCCTTTGAGCCGGCGCTCCCTGCCATTGAAAACCCAAGGTTTGAACCTAAGGAGCTGAAGCATTTCCTTCGGGTTGGGGAACCTGCGCTTGATCTTGAGCTTTCCCACAATTAGCCCTTGTACTCGATAACGCTTGGGTGGGTCACACGAATCAGGTACTGGCCGTAGCCCAACTTACCCTCGGTTGATAACTCTCCGTTTACATAAACCTTGGAGGCGTCAGTGCTCGGAAGATCGAGTTCTGCAGTCACCCCAAAGGGCACATTGAGTTGAACAACAAGGTCGCCGTTGAGCGTCATCTCCCAATCAATCGAGAGTTCGCCGTATGGCGACTCAATTGTTGCGCTTGCAAAGCTAAAGCCCTTCGCTGGCTTTGGAGAAACGATTGTCCTGCGGTATCCGGGTTCGGCTGGCGTCGGGGCTAAGCCAGCAACATTTCGATAGACCCAATCCACCACCGCACCATACGCGTAGTGGTTGAAGGAAATCATTGATGCATCTTCTTGGTGCTCATTCTCGGTTGCCATGGCCCCAGAGTTGATGGTGCCGTCCTCGTGAATTGCATCCCAGCGCTCCCAGATTGTGGTGGCCCCTCTATCAACTTGGTAGAGCCAAGACCTAATCTCGCGCCGCATAAGCATAAGGTAGGCCTCCTCTGGATAGCCGTTTTTGCTCAACGCATGCAGGATCAGCGGAGTTCCAAGGAAGCCGGTAGTTATTTTTCCGTTGTCCTTGCGAACCATGTCGGCAAGAGTCTTTGCTACAAGGGCTCGCTGGCTTCCAGGGCAAATCTCGAACTCTAGAGCAATAGCGCAACCGGCAGTTGTGGTCAGTGCCTCGGCGCCCATTTCTGACCAAATGTCCGACTTGAGCTCTGCTGCCATAGCGCGGTAGTGCTCAACACCAGCGGGGGTGCCGACCAACTCTTCGACTCTTGACGTCAGCTCTGCAGTGTGGGCAAAGAAGGCGTTTGCAACGTAGTCCGCGGAAACCTTTGACTGCCATGGCATGTCACCTGGGGCGTCCGGGTCACACCAGTCGCCAAACTGGAACTCGGTGGGCAAGAATTTTTGCCCGGCTCGGCGGTTGTGGAGCGCCTCTGTCCAGCGTCTCATCGAGTTCAGCTGTTGAGAGAGTATTTGCAGAGAACCAAAACTCTCATACATTGCATACGGAACGATTGTTGCTGCGTCTGCCCAGCCGGCACGACCCATGGTTTCCCAGTCTCCGTCGGGTGACGGTTGCATGCTGACGATGTCGGGAACAACGGCTGCGACGTTTCCAAGCTCATCTTGATCCAGCTCTAAGTCGATCAGCCAGCTCCGCCAAAAGCTCTGAGCGTCGACCAAGGTATTGGCTGCGTAAGCGAATGCCTGCGCGTCTCCAGTCCACCCCAAGCGTTC
>DATBNK010000116.1:0-3769 GCA_036554355.1 Aquiluna sp.
GCGTCGAAGTAACTGGTGCCAACCTCGCGCTGGTGGCGGGTGGCGGTGTAGCCGCGGCTCTCGGCGGCAAACTCTGCCTCCTGGAGCTCGACGTAGGCACTCATCTGACGGTCCTTGTAGTCAAGGGCGAGTTCGAACATGCCGTAGTTCAATGAGTGGAATCCTGCCAGGGTGATGAACTGGAAGGCATATCCCATTGCGCTCAGTTCACGCTGGAACTTAGCGATCTGGTCATCATCCAGGTGACGCTTCCAGTTGAACGAGGGTGAGCAGTTATAGGCCAGCTTCTGGTCTGGGAACTCGCTCTTGATGCTCTCAGCGAATCGCTTTGCTAGCTCAAGGTCTGGCTCTGCGGACTCAACCCACAAAAGGTCTGCATAGGGTGCGTAGGCGTGGCCACGAGCCAGCACTGGCTCGATGCCGTTTTGCACCTGGTAAAAGCCCTCTGCAGTGCGCTCACCGGTCACGAACTTAGCGTCGCGCTCGTCGTGGTCGGAGGTAAGCAAGGTAGCTGCTAATGCATCGGTCCTTGCGATAACGATGGTTGGAGTGCCGGCAACATCGGCTGCCATGCGAGCTGCGTTCAGGGTGCGAACGTGCTGGCTGGTTGGAATCAGCACCTTGCCACCCATGTGTCCACACTTCTTCTCGCTAGCCAGCTGGTCTTCCCAGTGCACTCCAGCTGCACCGGCATCGATCATCTGGAGCATTAGCTCGTAGGCGTTTAGCGGGCCTCCAAAGCCGGCCTCGGCATCGGCAACAATCGGAGCCATCCAGTCGCGCTGGTCGCCCCCATCGTTTGATTCAATCTGGCCTGCACGCAACAGCGCGTTGTTGATCCTGCGAACCACGGCAGGAACAGAGTTGGCTGGGTAGAGGCTTTGGTCTGGGTAGGTCTGGCCGGAGAGGTTGGCATCTGCTGCAACCTGCCACCCGGAAAGATAAATGGCCTTCAGTCCGGCGCGAATCTGCTGCACCGCCTGGTTGCCAGTTAGAGCACCGAGTGCTGAGATCCACTCTTGAGGGTCGTCATTCTCCAGGATCATCTCCCAGAGCTTTTCTGCACCTCGCTTTGCCAAGGTCTTTTCTTCGCGGACCGGTCCGCGCAGTTTGATTACATCTTCAGCGGTGTAGTCACGCTTCACATTTGCCCAGCGAGGGTCGCTTACCCATTCAAACTGCAGTTCGGCGGCAGTTTGGTTCTGGTCTCCAGGTCGGTTCATTTTGTTGCTCCTAATCTTGTGTGGCTTCAGTGCCATAGGGCAAGACTTCACTAAAAAGCACCCCAGTTAGTTATCAAATTGTTTAGAAAAAAGCCTCTTTTTCTCTTGAGAGAAATAACTGAAGCTGCCAATCTTGAGTCATGGAACTGCATGACATGGACAATCTCCTGATCGGAAAGCGCATCAGAGCGCTGCGAAACGACCAGGGGGTCAAACTCGAGCGACTCGCTCAACACATGGGAAGAGCCAATTCCCACCTAAGCGCAATCGAGAACGGCAAGCGAGATGCCAAGATTTCGGACCTCAAGGCCATCGCTGAGTTTTTTGGCATCACCATTCAGGCACTGGTTGAAAATAAGGAGCCAACCGGCAGAGATGCGCTTGAGATTGAGATAGCGAAAATTCAGCGCGGACCACTCTTTGAATCCCTAGGGATCAAGCCGATTCCAGTTCGCAAGTCCACCTCTGACGAGGTGCTCAGCACCATGATCACCCTGCACAACGAACTTGAGCGCATGCACTCAGATCGCGCCTCCACCCCAGAAGAGGCCAGAAGGGCCAATGCCGAACTCCGCGAAACCATGCGCGCCAAGAACAACTACTTTCCAGAAATCGAAAAGGTTGCCAAGCAGCTCTTAGGGGCCGTGAACCACAGTGCCGGACCGCTAAGCCAGCGTCTGACAGCAGATCTTGCTCAGCACCTGGGCTTCACCCTGCACTATGTCGGCGATCTACCCCATGCCACCAGGAGCGTTACCGACCTCAGGAACATGCGTATCTATCTCTCGAGGTCCACTCCTCCGGGCTCTGACCCCAGGGCAGCGCTATTGCAGGCATTGGCATCATTCGCCCTTGGTCACCGAGAGGTCAAGACCTACGCCGAGTTTCTGGAACAGCGAATTGAGATCAACTATCTCGCTGGAGCACTCATGCTGCCCGAGGCCTCGGCGGTCAAGTTCCTCAAAAACGCCAAAGAGGAGCGGGAGCTGGCGGTCGAAGACCTGAGAGATGCCTTTGCAGTCAACTACGAGACCGCAGCTCACCGCTTCACCAACCTTTCCACCGAACACCTCGGTATTCCGGTGCACTTTTTGAAGGCGCACTCATCGGGATCGGTTGCCAAGGCCTACGAAAACGATGGTGTGCTGTTTCCCAAAGATGCCCTTGGCACCATTGAGGGACAGACGGTGTGTGCGAAGTGGAGTGCGAGGCAAGTGTTTCTGGAACAGGACCGACTGGCTCCGTATCACCAGTACACCGACAAGCCCAACGGCACCTACTGGTGCACCTCAAGAATCGAACGCGGTAGCCAAGGTGATTTCTCAATCAGCCTTGGAACACCGTTTGAAACTGTTCGATTCTTTAGGGGTAGAGAGACCAAAAAGCGCGGTCAGTCCACCTGCCCGGATGACAGCTGCTGCAGAATCCCGCCCCAGAACATTGCAGCCAAGTGGGCTGGCAAGGCGTTTCCAAGCGCAATCGTGAACTCGTCACTGCTTGCAGCCATGCCCAAGGGTCCGGTTCCAGGGGTGGACCAGATCGAGGTGCTGCAGTTCCTAGAAGCCAGGAGTGATTAGGAGCTGATTGTCCCAGCTCGCTTGAGCCTTGCAATTGCCGCATCCTCAATCGGGGACTCTGGTCCAATTGCAAAGCGCATCACTCGCAAGAGTGTTGTGGTGACGGGTCTGGTGAACCAGAGTGGCCAGCCCTTGAGGCCAATTAGTTCTCTGTAGTTCTCGGGCATTGAGGCGAGCGCCGAGTGAAACAGCAACCGATAGACGGGCTTTGCCAGGGGCGGCAGCGGGGCATTTTTGATCCAGTGGATGACGTCTTTGGTCTCTTGAGTGACAGTCAATTGCGGGTAAAAGTCTTCGAGGGTCGCCTCGAGTTCACTCTCGCTCATTGGTGCCTTGTCTAGGCCCAGTGGACCGACTGATTTTGACCAGAGCCGAACGTACTCATCGGCTCCTCCGGGAATCGGCGCCTTTGAGTAGTTCTGGTGGGAGCGCAAAAAGGAATCCATGAATGCCACGTGCACCCAAAGTAGTAGGTCCTTGTCGGCTGCTTTATAAGGCCTCGTCTCGCCCTGCGAGGTCTGATACTCGCCGGTGACCCGGGTGTGCATGCGATTCACTCTGGAGGCTTCGTTTTGTATCGCGGTGTGAGAACCAAAGGTAGTGACCGTGAGCCAGCGAATGGTGCCGCTGAGTCTTCCTAAGGGGTCGGCTTCATAGCGGGAGTGCTGAGCCACACCGGTGAGCGAGCCGGGGTGCAGGGCCTGCATTAAAAGAGCTCTGACGCCACCGACGAGTGTGGAGAAATCTCTGTGCACGATCCAAGGAGCATCCCCAGGAACGAAGAATCCTGGCTCATCGCCTTCGGCAACCACCGGCAACCAGGGAGGTATGCCGTCCTTTGCTCCAGAGAGCAGTGTTCTAAATCTGCGCGAGAGATTCTCTTGCAGTGCATTATTTTTCAATTGGTTGCCTAACCTTGTAGCAGAAAAACCTTTAGGGAGAACCATGAGTGAAGCTGAACTAATCCGC
>DATBNK010000126.1:0-2736 GCA_036554355.1 Aquiluna sp.
GTTTCTAAAGCTCTTACCCATCTGGCCAATGCCAAAAGGAGGCTTCATGCGCGCTGCATTGAGAACATTGTTGAAGTTCACAAAGATACCCTGAGCAGTTTCGGGCCTGAGGTAGTGCATTCCCGAATCGTCATCCACTGGACCCAACGATGTCTTCAATAGTCCGTTAAAGCTCTTTGGTTCGGTCCAGATGTCCTTGTTGCCGCAGTTAGGGCAGGCAATCTCGGCTAAAGACTCTGCAGGACGACCCTTCTTGGCCGCGAAAGCATCTTCTAGAGTGTCGGCTCTAAATCTCTTGTGGCAACTGGTGCACTCAATCAGAGGGTCAACAAACGCCTCTACGTGACCGGAGGCCTCCCAGACCTTTTTTGGAAGGATGATCGAACTGTCTAGGCCAACTACGTCCTCGCGGCCGGCAACCATTGATTGCCACCACTGTCTTTTGATGTTTTCCTTTAGCTCAACGCCCAAAGGTCCGTAATCCCAAGCAGAGCGCGAGCCACCATAGATCTCGCCAGCCTGGAAGACGAATCCTCTGCGCTTGGCAAGCGAAATTACCTGATCTAGTTTTGAGGCGGCCATAAAGCTCCGAAAATGCTCGAGACGGGAAAACTTTAGTTTAGCGGGGCATCAACCGCTGCCCCAAAGCGTCTCTGCCTTGTTTGATAAAGAGATATCGCCTTCCAGAGCGTCTCCTTTGTGAAATCTGGCCAGTACTCATCCATAAACAGGTACTCGGCATAGCTCGATTGCCAGGGCAGAAAGTTGCTTGTTCGTTTTTCACCAGAAGACCGCACGAATAGATCAACATCTGGCATGTCTGGAATGTAGAGCTCTTTGGCAATTGATTTCTGGGTGATTGATCCTGGCTTTAGCTTGCCACTGGCAACCTTCTCAGAGATCGCGTTCATGGCATCGACCAGCTCTTGGCGCCCGCCATAATTCACAGCCATGGTGAGGGTGAGGGTGGTGTTCTTGGCAGTTAGCTTCTCGGCGGCCTTGAGCTCTGAAATAACAGATGGCCAGAGCTTTGGTGCTCTGCCTGCCCACCTGATCTTGACACCCCAGTCGTTTAGTTGATCACGACGCCTGCGTAACACCTCTTTGTTGTAACCCATCAAAAAGCGAACCTCGTCTGGTGATCGCTTCCAATTCTCGGTTGAAAACGCATAGGCAGTGATGTGGCTCACTCCGGCCTCAATAGCTCCGGCGACCACCTCCAGCAGAGCCGCCTCACCGGCAATGTGACCCTGTGTCCTGGTGAGTCCACGCTCATTGGCCCAACGCCCATTGCCATCCATGACGATTGCAATGTGTTTTGGCACCGCCTCAAATTTGGGTGGCTTCCTGCCTTTTTCAAACAGCTCGGTCATACCCGCTCCACGTGTTGCAATGATTTCATTCCTCGCTCGAGCTGCCACTGTAAATAAGCGGTAATCACTCCACTTACCTGCGATCTAATTTGCTCACTCGCTTGTCGCACCCCGTCCCAGTCCCCTGCCATTAGGGAGCGCATGTGGGAAAGGCCAGATTGCCCAATGTTCACTGCCCCGGGCAACTTGCACGCGCTGCAGCTGACAGCCCCGGAGTGCGTCGAGAACAGCGTTGCAGCGTCACCGCAGCTGTGGCAAGAATCCAATGTCGGCACCCAGCCCGAAATAGAGAGTGCTCGGAGCAAATAGCTATCCAAGACCTGATCTGAGCGCTCATTGAAGTTTGCCAAAGTGCGAATGGCCCCCAGAACCAGCAGATAGTGCTGTGAGCTGGAGCTTTCCCTGGTAAGCCGCTCCGCGGCCTCCAGGATTGCCGTTGCGGCCGTGTATTTGGCGTAATCGGCAACAATGCTGGAGCCGTAGTTGGCAAGCTGCTCTGCCTGAGAGACCGTATCTAGATTCCGACCCTCATAAAGCTGCAAGTCGGCAACCATGAAGGGTTCAAGCCTCGCACCGAATCGAGAGCTGGTTTTTCTAACGCCCTTCGCAACCGCTCGAATTTGACCGTGGTTTTTGGTTAGCACCGTCACAATTCGATCGACCTCACCGAGTTTGTGTGTGCGAAGCACAATTCCTTCGTCGCGGTAATGAGGCATCCAATAAGTATCGCAATCAAACGCCAGTTTGCCGCGAAGGCTAGCGCTGGCTTCTATTGACCGCCGAAATCAGAGCCTTCAAAGAAGCGGTTGAGATGTCTCCATCTATGCCGACTCCCCAGAGTGTTTGCCCAGCAGTTTCCAATTCGATGTAGGCAGCGGCAAGTGCATCCCCACCCTCGCTCAGAGTGTGCTCGACATAGTCATTTAGTTTCAGCAAGATGCCTCGCTGCTCTAAGACGGCAATAAAGGCGCTAATTGGGCCATTGCCCTCACCACTTGCGGTGATCTCGGAGGAACCGTCACGAAGAATAACCTCTAGCGAGACATTGCCGTCCATCTCAGACTCGGTCCGCATCTTTCGTAGCTCTAGTCGGCCCCACTTCTCAGCATCATTTTGGGAGGGTAGGTACTCGTCTTGGAAAATTCGCCAAAGCTCGTCTGAGGTAACCTCGCCACCCTGAGAGTCGGTGTGGTTTTGCACCACTCTAGAGAACTCGATCTGCAACTTCCTTGGTAGATCCAAAGAGTGATCGGTCTTGAGTAGGTATGCAACCCCACCCTTACCCGATTGTGAGTTGACACGGATAACGGCCTCGTAGTTGCGACCAACATCCTTGGGGTCAATGGGCAGGTATGGAACCGCC
>DATBNK010000136.1:0-1750 GCA_036554355.1 Aquiluna sp.
TTTTCGTAGTTCAACTGCTGGAATATTGTTCGCAATCGCCATGGTGGTGGTAACCACGCCATTATTGGTCAGCGCCAGTTCATAGACTCTGGTTCGATATGACTTAGTCATGGCAAAAGCGTACTGAATTTAGTGTGTTATCGGCTTTTTTTGAGAAATTTTTCTATTACTCTTTGTCAACCTATAGAAATTCTAGGAAAAACCTATAGGTTTATTTTTATGGAAAAGTCACCAGTCTTCTTTGGAAAGTATGCGAGGGACCCACTCGCGCTTACTCCAGTCACTTACTACCTGCCTGACTTGATTCATGGAGACTACGAGATACCAAACTATGTCCATGCTGAAGTTGCCTTCGCTCAGGCAGCTCTCGGTGAGCTAAAAGGCTTTGCTGCCGGCGACCCGGTTCTAGTTGCAGCTACTCGGCTGGCGACTCTCCAAGATGCTTTAGACAGCGCGCGCATTGAAGGAACAAAAGCAACACTTGGGGAAGTCCTGGCCGATGAAACCAACCCGGCCGGTGCAACCAGAGACGTGGTTGAAGTTCGAAATCTGAGATACGCCATAGATCAAGGGTTTGCGCTGCTTCAGGAGCTTCCAATTGGCGTGAGAATGATGCGAAGGCTTCATAAGACTCTTCTGAACACTAAAGATGCATCTATCAAGACTCCAGGTGAATTCAGAAAGAGCTATGTCTGGATCGGTAAGCCGGGTGGAACTATTGAGTCTGCTGAATTCGTTCCGCCTGCCCATCAGGAGCTGCCGGCGCTGCTTGCAGACTGGGAACGTTTTGTGAACGAACCAAAAACCAAGATGCCTCCTGTGATCAGGAATGCCATTGCTCACTATCAATTTGAGACGATTCACCCTTTCCTTGACGGTAACGGACGGCTTGGGCGCTTGCTTGCCCTGATGATGCTGATGGATGACGGAATTCTTTCTCACCCGGTTATTTCAATATCGAGCCAGATTGAGGGAAATCGTTCCGGTTATTACAAAGCTTTGGGTGCCGTCAAGACAGAGGGAGACATGGCAGGGTGGATTGAGTTCTGGGCAACCATGCTTCGATTTAGCGCCACTGAGGCGCTTGGGAGATTCCAGCGCCTACAGGTGCTTCACGCAAGGTACATGATTGAAGCACCGAACCAATCAACAAGATCGCTGGTGGAAGCCATCTTCCAAAATCCGCTGGCAACCGCCACTACCATTCGAGAGCACCTTGGCTTGACTCAACCCTCGGCTCTCGCACTCTTGCGGCGCGGGGTCGAACTTGGTTGGCTTAGGCCGATTGGTGACTCGAACCAGGGAAGACGCCACTACTACATCGCCAGCGAACTCTGGGCGGCAATCACTAGTGAGCCAGAACCAACTGATTCAAGGTTGCTTTAGCGCTGTCGCTGTGGCAGACTTCTCCGGTGCCCAAAGGTCTCTGCCGCAGGGGAGTATGGGCATAAACCAAAAACTTTTTAGCTAACCGTTTTGACCTGCGTGCAAAAGGAAAGAAGAGATCATGCACATTCTCGACGTTGTAGACGCCAAGAACCTAAAGACCGACATCCCAGAGTTTCGCGCAGGCGACACCGTAAAGGTCCACGTAAACATCGTGGAAGGTAACCGCAGCCGTATTCAGGTGTTCCAGGGCATTGTTATTGCTCGCTCCGGTCACGGCATCCGCGAGACCTTCATTGTTCGCAAGATCTCCTTCCAGGTTGGCGTAGAGAGAACCTTCCCACTGCACTCCCCAGTGATCGAC